>NZ_JAYGHN010000005.1:0-235555 GCF_034931845.1 Calothrix sp. UHCC 0171
TTTTTTTCTTGCCTATGACGATCGCCTTCGTGCTGCTTTGAGCAACAATGGTTTATGCATTGTGCAGAGAAAGGAAAGAGCTAGTGGATTTTCAATCAATAATTTTGGAGTTACATCGTTTTTGGCGCGATCGCGGTTGTTTAATCGCCCAGCCCTACGACATGGAAAAGGGAGCCGGAACTAAGAATCCCCACACTTTTTTAAGGGCTTTGGGACCAGAGCCTTGGGCTGTCGCATATATAGAACCTTGTCGTCGTCCCACAGATGGACGCTATGGCGAAAACCCAAATCGGTTTCAACATTATTATCAGTATCAAGTTTTGATCAAACCTTCCCCGGATAACATCCAAGAAATTTATTTAGATTCCCTCAGAGTATTGGGAATTCATCCTGAAGACCATGATGTGCGCTTTGTCGAAGATAATTGGGAAGATGCAACAGTAGGTGCTTGGGGTACTGGTTGGGAAGTTTGGTTGGATGGGATGGAAATTACCCAGTTTACTTATTTCCAGCAGTGTGGAGGAATTGATTGTCGTCCGGTTTCAATTGAAATCACCTATGGTTTGGAACGATTGGCGATGTATCTTCAAGGTGTAGATGCGATGACTAAAATCCAATGGGCGGAGAATATTACCTATGGGGATATTCACTTGCAAGGTGAGATTGAGCAGTGTGTGTATAATTTTGAAGCATCAAATCCGGAGATGCTGTTAAATCTATTTAATTTGTATGAAGAGGAAGCACAGCAATTAAATAATCGGGGTTTAGTTTTACCAAGTTTGGACTATGTCATTAAATGTTCGCATATGTTTAATTTACTGGATGCAAGAGGTGTAATTTCAGTAACAGAACGAACACGATACATCGGTAGAATTAGACATTTGGCGCGAAAGGTTGCCCAAATGTATGTGGAACAGCGCGAAAAGCTTGGTTATCCATTGCTCAAAAATACAGCTAGTTAGAAATTATTGGATGTGCCCTTTTCCAATGGAAGAGGGTTATTTATTCAGATATTGTCGAATCTGCTGACTTTTCGTACAAATAAATTCAAGATGTAAAAATTAATACAGTTTCCCTGAGAAGAAGACTCAAAAATACCTGGTACAGAGGTATGGAGAGATATAGGGAGATGGATGTCAGCATATCTTGGAGAAGTTTCGTCAGAGGTTCTCGCTTGCAAAATCTCCATATAAGAATCTATGCTGTTTACTGGGATTAAGTTTTATTACAGAAATTTGAGAGCAGAATGGGTACTAAGTTAGCTGATATTTTAGAACCGATCGCAGCATGGTTTCGCAGTTTCAATGTTCCGGAACCGATTATCCATTGGGGACATCCAGTCATGATGGGTATTGTGATTTTTGTTTTGGGTAGTTACGTGGTTTATGCGGGTTGGCAAGGAAGATTGCTCGAAGATAAGGAAGTGGCAATTAAAAGTCGTAGTGAGCATCGCAAACTTGCTCCTTTAATGTTTACGTTTATGGCTTTAGGCTATACGGGTGGTTTGTTATCTTTAGTGATGCAAAAACAGCCGATTCTGGAGAGTCCACATTTTTGGACTGCTTCAGGTGTTTTGGTATTATTAGCAATTAATGGTGCGATTTCTAAATTTTTTGCTGGAAATGCTGGTTTACGCAACCTTCATGCTTATTTGGGTAGTACAGCATTTTTAGTTTTGATTGTACATGCTGTATTTGGGTTGAAGTTAAGTATTAGTATTTAGGTTGAACAGTAGCATTATGTATAATAAAATTCACCAACTCAAAATTTAAGGTTGGTTTGAGGGTACTTTGAGATTATAGAGATTAAGCCTGCTTGTGCAGGCTGATTTTTTTGATAGTGACAATAAGGCTCAAATTTTTGAGATAAGAAGTCCCATGATTCAGGCGAGTGGTGTAATTATATGTCTTGGCTATATTCTCGGATTGCTATTTAGTGCAATTCCTGGGGGTGGTTTTTGGATATTCGGTTTGGGTTTGATAGGTGTAATTCTCTTTAGAAGAGGGCGAAATCATAGCCGTACAATACCACCCAGTAAAACAAGAGGATTGGAAAAATCAAGACATGTACCCTCATTACCACGAGTTTATCCGCATCCGAGAATATGGTTAATTGCAGGTTTACTGGGTTTGTTGGCAAGTTTTTATCTACAGTATCGGGTTCCCCAACCAACAACTAATGATGTAAGTAAGTCGGTGCCTCCAGGGAATAATAGCAATCAAGAGCAACTTTTTGTAGTACGGGGGACTGTAACTAGCACTCCACGTTTGACTCGTACTTCCAAGGGACAGTTTTGGATGGAAGCAAAGCAGTTAGATGAGGTGAAAAATGCAGATGGTGGTGGAGGTAAGGGAGTTTCGGGCAAATTATATGTAACTCTACCTTTACTACAGGCAACTGGATTATATCCGGGACAGCAAATTGCTGTGACTGGTGTTTTGTATAAACCAAAAGCTGCTGCCAACCCTGGTGCTTTTGATTTTCGAGAATATTTACAGAAAGAAGGTGTGTTTGCGGGGTTAAGTGGACGACAGGTAAATATTCTGAATGAAGATAAAAAGTGGGGATGGTGGAAGTTTCGTGAGCAAATTGTGAAATCTCAAGTTAGTTTTTTGGGTGTTCCCGAAGGTCCACTTGTCAGTGCTATGGTTTTAGGTAGTAAAGCTGTAGATTTACCTTATGATATTCGCGATGGATTTGTGCAGGTAGGTTTAGCCCATGCCTTAGCGGCTTCTGGGTTCCAAACTTCGTTAATTTTGGGTATTGTCTTAGGCTTAACGAAACGTGCTACAAGGAAAACTCAATTTACAGTAGGGTGTTTAGCTTTACTAACGTTTTTATGTTTAACTGGGTTTCAACCGGCGGTATTGCGTGCCGTGGTGATGGGGTTTGCAGCTTTAATAGCTTTACTGTTAGGTAAAAAAGTTAGACAGCTAGGTTCTTTATTAGTAGCGGCAACTTTATTATTAATCTTTAATCCTTTATGGATTTGGGATTTGGGTTTTCAATTGAGTTTTTTGGCAACCTTAGGGTTAATTGTCACAGTTCCCGCAATCACGACAAGATTGGGATGGCTACCACCAACGATCGCATCTTTGATTTCTGTGCCTTTAGCTGCTACAATCTGGACTTTACCCTTACAGTTGCATGTTTTTGGGGTTGTACCATCCTATAGTTTGGTGTTAAATATTGCCAGTACACCATTGATTTCGGTAATTAGTATTGGTGGATTTATTAGTGCGATCGCATCTTTGATTGTACCTGGGATTGGGAGTGCGATCGCGGGTATTTTGCATTATCCAACTGACTGGTTGTTGAGACTAGTAGATTTTTTTAGTAATTTACGAGGAAATTCATTTGCTGTTGGTAGCATCACTGTTACGCAAATGTTTATTATCTATATAATATTAATTTTGATTTGGTTGGTACGTTGGTGGCAACGTCGTTGGTGGATAGGATTAGGAATTGCACTAACTTTAGTATTAATTCCAGCTTGGCATCAAGCCAATACGTTATTTCGAGTGACGATGTTAGCGGCTAGTAGTGAACCGGTTTTAGTAATTCAAGACCAAGGCAAGGTAACGTTAATTAATAGCGGTGATGAAGGTACGGGACGCTTCACAATATTACCTTTTTTGCAACAGCAGGGTGTGAATCAAATTGATTGGGCTGTTGCTTCTGATTTTCAAGGGAATGGAAGTAGGGGTTGGCTAGAGTTATTGCCAAAATTACCAGTTAAAGTATTCTATGATTATGCAGCTAGAGCTGATAATGTTCTGACTAGTGGAGTCATTCAGAAGCAATTACAACAAAACCAAGCTACATATCAAATTCTTAGTGTTGGTCAAAGTATAAACATCGGTTCTGCGATTCTGCAACTAGTTAATGAACAATTACCGATTTTACAGATGCGAATTCACGATAAAGATTGGTTATTTGTCGGGAATCTCAAACCAACTGAATTACGACAATTAATTAAAGCTGGAAATTTACCTCGTCCTCAAGTATTGTGGTGTCAACCGCGATCGCTTAAGGAACTGGTTCCATTATTGCAGCCGGAGGTGACAATTACAACTAGTGCTGACATTGAGCCTAATATTGTCTCTGCATTAGGTGATGTGAAGACACAATTATTATTTACAGGTAAAGATGGAGCAATTCAATGGACACCAAATGGACAATTTGAAGCATTTATTCAAGCAATGGAAAATAAATCTTCTGTTTTTTAAAAGTTTTTGGCTGTCAGAAAACTAAAATTAAATTACTTTTGCCTGATTTATGGCAGCATCTACTGATTTCAAGAGCATTTCCAAACTTCGCGAATTATCCAAGACAACATCAGCAAGCTTTATTTTCTCTGATAAAGGCATTTGGCTCTGAATTCTGGCTTGCGCTTGTTCTAAAGTTAAATTATTTCTCTGCATTAATCTGGCTAATTGCTGTGCTTCAGAGCAACTCACAACCCAAGTTTCTGTAACTAAATTAGTCAAACCAACCTCAAACAACAAAGGAATCACTAAAATTAATGTTTCGCAAGTAAATTTAGTAATTTCTTGATTGAATTTTTCTCTCACATAAGGATGAATTAAGCTTTCAATCCAAACACGTTCATTATGGTTTTTAAAAACTATTTCTCCTAACTTTTGACGATTCAAACTATTATCTGCAAGTAAAATATTGTCATATCTTTGAGAAATTTGTTTTAATATTGGCGAATCAACAGCAACTGCATCCCGTGCATAAATATCAGCATCTAGAATCGGTAATTGATATTTTTCGGCAAGATACTTAGACACAGTGCTTTTACCCGTTGCAATCCCACCTGTTAAGCCAATCAGACGTTTTTTCATTAGTTATTTTTGTGAGACTAAGAGTGGGACGCACAATAATTTCATTGACATCAACATACAAATGCGATCGCACCTGCGGAAACCCTACATCTCTCCAATTCGACTTGTGCGCCCCTAAAAGCTATGATGATTAGATGATCGCGATCGCCTCACCAATTTTATTTTACTGACTTGCCCATTTAATCAAAGCTTGCGTTAATCCTGGCAAAGTGTATTCCTCAGCTTCAACATCAACACGTCCAATTAAATCTTGACAGCTTTTGGAAGTTTGGGGACCAATTGAAGCAATACAGATACCTTCCAAATAACTGCCCAACACATTTTCAGGGAACACTCTTGTTGCTAACTGGCAGAAAAATTTGACAGTTTTGGAACTTGCAAATGTAATGATATCGACATTTCCACTTTGCAAAGCCAATTCCGCCGAAGGAGGTATATGACTAGGACAGCAAGATTGGTAAGCTGCAACTTCAATCACTTCTGCACCTTTTTGTGTTAATTCTTTCACCAAAACTTCCCGTCCACCACTTTCGACACGGGGAAATAAAATCTTGAGATTAACCAGTTCTTCGGGAAAATTCTCAACTAACGAGTCAGCAACAAAATTAGGAGGGATAAAATCGGCTTGTATGCTATGTTTCTGCAAAGACTGAGCAGTTTTTTCACCCACAACAGCTATTTTTATACCAGTCAATGCACGCGCATCTTTACCTTGGGCAAATAATCGTTCAAAGAAATATTCAACGCCATTGCTAGAAGCCAAAACTAACCAGTTAAAACTCGATAAATTTGCGATCGCATTATCCAATTTATCCCAATTTGATGGGGGACCAATTTCTAATGCTGGCATTTCGACAACGTTTGCACCGGATTCAATCAGCAATTCACTAAAATAACTCGATTGTCCTGCTGAACGTGTCACCAATACTGTTTTACCAGCTAGAGGTTGCTGGGTAGAGGGAATAGGGGGCGTAAAGATGTTGGTAGGCATGATTTTGGAGTGTTGATTACCTAATTACCTATCAGAGTTTCATCTACCTCTATATTCTCAGGTTGAAGATATTTGCGTAACCCCACAACTTCACCAATTATAATTACTGTTGGCGAAAGCGACACACCTGCTGTAATTTCCAGTATTGTTTCTAATGTTCCCGTCCATATTTGCTGACGCGCTGTTCCACAATAACGCACCACAGCTACAGGCGTACTCCGGCTTTTACCATGTTTAACTAATTGGTGTACTACTTCTGGAAGATTTTTTCCCCCCATTAAAACCACCAGTGTCTCAATTCCCGCCAATGCTTCCCAATTCAAAGCTTCGGGTTCGTGTGCTGTCACTACTGCAAAACCTCGACTCAAGACTGCATCTGTCAAAGGAATACTGGCAAATAATGGGGCTGCCAATGCTGAAGAAATGCCTGGCACAATTTCAAAAGTACATTTTGCTGTTTTCAATGCTTCAATTTCTGAGGTACAGCGTCCAAAGATAAATGGATCACCTGATTTTAAGCGAATTACTTGTTTACCCTCTTGGCAATAATTAACTAGCAACTGATTAATTTCAGTTTGCGGTGTACTTGGTTTACCTCCACGCTTCCCTACTTCTAACTGTAAACAGTCTAAAGGTACTAAATTCAGCAATTCAGTATCCACGAGCGCATCGTAAATCAATACTTCAGCTTTCTCCAACAGTTTGTAAGCCTTGATTGTTAGGTAGGCAATATTACCAGGTCCAGCGCCGACAAGATAAACTTTACCTTTTTGCGAAGTCATTTTTTTTAGATTTAAAAGCCACACAAGTCAATTTTGATCAATCTATCACTGCCTAAATCTGTCTATATCTAATAGAGTTATTTAGAACAGTTACTTACAGCAGTTACTGGGTTTTTATCTACAGGAAAAGGCGAATTTAGTTAGAATATTTAGTTTTGATTAGTTTTCAGCTTTTGCAACAGTTGATTAACTTGTTCAGCTTGCTGCGGTTGTTTTTGTGTTTGGAATAAATCACGAGATTTTTCTAGATTAGTAATAGCTTCAGTCCTATTTCCCTGAGCAATAAAAGCGTTACTCAAACGTAAATAGGCATCAACTTTTTTGGGTGCGCGTTGAATTACATCCTGAAACTCTTTCATTGCCTCTTTGACTCTATCTTGTTGCATTAAGCAGTCACCTAATAACAGATGGACAACATCATTAGTGGAGTTAATTGCAATGACTTGTCGAAAAGTCGCTTCCGCAGCTTCGTAGTCTTTTTTTTGATAGAGTGTTACCCCTTTCTGATAGAGGTTTGAGGTAATTAAAGTTTTCCAGGCAAAATAAATCAGGATGGCAGCAGCAAAAAATACAATAGTCGCTGCTATTAAATTAGTAGGGCTTTGAAAAATTTCCATCGTTTGTCCTTAATTATGCTTTGATTTGCATATATGCTAATTCTTCGCAGTGTCAGTATATTAGCAGTTCTTAACAACTGCATAAACTGACTTTAATGACACCCATAACATGAGTAAGGCAGATATATGACTTGAGATGGTTGCAAATTCTTTTACTTTCGTGAATTATGTAAATTTTCAGGTTGCTACGGGAGAAGAGAAACACAAGGTTCAGCAGGTAGATTGAATTAAATATCAAACTAGAAGTGAGTGTGCTACAGACGCTTGATTGGTTTTGAGTGTAAACAGGTACTTAATATACTTCAGAGATATTAAATATTGGAAAGATGGAGATACAACGATATGTTGACATCTATTTGGCTATGGATTGGTTTATTCGCGTATTTTGCAGGAGTTGCGA
This sequence comes from Calothrix sp. UHCC 0171, assembly GCF_034931845.1. NCBI lineage: Bacteria > Bacillati > Cyanobacteriota > Cyanophyceae > Nostocales > Calotrichaceae > Calothrix > Calothrix sp. UHCC 0171. The sequence continues at coordinate 7,641 of NZ_JAYGHN010000005.1, forward strand.
TCGCTTGGCGGGAATTTCAAGCTAGAATTCAAGAATGGGAGGAATATAGTAATTTTCCGATTATTTGGACAGCTAAGATAGTGATGACAGCTTGGTATTTTCTGAAATCTTTGATTTGGTTTTATGACTTGCTTTTGGAAGATGATAAAGCAGTTGATACAGTCATCAATAATTAGGAGCCAAAATAAATTAGACTTATCAAAGTTTTTTCAGTCTAATAAACAAGCGACAGGAAAAATTAAATACTCTAGAAAAAACAGTTTCCAAATAAACTGATAAAAACTAGCTATTGAAATTCTATCTTCTAAGTTAACTTGCTGACTACGCCACCACATTGCCACTAACGGAATTATATGGCTAAAAATTAGAAAATTTGAATTGATACCAGTAATTTGTAATAAACCAGCAAAAATTATGCCTAAATAACAAACAGTAATTACCCAAAGAGAAAGTTTAAAAACTGACTCCTTACCGAGTTTGATTGAGAGGGTAGATATATTATATTGTGCATCTCCTTCCATATCAGGAATATCTTTAAAAATGGCGATCGCAAATGTAAAGACTATTACAAATACTGTCAGCAACCAGACAGATACAGGAATATTAGGAATATTGATTGTTTGTTGGAAAAGAGAATTATAGTGCAAATACAATCCTAAATTAACAATTGCTCCCCGCACCGAAAAAATACAAATAGCAGCCCAAAATGGAAACCTTTTTAAACGAATCGGTGGCAAAGAGTAAGCAGTACCAATCGCCAAACTAACGGCAACCATCCCGAATAAATATTTACCTTGAGTCATGGCAATAATCAGCGCCAAAACTCCTGTGATTGCTACAATTAATTTTCCAGTTAGTAATGAAAAATCGCCCGATGCTAAAGGTAAATGGGGTTTATTGATTTTATCGATCGCAATATCTTCAAGTTGATTCAAGCCGACAATATAAACATTGCCGCACAAACAGGCAATCCACGCACCTAATAAAGGAATCACAGTAAAGCTAGCATCAGCTAAACCAATTGCTATCAAATATAATCCTAATGCACTTAAAGTAGTGCCAATAATCGTATGCGGACGTGAAAACTTCCACAAAGAATATAACCAAGCACCCTGAGATTGAAGTCCGAAAACATTGCTCATAAAAATACGTAATTTGTAATTTTTAATGACTAATATCTAACAGCAAACAGTAAATAATCAGCGATGAATAGTATCACTATCCCACATACAAATCATCCCAATCGCAAATGGCTTCCCTCTGTAACATCAAAAGCTGTTGAATACCTTTTTCAGAAAAATCCATAATTTGATTGAATTGTTGCCTGCTCAAATAGCCATCCTCAGCAGTTCCCTGAACTTCAATAATTCCCAAATGCTGATTCATCACTACATTAAAATCAGCCGTAGCAGTCACATCTTCAACATAATTTAAATCTAAAAACGCTTCCCCTTGCAATAACCCTACCGATATCGCCGCAATCTGTCCAATCAAAGGAGAACGTTCTAAAATTCCTTGCTGTAACAATTTAGAAATTGCATTCGCTAACGCCACAAACCCACCCGTAATTGCTGTTGTACGTGTGCCTGCGTCAGCCTGTAGCACGTCTGCATCGACTGTCAAGGTCTTTTCGCCCAAAATACTAAAATCTAGCGCAGCTCGCAAACTGCGCCCAATTAATCTTTGAATTTCCTGTGTCCGTCCCGATAACTTCATTAACTCGCGATCGCTCCGTTGCTGCGTTGCTGACGGCAACATCCGATACTCAGCAGTTAACCAACCTTTGCCACTACCTTCAAGAAACCTGGGTACTCCTTGACTCAGACTCACAGTGCAGAGTACATGGGTATCGCCACATTTAGCGAGTACGGAACCAGGCGCATACCGAGTAAAGTTTTGCTCAAAACTGACGGGACGAAGTTGTAATGGTTGTCTACCGTCGGGACGTTGCCAATTCATCGGATTTGCCTCCAATTTCTGCTTGATTTTAGGAGAATACAACCTGAAGGCGAAACTGTAAAATAAGGTTATAAGAATATTTATAAAAGACTAATCAAAGACTTTTATTCTATCTTCAATGACTATTGCATCATCTTTGGAAATTAGTTTGAATAATAATTCCTTAATCTTACAAGCAAAAGGTCGATCCGTAGAATCATATCAAACCACAAAACTTTTCTCGATATCAATTTCAACCCACAAGAGAAATAATCTTTTCCAAAACCATATCCGGTGATTGATCCCCATTGATGGTTAACAAACGGCGGCGACGGTCATAATATTCCAAAATGGGAATAGTCCTGTCATAAAACAATTCTATGCGACGCTGGACAATCTCCGGCTGGTCATCGGGTAAAGAACGCCCCAAGGAACGACTCACCATTACTGCTTCCGGAACCTGTAAATAAATTGCCCAATTTAACTTTTGTCCCAAATGATCAAGTAAAAAATCTAACTCCTCCGCTTGAAACGCAGTACGCGGATAACCCTCCAAAATCCAACCACGCCCAACATCAGCCTCCTTGAGACGCGATCGCACAAATTCTATCATCAACTCATCTGGTACAAGTTCCCCTCTCTCAATAAAAGGTTGAGCCAACTGACCTAATTCCGAATTACTGGCAATCGCAGCGCGTAAAACATCACCAGTAGCAACTAAAGGAATTTCCAAGTGACTACCAAGGTGTTGTGCCTGCGTACTCTTTCCTGAACCCGAACCCCCTAAAATCACTAATCTCACAAAAACACTCCTCTGATTCCAGTCAAAATTACAACGTTCTCAATCTGTTGTGCCCAAACAAACAGCAAATGTAACATTGACTAATTAGCTGCTACCACTCCCAGCTTGAATCAAATATTTACTTACAGAGATTAGTTTTTATTTTTACTCGCACTGATTGAGAAAAGTATCCAGAAAATGCGAATATATATCTTTACCACTCTTGACTTAGGTCCGAGCCTAATGTTTGACTAAGAATGCAACATGGTCAATAAACCATTTCTTCGCAAAATTACAGAAAACTTCAGATTTATAGGTAAGTTTTCCATGCAAATATCAGCAAATTCGCTTTAACTTATTGTGTATTTTTAAACATTTAGATATGGCTGTGCAGTTAGAGACTCCTAGCGTAAATTCGACCCTAAAATTACCGTATACCGTTGAGGGTCTTATACAAGTTTTTACTACCTCGCATCGTGACTTTTTTACTTCTGTAATGGCACAATCACTGAGAATTGCCGGACAAGGTACTTCTGTACTAGTTGTGCAGTTTCTCAAAGGTGGTATTAATCAAGGGCATGAAAAGCCAATACAATTAGGACAAAAATTAGATTGGATTCGTTGCGATTTGCCCCGTTGTATTGATACACCACACCTTGAAGAAAATGAAACCGAATCTTTACAGAAGTTGTGGCAACATACACAAAAAGTGGTATTGCAGGGTAAGTATTCTCTCGTTGTCTTAGACGAACTCAGTTTAGCGATTAATCTCGGTCTAATTTTAGAAACCGAAGTTTTATCATTTTTAGCCCAACGTCCTACCAATGTGGATATTATTCTCACTGGACCCGAAATGCCCAAATCGATTTTGGATGTGGCTGATCAAATTACTGAAATTCGCCGTAGCCAAAGACCTTGAAACCAATAGATTATGAGAGAGTATGAGTTGATTTTCCAATATTTCCACAAATATTTTAGAAATATATTGGCGATCGCTCCATTGCTTCCCCCATATTTCCACAAGTTTGCTATGGGCACACTCCCCAGTGACAACATTCGCAAGGTATTCTAATAACTCTATTCGGATACTTCGAGCCACTTGAAATTATTAAACGTGATTAAGAACGATATTTGGATTAAGGCAATGGCTCAACAGGGCATGATAACCCCCTTCGAGCCAAGTTTGATTCGCGAAACCAACGAAAATGATGTTACACGTCGTGTCATCAGCTACGGATTATCTTCCTATGGATACGATATTCGTCTCTCCCCTAAAGAGTTCCGTATTTTTCGTCATATTCCTGGAACTGTTATCGATCCCAAAAATTTTAACCCCCAAAATCTGGAATCAAGTCAACTTCATACTGATACTCAAGGTAGTTACTTTATACTTCCCGCTCATTCCTATGGTTTGGGTGTAGCCCTAGAAAAACTGGCAGTACCAGGTAATATTACGGTTATCTGTATCGGTAAAAGCACATTTGCTAGATGTGGAATCATTGCCAACCTCACCCCAGCTGAGGCTGCTTGGAGAGGTCATTTAACCCTAGAATTTTCCAATTCTTCGAGTGCTGACTGTCGCATTTACGCAAATGAGGGTGTGGTGCAATTACTATTTTTAGAAGGGGAGCCTTGTGAAACTAGCTATGATGCCCGCCAAGGTAAATATCAAGACCAAGATGAGATTGTGACGTTAGCCAAAGTTTAATCAGGATTATTCTACTGACTATATTTCGGAGGTGAGAAAATGACTGCATCGCATTAACCTGCGTCACAGATCAACCCTCCGAAGACTTCTTAAGGGGAAAGCCTAGCTTTACCCAGACGACTAGATTTATACCAAGCCGCAATAGCAGGTGTCCATTCCTCAAGGTGGGGAAACATCATTTCGCACAGTTTTTGAATTTCCAGTTGTGCGTCTTTTTTGTAGCGTAAATCGAGGAAGTGCAAAAGCGATCGCAAATTAAAGCTGACGACAAAATGCTGGCGATAATCAAAAGGAACTTTTCCCCTTGCGTGTTCTTCGGACATCCCCGCTTCAAAATCCGCTTTGTAACGTTTTGCAGCTTCCCAACACCACTGTAAATCTGCTGAACGCTGTTCGGGGGAATAATAATATTTTTTGCCTTGGCGATCGCTATAGTAACCGACTGGGCGCAGGTAGAAAACATCCTCAATATCTTTTTTACCATCAACTACATCGATTACTTGAATACCCGTATATCTATAGGACTGCACATCAAATGATACGCCCGTGCGATGCGTCCGTGCTTGCTGCATAACGCTGTGAGGAAAGTAACCACAGTTGAATACTATTTGGGGATGTTCAGTACATCCAAAGTGTCCTCTATCACCCGCCAATAAGCGTTTGACAATAATCTCGCCACATTTCTCTTCACTCGGAAAGCGATCGCGTTCATCATATACAAATGCCTCCGTGTAGTCTTGGTGCATGGCGGCATATATCACTTGCTGGGGATTTAGGGTTTTGGCAAGAACTTCTACACGGAATCGCTGCATGACCTACCTGGAAATTGGTTTTATCTAAATATTTTTCTCAGTCCTCCATCATATAACTCAAGCAGGAAACGGGAAAGAGGAAAACCCGGAAGAAAAATAATGATTAATCTTCTTTACAAAAAGATACAGTTTGCTTTACAATTAGTTACATAAAGAAAAAATATTTCAGGAAATCCCATGACTTATAAAGGTGCTATTGTTGACGAGACTGGTAAATTAAATAATTTTGCGGTTGAACCTAAGGTATATGTAGACGTTCAAGGCGATCGCACAGGCTTTACTCCCTATGCAGAGTTACTTAACGGACGTTTGGCGATGATTGGTTTTATCTCGCTGATTGCCTTGGAAGTATTTACCGGACATGGTATTTTTGGTTTTTTACAAAATCTGTAAGATGCAGATGGCGGATGGAAAAATTTAATAGAGCAAATTCTAGGGGTGCAAGAAATTGCGCCCACGTTTATTTATTAACCTTGATTTAGTTTTGTTAAGCTCCTCATCCCATAATTTGTGGATGTTCTCCTAGTGGGAAGATAATAAATAACAAGTGAAGTCTTTAAGACTGATAAGCTAGAGATTATGAATAAATCTAGATTATTGGATTAATTTATGGCTTTAACTGCGTCTACAATGCTGTCACTGGGAACAAAAGCATTAGATTTTGATTTACCTAATGTGGTGGCGGGAGAAAGAATTTCGCTGGCTAGTTTTGCCGATAAACAAGCAATCCTAGTCATGTTTATTTGCCAGCATTGTCCTTTTGTCAAGCATATTCAAAACGAATTATCAAAATTAGGAAAAGATTATTTGCATAGCAGTTTGGGTATTGTGGCTATCAGCGCCAACGATGCCGAGAAATACCCAGATGATGCACCCGCAGCTTTAAAAAAGATGGCGATAGAACTTGATTTGCAATATCCTATTTGCTACGACGAGACACAGGATATTGCCAAACTGTATACAGCAGCATGTACACCAGATTTCTTTTTATTTGATAGACAAAGAAAATTAGCGTATCGCGGACAATTAGATGACAGTCGTCCCAGTAATGGTTTACCTGTAACGGGTTCAGATTTACGTGCCGCAATCGATGCTGTACTTGCGGGTAAAGAAATAGTCAGGGAGCAAAAGCCAAGTATTGGTTGTAATATCAAATGGAAACCCGGCAATGAACCTAGTTATTTTGGCTAATTGTGAATAGGTGAACAGCCATGATTACTAGTGAATAGTTCATTAGTAATGGTTAACTAGGTCATAAGTAACGAGTAATAGGTAATAAGTCATGATTATTGGTTAATAGCAAATTATTGTAGTAGTCTTAAATTATACGTAAAAAAGAAATGATTCTGGAGGCAGTTATAGCCTCCAACATCTAGCTTTACGGACAATTTTTGCCTTATTAACTATTAACTATTAACCATTAACATCTAATGTTTAATTTCCAAATTCAAAATATAGCTACCCAATTGGAGTTCTCCAGACCATAATTCGTATTCAACTCGTAAATGTTCTGGTAGAGGATGTCCGCTTAAGCAAAGGCTACGGGTAAAGTTTCGCAAACGAATGGGTTCGTGGGGTTGGAATGATTCACTTGGTAGCCAATACCTGCTAATACCGTAAACTCCCTCTTCCCAGAAGTGACGGTAACTTAGCTGTGTATTCCCTTGCATTGTCATTGTGACACGATAGGGGGATATTTCTAGCCACAAGATTCTCGGACTACCGGGTGTAGGTATGTTACAGCTTGGATATAATTCATTTTGCGATCGTGAACTAGGGTTTTCGCTATTTTTTTGGTGCGGTGCGGTTAAAAGTAAATGAAAGCGATCGCTATCTTTTTGATACAATGTTGCGGCAGTTTCGACTACAGACCACACGGGTAAGTCTGTAGAAATAAGCGAAAGGCACACGGGTTTGCGTTGGTGAGTCAGCATGGGAGCGATACCGGCAATTAAATTCCAAGTTGGTGAGTATGCAAAATCGAACTAGTAGAGATAAAATCCAGACTTTGGCAAGCATCCTGATGACTTGGGTGATACCAGAAGATTGCAGAACAAGCTTCAAGCAAAGCAAAAATAAATTCAAATTAGGTAGAGCGTCACGGTCAAATAAAACGGTAGGATACTAGCGCAGTCACACGCCAGTTTATCCTAATGTCGCCTTCTGTTATAACCGTAGAAACAAAAGAAGACGTTTCGCAAGATTTAATTATTAACCTGTCACCTTCTGGAGTATCCTTACGAGGTTGCATCCGAGTACCGGGAGATAAATCTATATCTCATCGTGCCTTAATGTTAGGTGCATTGGCACAAGGTGAAACGAAAATTCAAGGATTACTTTTGGGAGAAGATCCTCGTAGCACCGCAAATTGCTTTCAGGCAATGGGAGCCGAGATTTCGCCACTGAATACTGAATTAGTCACCGTCAAAGGCATTGGCTTAGGAAATTTGCAAGAACCTCTTGATATCTTAAATGCAGGTAATTCCGGTACAACTTTGCGGTTGATGCTGGGAATTTTAGCTTCACACCCCGATAGGTTTTTTACTGTTACCGGAGATGACTCACTGCGTAGTCGTCCGATGTCACGGGTTGTCAAACCGTTACAGCAAATGGGGGCTGAAATTTGGGGACGCAAAAACAATTCTCTAGCACCGTTAGCAATACGGGGCAACTCACTCACACCTATCCACTACCATTCTCCCATTGCTTCGGCACAAGTCAAATCTTGTATTCTTTTAGCTGGGTTAATGACAGAGGGTAAAACCACTGTTACCGAACCAGCCCTTTCCCGCGATCATAGTGAAAGAATGCTACGTGCGTTTGGTGCTGAATTATCGGTAGACCCCGATAGTAAAAGTGTAACCGTCACGGGTGGCAAAACGCTATATGGTCAGTCAGTGATTGTACCCGGAGACATTAGTTCCGCAGCTTTTTGGTTGGTGGCTGGGGCAATTGTTCCTGGTGCGGAGTTGGTAGTTGAAAATGTGGGTGTTAACCCGACGCGCACGGGTGTTTTAGAAGCCTTGGCAATGATGGGGGCGGATATCCAACCAGAGAATCAACGGGAGGTTGCTGGAGAGCCTGTAGCTGATTTACGAGTGCGTTGTGTTGGCAGATTAAAAGCTTGTACTATTACTGGCGATATTATTCCGCGTTTGATCGATGAAATTCCCATTCTTGCAGTTGCTGCCGTATTTGCCGAGGGTACAACTGTAATTAAAAATGCAGAAGAGTTGCGGGTAAAAGAGAGCGATCGCATCACTGTTATGGCTCAACAATTGACAAAAATGGGTGCAAAGATTACGGAATTACCTGATGGTATGGAAATTACTGGCGGTACTCCGTTAACTGGTGCTGATGTAGATAGTTATACAGACCATCGAATTGCGATGAGTTTGGCGATCGCATCTCTGAATGCATCCGGAAAAACTACGATTCATCGTGCGGAGGCTGCGAGTATTTCCTATCCAGATTTTGTCACCACACTACAACAAATTTGTTTGTAGTTGATTTTTACCACACTTCAAAACCGGGTTTTTCTATAAATAAATGATGATACTTTTTGTATCTCATATTCATAGAAGCTCGGTTTTGCCAAAATTTAATCAAACGCGAATTCGACGAATAAAATATGACTTTTCTCCTGCAAAAATACTATTAATAATCATGTAAAAACAAGTAGTGCAAGCGTCTCGCTTGCTATTTCCCAAAGTAGTGCAAACGTCTCACTTACTATTTCCCAAAGGTGGGCAAGATGTCCCGGAGTTTTCCGTGAAGAACATCTTCCCGGAAACTCCTCTCCACACGATTTGTCCAATTTATCTTTACACGAACACTTAGTCAATTGCCTGCGGTTTAAGCATTCTGCTATAAATTTGCTATAAATTCTTGATTTGGCATTGCTCATCCGTCCGAAAATAAATTTCGGGCTAATAGCTCAAGTTTCTAAAAACGCGATAAAACTGCGGAAATTTAAGACAAATGTGAACTGACGGGTTAGACACCTTTATTACTTTTTAAGAAGTAGGAATAAATACAATTACACCTTTTTTAACAAAAAGTAACTGCTAAGAGAAGTATTTCTGAATGAATCTTTAGCTAATCTGATGATTAAATAACCTTGACTACAGAATTAACGTTAAATTTTACGCAAACTGAAATGTAATTAGCATCAAAATTATTGCACTTCAGGAACAAAATCAGTGTTGAAGAAAGTAATGATGATAGGAGCGATCGCCATGTTATTTCTTGGTAGTCCCCTAGTCGGTAATGCCTTGGCTCAAACAGTCACTGTCGAAGACCTGAAAAAAGTAGCAGATGCCGCCGCCGCCGCTCAAACTTCAGGAGATACAGCTTTTATGCTGGTATCATCAGCGCTGGTGTTGTTAATGACACCAGGATTAGCTTTCTTCTACGGTGGATTTGTGCGATCGCGTAACGTTCTCAATACTCTAATCATGAGTTTCGTCTTAATGGCGATTGTAGGTGTAACTTGGATTTTATGGGGATACAGTCTGGCATTTGCTCCTGGAAATCCAATTATTGGCGGTTTACAATGGTTGGGACTAAATGGGGTGGGGGTAGAAACCACTAATTATTTGCAGGGTTCAAATCCGGTTGAAGTGCTTTCCTATGCCCCAACTATTCCCCACCAGGCATTTATGATTTATCAGGCAATGTTTGCCATAATTACTCCCGCATTGATTTCCGGTGCGATCGCGGAGAGAATGAGTTTTACCGGATACTCATTGTTTGTATTACTGTGGTCAACATTTATTTATTCCCCTTTGGCGCATATGGTTTGGGCGAAAGGTGGATTGTTAAGTTTATACGGGGGAATTGGGGCGTTAGATTTTGCAGGTGGTACGGTAGTTCACATTAGCTCTGGCGTTTCTGCACTAGTTGCAGCGATCGTTCTTGGACCTCGCAAAACCTATCCCGACAGACTTAGCCCTCCCCATAATGTACCCTTTATCTTGTTGGGTGCAAGTTTATTATGGTTTGGTTGGTTTGGCTTCAATGCGGGTAGCGCTTTAGCTTCTGGTAGTTTAGCAACCACAGCATTTGTGAATACTAATACTTCTGCTGCTGCTGGTGCTTTAATGTGGTTGATTTTAGAAAAGGTATTACGCGGTAAGCCGACAGCTGTTGGTGCTGCAACTGGCGCTGTCACAGGTTTAGTTGGGATTACCCCCGCAGCCGGGTTTGTGACACCGCTAGCGGCGATTTTGATGGGTGCAATTACTGCTTTTGTCTGTTTCTATGCAGTTAGTTTGAAGCACAAAGTTCAAATAGATGACGCTTTAGATACCTATCCCATTCACGGTGTTGGTGGTACAGTCGGCGCGGTTCTCACAGGTGTATTTGCAACTACAGCCGTCAACTCAAGCGGCAAAAATGGCTTGTTAGCTGGCAATCCTCAAGAAATATTGGTAGAGTTAGCTGCGATCGCGATCGCTTATGTTATTGCTGGTGTTGGGACTTGGGTTATTCTCAAGATTGTTGATGCTACTGTTGGTTTGCGTGTCGCGGAAGAAGCTGAATATCAGGGTATGGATATTCACGAACATGGTGAAGAAGGTTATAACGAGGAATTTGGTGACAGAATTTCAATTACCGAAAAATATTAATGTTTAATAATTAGTAGTCAGCATAAAAATCTGGTTTGATTTCTGAATAACGTCAATTTGATGAACCTAACCCCAACTCCTTCCCTATTAGGTTGATTATTAATTATTAACAAATAATTTTGATGCGGGCATCCTACCCGTATTTTTTTGTATAATCGCTGAGACCTAGCGTAAACTCAATATCTCCGACTACTTTCAGAAATCAGGGATAAATAAGTTACATTTTTTGACAAATCAAATAGAATTACTATATTTCAGATATTAAATTAGATGTGAAACCAATTGTTAAAAATTTAACATCAACATGTTATATCAAAGATATTGACTTTTTTGAATCAATATGGAATAAAATCAATTCCATCTTCCAACACTCTCAACAACAACCAGCAGCGTGTCTACTTCTCTAAAAAATCCACAAGATTCCAACACTTCCCAAGCTGTAAATAGCTCAAAAATCATGCCTATTTGGGGATTTTTATCATTACTATCTAACGTGATATTAATTGGGGCTATTATACTACTGTATTGGCGACAACAGAGTGCAAATGGTTTATTCAGTCCAACTTCAACTCCTACATTAGCTCCTATCGACAACCCCTCACCAAGTCCCACGCCTGAACTTGGGAAACGTCATAAACTCACCTATAAGCAATGGGAAGATATTCTCAAACGTGAAGCCAATGTTGCAGCAACAAAACGTCCCCAACATCTGACTATTTTGGCTGGAGATTCTCTTTCTTTATGGTTTCCTACTCAATTATTACCTGAACAAAGAGAATGGTTAAATCAAGGAATTTCTGGGGAAACTAGTCAGGGTTTATGGAAACGGTTGAAGTTATTTGCTCAGACAGAACCAGAAACAATTTTGGTAATGATTGGTATTAATGATTTGATTAAGGGAATTAGCAATCAAGAAATTTTAGAAAATCATCGGCGAATTATCACTTATTTGCAAAAAGCACATCCCAAAACACAAATTGTCATTCAATCAATTTTGCCGCATGGTGGGGAAAATGCCACTTGGGAAGGAAAAGAAAAATTACTAGCTATTTCTAATAATACTATTCGCCAATTAAATCAAGAATTACAGAATTTAGCCGCTAAAGAAAATATCAAATATTTGGATTTACATCCATTATTTATTGATAATCAAGGCAATCTCAGCCCTGAATTGAGTACAGATGGTTTACATTTAAATTCTCAAGGGTATTTAGTGTGGCGATCGGCACTACAACTGTATAGTGATATGGTGTTAACAAGAGAAAAGTTGTTATCAGTTACTAACCAAAAGAATCCCTAAATTACAAATTTACAAATATTGTTAATAAATCTCATAAATATACCGAACTTTTCAAAAAAATTAGGTATATAAACTTTGAATCTCCAGGGATAAGTTTTGATGAAATTTTTGATTGGGTGTGCTGTTTGGTCGTATAAAGGTTGGCTTGGTGATTTTTATCCGAAAGGAACTCGTAATGCTGATTTTTTGAAATTATACAGCCGACGTTTTAATGCAGTTGAAGGAAACACAACATTCTATGCAGTTCCAAATACGGAAACAGTAAAAAAATGGGCAAGTGAAACACCAGAAAATTTTCGGTTTTGCCTCAAATTGCCACGCGCTATTACCCACAACGGTATCCTTCAACCATATATCCCCAAAGCATTAGAATTTGCCGAACAAATGCGTCCTCTCGGTACGAGGTTAGCGCCCATGTTTTTGCAATTACCACCCAGCTACTCACCAAAATTAATCGATGATTTAGGACTATTTTTAGAAGCTTGGCAACAGACAAAACTACCCTTAGCTGTTGAAGTTCGTCACCGTGATTGGTTTCAAGAAATAGATGCGATCGCATTGAATAAACTTTTAGAAAGCTTTAATATTGGTAGAGTATTGTTAGATAGCCGTCCTATTTATACTGGAGATGATGATCCACAATTAGAATCAGAAAGACGTAAGCCTAAATTACCTGTACAATTTACAATCACCTCAAACTTTAGTTTAATCAGATTTATCTCACATCCCAAATTAGAGATGAATCAGCAATTTATGGCAGAGTGGGTAACGCAAATTCAAAATTGGTTACAACAAAATAAAGAAATTTACTTTTTTGTTCACTGTCCAATTGAAGATTATTCTCCTCGAAATGCACGACATTTTTATCAAAATTTTTATCAAAAATTACAAGAAAATGGTTTAAATATTTCCCCTTTACCGTGGGATGAAGTTGAGCAAGAACCTAATCAATTGAGTTTATGGTAAATAAGTGTTAGAGGTTATGTATATAAACCTGAAGACTCAAGAAACCCGGTTTCTTAGATTTACGTATCGAGCATCATCTGAAGTTTTGATGAGAAACCGGGTTTCTCCCTGCGCGACAGTCCTTAATATTTACTTTCTAAATAGTCTCTAAGTAGGGTGTATTACGCTGTCGCGAACACACCCATCTGTCAATTTTCAGTCTATCAACCTCAATTTTTACAGTTTTAAAAGTAACTCCTGCGTTAACTGTACAAAAGCTTTAGAACCTGCCGATTGTGGATTATTTAACACCACAGGCATAAAAGTATCAACAGCCTTCGCCACATTTGTATCTACAGGTACTTGACTATTAAAGATTTTCTCATTCCCAAAATCTTGATAAACACGATTCATTACCTGCTTATAATATCTGCCACTGAGTAAATTATTACTAAACATAGTAAAGACAATACCTAGCATTTTTATATCTATCTTTGCTTCTTGTTCATGACTATCTTTTAACTGTCCAATCCGTCTTTCTAATAACTGAATTCCAACAACAGAAAGCGGTTCTGGCTTCGCAGGAAGTAAATAATAATTACTGGTTGCCAATGCACTACGAGTCAGTAAATTATAACCAGGAGCGCAATCTAAGATAATAAAATCATAATCATTGCGAATCGGTTCTAAAATCTTCCCTAACAAAACCCGTTCAAAACGATTCCAAATAGTTTCAAAATCTTTTTCACCTAATTGAATAGCTTGTTGGTGTAACAGTTCTGACACAACAAATTCATCATATAAATCAATATCGCCAGGAACTAAATTTAAACCTGGGACATTACAAACCTGTGTTTGAATAATATCTTGAATTGTGTGGGTTGGTGCATCTTCTGGGGTAATAATTTGGTCAATTAAATAGCGAAAAGTCTTGCGTTGTTTGCGACGATTAGCAAATTCTACAGGTGACATCAAGCTGAGTGTCGCACTAATTTGTGTATCCAAATCGAGTACAAGTACCTTCTTACCATGATTTTTTGCCAAACATGTTGCTATGTTCACAGTGAGGGTTGTTTTCCCCACACCACCTTTCATATTTGCTGTTGCAATTACATGTCCCATTGATTAAATCCTTGGAAAAAGCTTCCCATCTAAGTAGCGTACAAATCTAGTTATGAGTTGGAAATTTTTGCTTGATTTAATATTTGCCACAACTCACTTTCATTTTTTTTGGCAGTCAGATTATATCAATGAAGTGCGTATTTTTAGCCTTTAGAAAAATATGTAACATTTAAATTAGTGGACGTAGTAGCATTAAAATATACCAACAAAAATGTAGTAATGCTTGTTCACCTCTAGTTATCTAAGTAAGTATTATTACTTGAATTATGTTTGTAGAGCAACTATAATTATTACAATAATCGAAGTGATATAAATCACTTAGCAATCCCTGATAATCTGTAATTATTGATACTAGTATATTTTAAGAGGTATAAAACCATTGACATTCAATGCTGAACTTTGCCGTAATGAAAGCGAAGTGGAGAGTAAGCTCATTGTTCAATACTTGTTGCCAGAGTTAGGGTATACTCCTGACACATGGCATCAAGAAGTAGCAGTTGGAAGCATCCGCTTAGATTTTTTGGCTTTTGCAGCACAAGTTGTACCCTTTGTCTTGGATGCAAACTCACCTTTGAGCGTAGTCATGGAAGCAAAGCATCCCAAGCAAAACTTAAATAATCATGTTCCTCGACTCAGGCATTATTTAACAAGCTTGAATGTGAGATATGGATTATTAACTAATGGAAAGGAAATTAGGATTTATGAGACACTAGCAAACGATATTTATCTAAAATTTCAGTGTACTGGGGATGAAATCGATACGAAATTAGATGAAATAAAAAAAATAATTGGGAGAAATAGTTTAAAAGCTATAGAACAAAAAACATTTGAGACACAATATCCAGACGTAACTAAACAGCCGATACCAATAAATTCGCATTCTATTATTGAGCCTAAAAGGAAAAATTTGATGAAAGTAATTGCAGTTTATCATCACAAAGGTGGTGTAGGTAAAACAACTATAGCTATTAATTTAGCAGCCGCATTGAGAAAAAAAGGGAAGCGAGTTCTTCTAATTGACATAGATGCTCAGGCAAATTCTACTTTTGCGACTGGTCTAATTAAATTTCAATTTGAAGAAGATGATGATTTAAAAGACCGTAATGTATATCATTTATTAGAAAAAAGCGAATCTAATTTTATTCCAGATATTGTTCGTCAATCTAAATTTTTTAATAATCCAGAAATCGACGTAATACCTTCACACATAAATTTAATCGCTAATCAAACAAAATTAGTTGGATTTGGAGCCAGCCGAATCAGATTAGCAAGAAAATTAGAAAAAGTACAACATGACTATGATGTAGTTATTATTGATACTCCCCCTTCTTTAGACGTTTATGCAGAAGCTGCATTAACTGCTGCTGATTATCTGATTATTCCTTCAGACTTAAAACCATTCTCAAATCAAGGATTATTAAGTGTACAAAACTTTATTAAACAGCAAATCAATGAAAACAAAGAAGGTTTAGGTAAAAATCCTATTACTATTATGGGTATTCTACCATCCAAAATTTCAACCAATGCTCAGTATTTAAAGCATACATTTACTAAACACAAAAATGTCATTACCGAACGTTATAATTTACCATTGATGGATAGCATCATTTCTGAAAGAACAGCTTTATCTGCTTGTCTTAATAGAACTATACTACTTGGAAACATGGAAATTCCTGATCCTAAATCAATCATAGATTTCGCAGTTCTCGAAACTTCTGCGAATCAAGCTGCTACTGAATTTGAATTTCTAGCACTTGAAGTATTAAATAAAATGGAGATGTAATTATGACTAATTTTTTAATGATAGATGTTTCTAGTATTAATTCCAATATTTCTCGTTCAAGTTTTCAAGAAGAAGATTTGGCTACTCTTGCGGATATGATATTAGAGTCTGGTGGTCTTTTGAAGCCTCTTGTTTTGCGAAAAATAGGTTTTGAAAAATATGAAGTCGTAGATGGACACTTTGAATACTATGCAGCAGTAAAAGCGAGAGAAAAAAATCCTAGTGAAGGTGAAATGGTGAATGCTTTTGTTATTGTACCAGAGGAGGAAGATTTAGCATTAAACCAGCTTTCAGTCCTGAAACAAGTAGATTTTTCAGAGCAAACGCTTCAAACCCCAGATAGAAATTCTAATTTTCAACAAATATCAACTAATTACGAACTTAGCTCATTAGAAAAACAAGTTAGCGAGTTAAGAATCGAACTGATGCAAGAAAGACAAAATCTATACGATAGTATTCAAAGTCTTCAAAACAAAGCACCAAGAAATATTACACCTTTAGAAGTGTTTAATACTTTAACAGTTTTGGACTTAGTTTTCAGACTCAGAACAGGTGGTTTTAATGATAAAAAAGCGGTTCAAATTGCTGAAATTATCGAAAAAGAGCGCAACAAGAAACAATTTGAATCTTTAAGTGATGTTATTACCAGAGTTAAAATAAAAACTGGTAAAAGATTACTTAAAGGTATCAGTGCTGACAAAATGGTACAAATAGTTGATACCTGGTCTCGCGTTCAATACTAAATGATAGTAGTCATTTTTGCAGCAGGATATATCAATAAAATAATTTAGTGTGATTAAGTAATCACTAACCTGATCAATGTATACTTTTGCTTGTTATGAATTTTATAATCTGATCGCACCTCAGTCCCATTCCCTATTTAAAATATCTCAAATAACCCATCATCCAAGTCATAACCCAATAATTGTGCCATTGATTTCAAGCGAGATTGGTGGGGTATACCCTGCTGTTTGAGCCAATCACCCAAAACGAAAATCTTATGCATTAAAAATATCTCTAATGCTTCGGGATTATACTGAATCCCTTCTTTAGAAAATTGGTGTGGTACAAGCATCGCGCTATAGCGAGCAAATTCGCCTTCCTTCCAATCAAGTAAAAACGGCAACCAAGGATAACGCGAATCAAGGCGTATAAACCACAGACGCACTTCCGGTATTTCCGATAGTTCTCTAGGGTCGCCCACTTCTCTGGGATAATCAATATTAAAGCTTAACTGTTGTTCTGAAGAGGGAAGTTTACCCTCAGCCAGAATTGGCTCGATTACCTCAGTCGCAGGTGATAAATCGAGGGTATTGATGTGATTAGAATTAAGTGCGATCGCTATTGGAGCCATTTGCTAGTCATTAAGCAGGTTCGAGAATTTAGCGTAGCAGGAAAGGGGGAAAGGCGAAAGAGGAAGGCAAAAATAAAAAAAACGCGACATCATTACGATATCGCGTCTATCCATCACGCATCTAACATCTATAAAGTCGAGTTGTTGTAGGGATTGGAACTCGATCGCAAATTCTGAACAATTAGGGAATCAATAGGGAAATATAAGGAATTGAAACCGGAAACAAGGATTAAAGATTGTATGGGCAAATAATATTTGCCCCTACCTATCACTTCTCACACCACACAAATCACGAACCCACCCACCCATCCTTGAAAACTATTTAGCTGTTTTTGCTTTTCGGGACTAACACAGATTTGTTAGTCCAATATCAAAATCTATAGAGAAATCTAGCTGAAAGAATTGCGGTAAATCGAGTTATCACCACCCACCACAAACACATCTAGCTCTTTCTCACCACGGGAAACAGCAGCTGGTGCAGAAATACTGATGCCGCCAATTTTCTCCCAGGAACTCCAGGTGACTCCATCGGAATATTTGCGATAGACAGCGTTATCTGTACCTACTGCAAATACATCCAAATGGTTTGCACCCCAGGAAGTAACAGCAGGTGCATACAACCACAAACCACCTAAGCTTGTCCATTCACTCCAAGCTGTACCATTCCAATACTTGTGGTAAATTGCATGATCACTACCGCGTACACACAAATCAATTCTATTTTCGCCCCCAGAGACTGCCGCAGGTGCAGAAAGTGCAAATCCACCTAAGCTTGTCCATTCACTCCAAGCTGTACCATTCCAAGTCATTTGGTACACAGCATTGTCTGCACCAATTGTAAATACATCCTGACGCTGTTCACCTAAAGTTGAGACTGCAATACCTTGTTTGCAGAAACCACCCAAGTTTTCCCATTCACCCCAAGCTGCATCATTCCCAGTTTTTCGCATCAGTTGACGTTCTTTCCCAATAATAAAGGTATCGATGCGTTTAGCTCCGGCACTAGAACTAATAGACACGGCAGCAGGTGCAGATAAGCTAAAACCACCTAAATTTTGCCATTCGCTACTCCAAGTTGTGCCATCCCATGTTTTTTGATACAGGGCACTGTCAGCAGCAATTACAAATGCATCGAGGTGTTTTTCACCTAAAGTCACGGCAGCAGGAGCCGAGAAGCCATTTCCACCCAAGCTTTCCCATTCTCCCCACTTAGGTACATTGGGATTCAGAGCATCAAAAGCAACTTTAGGCTGAATGACACCCGCCCCTGTATGTTGGTCAAATCCAGGTTCACCAATATTTTTGGCGGTTTGTTTGAGCAGATTCTTTAATTCTTCTTGTTTGATGCTGGGTTTTGCTTGTTTGAGTAATGCTGCCACGCCAGCAGCAATTGGGCAAGCTGCTGAAGTACCGTTATCGCTGCCAAAATATCCTCGGAAATGGGTTACAGAACAAAAATCAGGTTTGTTGGGGTCGAGTGCTGCTGGTCCTTGGCTACTGTAGCCGACAAATTGCTCTTCTTTATTCACAGCACCAACTGTGATTGCCATTGGGTGTCCGTTGGCACCCCAAATACTTTTACCTTGACCGGTATCACCACCGCAACGGTCGGCTGGGCAGGTGTTGCCACAGTTTCCGGCTGCAAATAGAACTATGATACCTTCGTTGATGGCTTCAACTACTTTACGGGTGAAGGGGTGATCGGGGTTTGTGGCGTAAAATTCATCCCAGTTTTTTTGGTATATACCCCAGCTATTAGAAAGGATGTGGGGTGTACCATCGGTGCGGTATTGATTAATTGCCCAGTTGAAAACATTTATGGCATTGGAGATGGAGTCACCACCAGCAATCCGACAGTCGTATAACTTTGCCTCTGGTGCCATACCCAAGATATCGGTGGCGCACATATTACCATGTTCACCCCAAGAACGGGCTTTGGTTCCCCAGTCTGCTGCTGGTCCGCCGATAACATTGGGTATGCGACGAATCCCTTCCATGGGTTCGACATTACGACCTTCGGCTGTAATACCACCATCAACTACGCCGACGACAATGCCTTGCCCACGAAATCCAGCCGCCCAAATTTGGTCTACACCAAAGTATTTTGCCACATCTGCGATCGTTCCTTTGGCGGTGGTGGGGGAACAATCACATGTGCCAACGGGACAATTTCCTTTCCCATTCATTGGCTTAACTAAATCGTTGGTTGCTTTTTCCAGAACTGTGGGATTAAAGGCTGCAATTGGGGTGTCTTTGTAGACTTTAACAACGTTGGGTTGTGCTTCGAGTTCGCGGATGCTGGATTCTTCGATTTCGCCGCGAATAATGTAAGTTTCCTGGTTAGCAGCCAAAAGACTTGGAGTAAGGTTACTAGTTGCAGTAACTGGTACTGGTTCGTAATTGGTATCGAGTCGAAAACTGGCGACGTTGGCGTTAACTCCTTCAGATACGCCCATTACACCTTGGCTTCTAGATACTCGCAATTCTACGAGGACTTTTTGCATGGCGCTGTAGTTATCCGCAGAGTTCATGTCGCTATTTGCCATGTCACTTCTACTGCGTGGTGCATCCATGTTTAGGGATGGCATATTGTTGCTATTTCCCGGTGGTGTTGGCTGTTTTGCCTTGCCGTTACCGTTCCCATTGCCATTACCATTGGGAGCATTAAGTTCGTGATTCTGCATATTTTTACCCTTGTAAAGCTTGATTTTGTGGAAACATCGATGTCTGGTGATGTCTCAACAGATATTGATTGGCATTGATTGGATATTGCCAAGATTGCGATCGCACGCATGAAATCACAGCAAAATCCCGGTTATAAGATTGCTAATTGATATTGCTATATGACATTTGCTTGTAATGCTTCTATTTGTATAACTTGGCTCGCCGGCAATATTTACCTAAAAGCCCTGTCACCTAGCTGGAAATAAAGATAAAAGATGAGTTTCAGAAATAAGACAAAAAATTATAGTCAGAAAAATATAGGTAAGGAAAGTTACCTAAGTTTACCTTTATTTTTCCGGGCTGTATTTATTGATCTCAAATCCTCATTAACTCACCTTTTACCTAAAATGATAGGCTTTTCGACTTGTCAGGGAGGAATTCACTCCTCAGTTTTTACTGAGTTGCTTTGCATGACATTATGAGCATTTTTAATGCTGATGTGAATACGTGTATACACTGAATATTCTGCTGATGCCTTTTGCAAGTTCAGTGTAAATCACAGTATCATTATGAAATTGAAGCGCTATGCAGCTTTTATAGAGACTCAAACTAGTCAAGGGGTCTTGCCCCTAAGTGTTTTCACCCCTGCTGCCTTTGACCCCTACATTATGACACCCCCTATTAGCATTGGCAACTTTTTTCATATCTGAGCAGAAGACAAATTAGACTAAGCTGAAATACTGACGACAAAATTGATGCGAAGAGTCTTTAATCACCAGTGTCGATTCTGAGCTAAGATATAAAACCTGACTCTGCCCGTCTGCTGTGCCGATATCTGCGGTTAATTATCTCAAAAGCAAAAAAGTTACTGTGTGGTGAGCAACCCATTTTTTGCTTATGATGCTTTAGTGTGTAAATATCTCTCTATGATCAAAGCGAGATCATTCAGTGCTTGACATTTTTCCGCAACGGGTTTACTGAAATTATTGAGATCAACTTGATGTCGGACTCTGTTTTTATTAATTTTTTCAACTAAATCATCTTGACCTACATATAATGTCACGTTCGATAATTACCTATTGGTAGACGTTTTCTAGTTTTTTAAGCTAAAGTTGTAATGAGTATGAATTAGATATACAACTAACAAAAGCAACTACTCAAACCTGGTACGGGTAATTTAATCTTGACTGAATGTCGCCTAAGTTGAAATACAGGTAGCGATAGAATTAGTAATAGTTGCAAAATGGTTGCATATATAAAATAAAAACCATTCTCGTAGTCAAAAATATCCCAACGTTAACAAATTCACATATGCAAAACTCGGCGACATCGACAACTTCCAAACCTATTCGTTCGCTCGAAGATGCACTAGAGCGGTGTCAAAATCTGGGTATGCGCGTTAGCCGCCAGCGTCGCTTTATTTTAGAGCTATTGTGGCAGGCGCAAGAGCATCTTTCGGCGCGCGAAATTTACGATCGCCTCAATCATCAAGGTAAGGGTATCGGTCACACTTCAGTCTATCAGAACCTAGAAGCATTATCCTCGCAAGGAATTATTGAATGTGTCGAGCGTTGTGACGGGCGTTTGTATGGAAATATTAGTGATTCCCACAGTCATGTGAATTGTTTAGATACGAATCAAATCCTCGATGTGCATGTAGAATTACCCGAAGATTTAATTCGTCAAATTGAAGAACAAACTGGAGTTAAGATTACCGAGTACAGTATCAACTTTTTCGGATATAAGAACTCTTGAGAGATGAATATCAAGTTTGCCTAAATCATGAGGATAAGATCAACGGGGAAATGGGGCGATAGGGAAACTTGATTATAATTTCCCTTGTCCCTCAAGCAATCAAGACTGAAAATCTTCAGAAAGTGTACAGATTAATCCTAAAATTCTAGACGGGGAATCTAGTAGATGACCCAATCTTTGGATTAACATGAGGAGATTTGTTGTGGATTTGTCCCGTATTCCTGCCCAACCAAAACCAGGTATAATAAATGTTCTGATTGAAATCACAGGCGGGAGTAAAAATAAGTACGAATTCGATAAGGATATCAACGCATTTGCCTTAGACAGAGTGCTTTATTCGTCGGTAAAATACCCTTATGATTACGGATTCGTTCCCAATACCTTAGCTGATGATGGCGACCCTTTAGACGGGATGGTAATCATGGATGAGCCAACTTTCCCAGGGTGTGTAATTGCAGCAAGACCAATTGGGATGTTAGAGATGATTGATGGTGGCGATCGCGATGAAAAAATTCTTTGCGTTCCCGACAAAGACCCACGCTATGCCCACGTCAAATCACTCAAAGACATAGCACCGCACAAATTAGACGAGATTGCCGAATTTTTCCGCACTTATAAAAATTTGGAAAAGAAAGTCACAGAAATTCGCGGTTGGCAAGATGTTGAAACGGTTCAACCTTTAGTAGATAAGTGCATCAAAGCTGGCTCTAAATAATAATTTTAGGGCAAAGAGGAAGAGGGAAGGAAAGGGGATATGGGGCAAGGAACAGGAAAAAGATGATATCTTTCATTTTTTCCCTCTCCACCTCTGTATGTCTCTCCCTGAACCCTCTCCGACAATATTCAGTTTGCCCATTCCCTATTTCTAATTTCCAATGCACAGGACACTTCTCCTCGCAAAAATTCATAACTGCACCCTAACGGCAGCAAATATTAATTACGTTGGTAGTATCAGTATTGACCAAGCTTTATTAGATAAATCGGGAATTGTCCCTTTTGAACAGGTACATGTCGTCAACGTTACTAATGGTCAGCGTTTCACCACTTATGCAATTTCCGCGCCAGCCAATTCGGGGGCAATTGAGTTAAATGGGGCTGCCGCACGTCTAGGCATTTCCGGCGATCGCTTGATTATAATGTCTTACGGGCAGTTTACTTTAGATGAGTTAAAATCATACTCTCCTACAGTTGTCATCGTAGACGAAAACAACCGATTGTCAGAAGTGCGACGCTATGATGACCTGCTCAGTCAGACCTAAGATTTCCAAAAAAATGTCAAATTTTGAGCTGTCGCCTCCTCAAATTCACGTAAATCAAGCTGAAGTTTCTTCACTGGAAAGCCAAAAGGGAAATTTCGCCGTACAATTTTGGGGTGTACGGGGTTTAATTGCGACACCAAGTCACGACACCCGTCGTTACGGTGGCAATACCGCTTGTGTAGAAATGCTTGTAGCCGGAAAACGTCTAATTTTTGACGGTGGTACTGGTTTACGAATTTTGGGTAAGAGTTTGCGGAATCATCAGCAACTGCAAGCGCATTTGTTTTTTACGAATTCTCAATCTAACCGTATTCTCGGTTTTCCATTTTTTGCGCCAGCATTTATCCCCGAAAATCATCTTTATATTTACGGGACTGCGGCTTCTAATAGTGCTTCTATTAAACAATGTCTGTGTGATCAAATGCTGCAACCGTATTTTCCCTATCCGTTACAGTTAATGCAGGCTGAGTTACAGTTTCATAACCTGAATTTTGGGCAGGTAGTGAATATTGATGATGTGAGTATTAGTACCGCCCTTATTAATCAAAGCCAGAAGTCCATAGGTTATCGAGTTACATGGCAAGATTATAGTGTTGCTTATCTGACTGATTTGAGTAAAATCGTTGAAGAAAGTGATCGCCAACCAATTATCGAACTCAGTCAAGGGGTTGATTTATTGATTGCGAATGCCACCTATACAGAACTGACACCGAGAAAATATCAAAATGGGGATTTTTACTGGCAAACAGCCCTTGACTTAGCCAATGCTAGCGGAGTCAAAAAGTTAGTGATTTCTCAACACCATCCAGATGATGATGACGACTTTCTGGATGGAGTCGAAGCAAAAATTAAATCGATGTTTGCCGAAGCTGAATTAGCGCGAGAGGGTTTGATTGTATCAATTGATCAATAATTTTTGATTTCTGCATTCTTCTATTAGGAAAGAATTGTATGCAACATCAACCCCATAATCTCAGAGGTAATCAACCTAAATATGTTGTGTGCAGCCAAACCAATCAACGCCAAAATAACGAAGATAGTTTTCAGATTTTTTCTCTAACTCCAGTTATTGGTAAAACACCAGTAACAATTTTGACCATCGCTGATGGGATGGGAGGTCATGCCTATGGGGAACATGTCAGCGAACAGGCTTTACATAAGTTGAGTCTATCACTATTCGAGCAGTTAATTGTCAAATCATCTTTAAATTGTAATGTAATTAATGAGACATCAGTCTCCTCAGAATCTCTTGCTCAAATTCTGTGGCAAGCTATAGAACAAGCAAATGCCCATGTGAGAAGGATGATTGAGGTAAATAAATGGGGTAAAGCTGGCTCGACTATTTTAGTTACGGCTATTTTAGATCATCAGGCGATCGCACTTAATCTGGGTGATAGCCCCTTATTTCACTATCAGCAGGAAACTGGGAATTTAACGAAAGTTACGCAAGAGCATACCGTAGCGAATACTCTGGTAAATGCGCGTATGATTACTGAGGAGATGGCGCGATACCACGAAGGCAGAAATCGTTTGGAGTTTTATATCGGTTGCTCAGAATTACCCACAAAGCTTCCCTTGTATCAAATATCATTACAGCCGGGAGATTTATTACTTTTATGCACCGACGGTGTGAGTAGTTTGTTGTTGTTGGAAGAAATCAAGCAAATACTCGCAAATACCAATCAAGTGTTAGAAGAAATCGCTCAAAATTTGCTCCAAGCAGCACAAGCGGCAGGAGAAACAGATAATCAAACATTAATTTTGTGGCAAGTCGATTAGATAATTCTGAAATTCAGAAAATCTGAGTTCCTCAACTCATATCATGTCCGGTTGCATACTTATTATTAAAACTGACACGAAGACTTAGAGAAGCGGAGAGATTTTAATTGTAAGAAGTGATTAGCCGAACATGATATCAATACCTATGATGATGGAGCAATGGAACAACCTTTAGAAATCATGGTAGGTGGACGAATACCCGTAAATATTCCACCTGTTGTTGAAGTTGAATTGATAGAGTTGTTAGGTGTCGGTGGTTTTGGTTCGGTGTGGAAAGTGAAGGATATTACCACACATGATATCTATGTTCTGAAAGTCATTCAGAATATTCCACCTGGTAGCCTACTTGCCGATCGCGTGCGTTTGGAAGCTGAGGTTTCTATCCCTTCGGAGTATATAATACCAGTGCGGGGTTTGCGGCAGTGGGATGATAAAACTTATCTTTTATTGTTCGAGTATTTTGCCGGTAAGTCCTTAGATAAGGTTTTAGCTGTTGGCTCCCTATCATCACCGCAAAAGCGGAATATTTTTCAAGAAATTCTCATTGGTGTTGGCGATGCCCATCGCTGCAATATTATTCATCGTGACTTAAAACCTGCAAATATTTTGGTAAGTGATGCGGGGCAGGTTAAATTAATCGATTTTGGTATTTCTAAGTTTAAAGATTATCGCTTGACGGGGGATAGAGAACTTTTTGGAACTCTTCCTTACCTAGCGCCAGAAATCCTTATATACGGTGCGAAAGTTGCCGATGCCAGGGCTGATATTTATGCTTTGGGGCATATATTCTACCAGTTAGCGATGGGAGAGCATTTTTGGTACAGAAAGGGTTGGCGGGAGTTAGAGAATTTTATCAATTACCTGAGACAGATACCTGCACCAATTGAAGCAATTGATTTAAGTGATTTTCACTGCGATTTTTTCCCTAATGCTGCTTATGTGTTAGCACGCATGGTTAAGGTGGAACCGAATCAGCGTTTTACTTCGGTTGATGAAATTCTGGGGGAGTTGGGTTATGCAACTTATGTACCATCGATTCCCGATGATTTACATTTGCGGTATCCATTGTTAATTGTCGAATCGGGCAATAACAAGGGAACAAGGAGCTTGATAAATATTGGCGATGGCGGCGTATTATTAATGGGACGTGCAGAAATCGCCGGTGCCAATGACAGCATTAGTCGTAGCCACTTGGAGTTTAGCCGTAGAGGAAACGATTATTTTGTGCGAGATTTGGGCAGTAAAAACGGGACATTAGTGCGAGGTATTGCCCTAACTCCCCATGCTACCCCTACAAAAATTTTACATAGCGATCGCATTAAAGTCGGTGATGTTTTTTTAAGGTTTGTTTTCCTCCGTGAAATCTAGGGCGATCGGCATCTATACTGAGAGTTGCAGGCGAAAATAGCAACAAGATGAAGATTTGCAGTAATTGCGGAGCATCAAACCTTGAAGGCAACAATTTCTGTATCGAATGCGGTACAGCCCTTGCAGCCGTCGCCACTACAAATAAAAACCCAACGCCAGTACAAACACCGATTGCCCCGACTATATTACCAACAATACCCCCAACCCAGCCCCTATCCCCCAGCGAAATCAACGCCTACGGATTAGGACAACAGGTACAGCAAAAACTCCAACAACTGCAAAACAAACGTAGTGCCGATATTATGTTTGTGCTTGATTGTACGGGGAGTATGCAAGGGGAAATTGAAGCCATTAAAGACGCAATTATTGGCTTTGCCAACACCATCGAATCTGACGGCGTGCGGGTAAGAGTTGGTTTAATCGAATTTCGCGACAGGTTAATTCAAGAAGAACATCGTGTTCTCACTTTCAATGGGGAAATTTTCACCAGAGATGCCGTAGCATTTCGTCACGAAGTTGCCAAACTGCGTGCAGGGGGAGGAGGTGACGAACCCGAAAGTAGTCTTGATGCGATTTTACTAGCACTGCGTCAACCCTTCACCGACACAGGTAGTAAAGTCATTGTGCTTGTGACTGATGCACCGCCCCACATTCCCGACATCGACACCCAAAATATCAACCAAGTTGTCCAAGCAATTCGCAATACAGGTGTGCAGCAATTATATCTTGTGATTCGCACTCAAGAGCAGAGTAGTCAAGTTTATTTAAAACTATTGGAGGGGGCAAGAGGATTAGCTTTTGAATTAGGTAAAGGCGACGATTTTCGCCAACGTGCTGAAGATTTTAAACGAACTTTGATGTCTTTAGGTAAAACAATTTCTCAAGCAACAAGGTAATCTTAACTGAATTGTATTATGGAAGATTGATTCGTTAAAATTGGGATTATTTTTTTAGAATTGATTCTCAAATATTTTCTTAACTCAAGCGTATTGGATTATCACTGACTTCTATAATCAAAACGGCTAGAAACTGAAATCCCCATAGCACCTTCCGATTAGACTTACAGTATAAATCTGATACCTATCTAAATATAAATATCAATTGCATAGCTTACTTACCTGCCGAAATATTAGGAATTATCCCTCTCCTTAATCTCTCCCTAATTATGCGCTGTTTAAATTGTCGGCTTGATGGCATTCCCCAATCAACGCAAATCTGTCCGAGATGTGGCGTACATTTACCATCACTGTTGCGAGACTTACTACCTCCGGGAACTTTGCTACGTGGTGGTGATTATCAAATTGATTATCCTTTAGGAAGAGGTGGTTTTGGTGTTACTTACCGCGCTGCACATACTCGTTTAGAAAAATTAGTCGCCATTAAAGAATTCTATCCCCAAGAACAAGCCTTTCGGGAAGGTACAACCGGGCGCTTAACAGTGCCAACCACTTCAGAGGAGGCATATCAACGGGGATTACAAAGGTTTGAAAAAGAGGGGCGTACCCTTGCCAAACTTAACCATCCCAATGTGGTTCAAGTGATAGATTTCTTTCATGAACAAGGTACGGCGTATTTGGTAATGGAATTACTGGCAGGCGTTACGTTACGGGATGAATTAGATTCTCAACCAGATAAAAAGCTCACGATTCCACGAGTTAAAACCATTACCACAGCCTTAGTCAATGCTTTAAATGCAGTTCACCAGCAAGAAATTTATCACCTCGACCTCAAACCAGATAATGTAATTATTACAGGGGAAGGGCGGATAGTTTTGGTGGATTTTGGTGCATCTCGACAGCATCTTGATATGAATCCAACACGTAAAAGCACTTATGCATTCACAGAAGCCTATGCAGCCCCCGAAGTGATTGCGGGAAGAGAAGTAGGTGCAGAAAGCGATTTATTTGAATTGGGGATGATTTTACATGAAATGTTAACGGGTACTTTACCACCATCAGCCCTGAATCGGTTAATGAAGGATGAATGGTTTCCCGATAAATTAGATGAACCCTGGCAAGGAATGGTGATAGCTGCATTACAACTCCAGGCAAATTTTCGCCCGAAAAACGTACAACAGTGGTGGGCAACTGCATCGCAATTTGAACAGAGGCAGCCGCAAAACCAACAAAAACCATTGCAGCAAGCAGGGGTACAACAACAAGTAGCCACAGTACCATTGCTACAAAAAGACTCGCCCAAATTTTCGGGAGCTATTCCCATCGTTGCGATTGGAGTTTCGGCTTTGTCATTGGGATTACTGATGGTGACAAATGCGATTAATAGTAATTCAACATCACAGCCAACGCCAACAGCCAGCACAATTTCTAATTCTACAACTTCTTCTGCAACTAGCCCAACACCTGAGCTAACACCAAATATAGCGCCGATTCCAATTCCGACTTTTACACCCAATACTTTAACGCTACCACCACTGCCGACGGCGACACCTGCAACTACATTTGCTCCTCTACCTACATTCCCAACAAATAATTCCCAACCATTACAATTATCTGCGGGAAATTATGTAAATAGAGGCTTAAGTAAACATAATAAAAAAGACTATCAAGGCGCAATTGATGATTACAATCAAGCCCTAATTCTCAAACCTAATTATTCTCTTGCCCTTTACAATCGAGGTGTGGCACTCGACGATACAGGAGATAAACAAGGTGCAATCGCAGATTATACTAAAGCCATTCAAACTAATAAAGATTGGGGTTCTAGAAATCTTGCTGATGCTTATTACAATCGTGGCATTATTCGCAAGCAATTAGGGAATAAATTGTTAGCTTTAAGTGACTTTAATCAGGCAATAATTGTTAACCCAAAATTTACAAATGCCTATATTATTCGAGGCAACACTCATAAAGAATTAGGAAATAAACAAACAGCCCTTAAAGATTATCATCAAGCAGTAAATCTTGACTCTAATAGCGTTCTTGCTTATTACAATCGAGGACTGATTCACTACCTATTAGGAAATAATCGAGATGCGATAGATGATTATAGTCAAACCATCCGTCTTAACTCTCAATATACTGATGCTTATTACAATCGAGGATTAGCACATTCCAAAATTGGCAACAAAGCCGATGCCCTGGCAGATTTCCGCAAATCTGCTCAATTATATCAACAAGCTGGTAACACCCTATTCTATCAAGATGCACGCGATCGCATTAAAGAACTTGAATAAAATTCACATTTAATCATATTCCCTCCTCTATTCCATTTCCTTCCATGCGTTGCCTAAATTGCCACCAAAAAAACATTCCCATCTCCACAGAAATATGCCCTCGATGTGGAGTACATTTACCATCATTAATGCGAGATATATTACCCCAGAATACATTGCTGCAAAATGGTAATTATCGGATTGATTATCCTCTGGGTAGGGGAGGTTTTGGGATTACTTATCAAGCAATGCATACTTCTTTAGAAAAGTTAGTGGCAATCAAAGAATTTTATCCCCAAGAACATGCATTAAGAAATAGTGGCAGTGGTGAATTAATTGTACCGACAACTAAACAAGAGATTTATCAAAGAGGAATCGAAAAATTTTTGCGCGAGGGACAAACTTTAGCCAAAATCCAGAATCCTCATGTTGTGGGGGTTGAAAACTATTTTCAAGAACGCGGCACAGCATATTTAGTAATGGAATTAATTACTGGAAATACTTTACGTGAAGAATTAGAAGCACAAGTAAATAGAAGATTTTCGCCTGCACAAATTGAACAGATTATGTCAGCCTTGGTAGGAGCATTAACAGAAGTTCATCTCCAAGGAATTTATCATCTGGATTTAAAACCCGAAAATGTCTTAATCACCTCTGAAGGCAGACTCGTGTTAGTCGATTTTGGTGCATCAAGACAAGGATTGAGTAGTAGCACAACCAGCCAAGCGTTTACTCTGAGTTACGCACCTCTGGAGGTAATGTCTGGGAGAAACTTTGGAGCCGCTAGCGATATCTTTGAACTGGGAATGATGTTACACGAAATGCTAACGGGGGTACTACCTCCTAGTGCATTAGATAGGCTGGCGGGGAATACATGGAATCCTCAAGCTTTTGCAGAACCCTGGCAAACTTTATTAACATCAGCATTGAAATTACATCAAAAAGAGCGATCGCAAAATGTAAAATCATGGTGGGAAAGTCGAATTAGTGTCCAAGAATCAACTCAAAATCAGGAAATTAATACAAAAGTTTGTTTGGCTTGTGGAAATTTTAATTTAGTTACTCACAAATATTGTCAAAATTGCGGTACAAGTTTCAATTCAGCTATACATAACAAAGATTTATCAACAAAAGTAGCACTTGACAATGAAGTCAATAACAATAATCAAAAGGCTACTGATAATATTACTAATAAGATATCAAATCATAATATAAAAACTAATTCAGAAATTCATCCAGATGATTGGGCAAAATCCCAAAAAGGAGGTTTTTGGAAGTTCTTTGATTCCTTATTAGATGATAAATAATCCTCACTTAATTGTAACAAATAACATCAAAAAATGACAACATTAACATCAAATAATCAACAAAAAGATATTCGGATTTCATCAAGTATTATCCAACAAGCAATTCAAGATAATCCAGATGCGATCGCTACAATGTTTCAGCAATTTCTACCCGAAAATGAATCAATTCATTTAGTTCAATATCTTGGCTTACAAGGATTATGGGGTTTTGGAACTCACGAATTTGCTTGTTTAACAGACAGAAGAATTGCAGATATTACTGTTGGTCGTTTTGGTAAAATTAATTATCAAGATGGTTATTTGGAACATATTAATAGTAGTTATATTTTTCAACCATCGAAACTTAAGTTATATATAACAGTAGGCATTTTGTTTTCTTTCCCCCTTCTGTCTTTGATATCATTATTACCTCTTTTCCAATTTTTTGGAGCATTTCTTATTGCTTTAATTCTGTTCGGTGTGTCATTACTTTTATTACCATTAGTTGTCCAATGGTACTATCGTTTTAATAAATGTGGAATTGTGATTGCAGTTAGGGGAGGTATACCCATTTATATTTTTACTAATCGCAAGTTATTAACAAGAGCAAATACCCTTTGTCGCCAGATGACGATAAGTCGAGAAGAACGAATTAAATTGCGTGGTGTTGTTTAATAATTCATGAATTGAGAGTTGATATATTCTTTGTCAAAGAAAGAAAGAAAGGACGTAAAAACATTAACTTTAACTAAATAAGGCTGCTTTCATAATGTCAAAAACAATATCTAAAATCACTTTAGAATGGCAAGAAGGAAATCAAAATAAGTCTTGCACAATATCGTCAGCACAGCAAACAAAAGTACCAGGAATAATTCGGATTGGACGAGACCCTGCACAATGCGATATTATGATTCAAGACCCGACTAATAAAGTGTCCAGACTACACGCCGAAATAATTTTTAATGCCAATAATAATAGTTTTTATATTCGCAACGCAACTATAAATCAAGGTCAACCAAACATCATTTTAGTTAATGAAAAGCCAATTCAAGAAGAAGAGATTTTAGTCAGTCATAGCCAAATAAAATTACGAGATTTTCCAATTTTGATTAGTAGTGTTGAAGTTCAATCCAGTACCACTCTGCTCACTAAAAAAGAAAATAATCAAGCAAATCAGAGAATAAATAATACTAATTCAACCCGGCTAGTAGCAAATTATCAACATCACCAATATATTCACCAAAATGAATTAAATCATTCAGTGATTAATTATCAAAATCCGCAAGTAGTTAACCAAGAAGTTAATTACAATCAACAGTATGAAAATCAGCAAGTATCACCAAACAATATAAATACTATCAATACTGGTGAGATTAAACTTAATCAAAGCCTACTCCAAACTGCGTCACAAGATAATTTCGATGCAATTTCGGTGATGTTCAGACAGTTTATTCCTGAAGATGAAAAAATTCACTTTGCCCGATATTTAGGTATTCAAGGAATATGGGGTTTTGGCACTCGTCAGTTTGCTTGTGTTACAGATAGGCGAGTTGCAGATATTACAGTTGGACGCTTTGGAAATATCACTTATCAAGATGGGTATTTAGAACATATTCACAGTGGCGTAATTTACCAACCTTCTAAATTTTGGATATATTTTTTAATTGGTATATATTTAATAGTTGCTCTCAGTTATAGCCTGCAATTTATCAATGCTTTACTTTTTACAATTGGAGATTTCAATATATTTATCTTATTAAGTTCTGTAATATCATTATTTTTTAGTTTAGGATTTTTCTTTATCTTCCTTTTAACAATAGTACGCTGGTATTATCGAATTGTGAAATCGGGACTTGTCTTGACTGTTGCTGAAGGGGAACCACTTTTAACACCAATGGGAACTTATGCTTTTACCCAGCGCTTACTTTATATTTTCACAAATCGCCAATTGCTGACAAGAGCGAATGGACTTTATCGCTGTTTTATTATTCAGCGAGAAGCGCGATTAGATATTGTGAAAAAATATCCTCTGGGTAATTTGTAATTTTTTATCTTGCTTCCCAAAAAGTTTATGCTGGTTGAAATGTTAGTTTGGAAATTGCCGTTATTCTTTGGGAAATTTCTTGTAACTTTTGTGTTAATGAACCGCGAGAAATGATTTCTTCAGCTTTAGCAATACCAGTCTGTATATCTGGACAAATTCCGCTACGCCATAAATAAAATCCACCATTCCACAATGCACTTTGCATCATTTCTGAGGGTTTACCTGCAAGTGTTGCTTGAATTTCACTAACTAATTCTTCTGTAGTTCCTAAGCTTGTATTCTGGCTTGTAAAACCATATTCGCGTGGGTTTATATTTAATCTTTCTATAGGTACATTACCTTCATCATCGATTCCTAACCCATCACCCAAACCGATTATAGCAGTACGATCGCGCGGTAAATCACAACTACCTTCCAAACCCTTAATGGTAGTAAACTTTGTTACACCTCGCAAACTTAAGGCGATTTGAAACATTTTCTCTGTTGGCGGATGTACATAGCCAGCAATAATGTGAGAATCCCCGGCATAAGGACACCAAATCAACTCCATTGTTGCAAATGGCGGACGTTTCCCCAATTGATCGCGATAATCCCAGATTCTATTTGTTAAGGGAAAATGCTGAGGTGTATAGACAAAACCAATACCAGTTTCCTCAAAGACTTTCTGGGTTTTATGTAACGGTAATCCTGTCCAATCAACTCCCAAACCTTGCCACACCTCTACCAAAGGTAAACCATATTTTGTTGGCAAGCGATCGCCTCCATGCATCACCACAGGCTGTCCCACAGATGCCAGCAACAATGCTGTAATCGGGCTAATTGGAGCAGTGCGGGTTCTGCCATCGTAAGGTATGCCCAAAACCATAACCGGACGATCAAATGCTACAGCTTCTAGTTTGGCTCCTAATTCATCAAAGCCATCCAACATTCCCGCCAACTCTTCACCTGTGGGACGTTTAATCCGATGGGCAATCATAAATGCCCCAATTTGGGCTGGTGTTGCTTCACCCAGCAACATCATCTTGGTAGCACTTGCAGCTTCGATGCGAGTTAAACTTTCAGAAGTGTGAGTCCCACTGCCGACTTTTCGCAATAAATCCCGAAATACATTGCTCATCCCAGTTAAAAGTTAATGGTTAATTTAGGTTAGTGGTTAGCGGTTGGTTGTGCTTTGTCTCTCGTTTTTTGTTCTTGATCATTGGCAAAATAGGGTTTAATCACCAATGACGAATTCTTAACTCGCAGAACGCAGTGCTGTATCCGATTTTGGGGGAATATTATCTCGGACTAGTTGCCAAAAATGCTTGATGGGCGGAATTTGTAATCTGTCGTTAGTTGTCACCATAACGACTCGACGAGTCATGATTGCCGTATTATCAGGCGTAGTAGTATTACGCTCTGTCAGGGAACGAACTGCCAGCGTGGGGTCATTACGTGCTTCCACTAAAGCCGAATGGGGTAACAATGCCACAAATTCACCTTGACGGACAACACCGCGAAACGCATCGAGAGTATTTACCTCCAAGGCTGCTTGTAATGTTGCATCTAAACGCTCAAATTTATCTTGCACCAGCCTTTGCATTCCATAACCATCTTTGAAGACAACCTGTGAATAATGAATTAATTCCGACCAGGGAACATACTCATATTGTGCTAGTGGATGATTAGCAGCAATTAATAACTCGATTGGTTCTTCATAGAGGGTTTCCACCACCATTTCTCGACCTGTAGTTAAAAAGCGATTGTTCATGACAATTGCCAAATCTACAAGTCCATCTTTGAGAACTTTGAGAGCGCGATCGCTTCCTAGTGATGTCACCCGTAACTGCACTTCCGGATAATCATGACAAAACTGTTGCAATACAGGGGGCAAATAGTATGCACATAACGAATGAATCGCCGCTATGCATAATTCAGGTTGCCTTCCCGATACCAAATCGGAAATTTCCTGCGTCGCAATCTGCCACTCTTGAGCTATCTTCCGCGCCCGAGGGAATAATCGCTCACCAGCCAATGTTAGTTTTGCTTGGCTGGTACGGTGAAAAAGTTCCAGCCCCAAGTCCGATTCTAACGCTTGGATTTGTCTACTGACAGTCGATTGGGTGACACCGCATTTTCGCGCTGCCCCTTGAAAACTTCCGGTTTCCGCAATAGCCAGAAAAGCTTGCAACTGCTCTAGTCGCATGTTGTTATGTAGCCTGATTTACATTTGTGGCTGTGATTAACTTAACGGATTTCCCACTAAGTTTTGGTAGAGTTTGTTACATCTCGCACTCTCTGCTGTCATTATAAATTGGCAGCATCAATGTTTATTTATTTACGTTTTCCATCAGTTAAATGACTGAGTTGATTGTGAAATAGAACTATCAGAAAATTGTAATATTTCTTTAATCCAGAAATCCCTATCCCTAAAAAATTAATATTTCATCACATTTAAGTTAAATTCCGGTTAAAAAAAGAAGACCAGGGCATAGTGATACCGTTTCTCCAAAATATTGCGACACATTAATCCCCCCATCTCCCCATCTCCCCATCTCCCCATCTCCCCATCTCCCCATCTCCCCCTCTCTCAGTTAATTTTGCTGCGGTGCAATTTCCGGTGCGAGATTTTTGAGTGCCGCGATCGCATGTAAACGAACTTGAGGATCACGATCGCCTGAAAGTTGAATTAGTGTTTCGATGGCTTCTTTGGCTCCGAGTTGTCCCAAGGAAAGAGCGATCGCATTTTTGATGCTGCTCATCTCAGTCGCAGGATGCTGTCGATGCCAAATCCCCAATAATATCTCAGTTGCTTTTTGGCTTAAAAATGGTTCCTGGACTCGTCCCAGTACAACTACTATTTCCTGCCATAAAGTCGGTGAATCCAATTCATTAAAAGCTGTTTGTAAATATTCCAATCCAGAATCGACTCCCAACCAACTTAATGCCCGAATTGCTTCTGTTTGGAGTTTTGGATGCGTATTGGCAGATATTAAGACTTTATACAAATGGCTGGCAGCCGCATCACAACCCATCCGCGACAAGGACATCGCGGCGGCACAAGCCACATCAATGTCAATATCGTACAGCTTGGTTTGCAGGTGTGTAACTAGGTCGAATTCATCGCGCAATTCGGGACGAAATCCCAATCCCCTCACAGCTTCACATCTGACAGCATCCGATACATCTTTGAGGGCATGTAATAGCACTGGGACAATGCGGGCATCGTGGAAACTACTAAGAGCTTCAATTGCAGCCACACGAACAGCAACACGGGAATCTTGGACAACACTTAGTAATGGTGTAATGGTTTCTTTGTTGCGGATATAACATAGTGTTCGCGTTGCCAAAAGTCTGGTGTCCTCATTAGCCAGTAATTCAGTCAATGCCAAAATTGCTTCTTGACCAAGTTCCCCTAATGCGATCGCTGCCATTCCTCGCAGTTCTTCATTATCACTAGATTGAATTAATTCCACCAAAGGCGAAATCACTTCAGCTTGTTTTAATTCTCCCAAAATTCGCACAGCATACCATTGCAGTTCATCCTCTGCGGTATCATCTTCCAAAATGGCAATTAAAGCGGGAATTGCTATATTTCCCAAACGGATGAATATTTTAGAAATCTCCCAACGCTGTTGAAAATCGCCCTCTTCTAAAACTGATAATGCCAATTCCAGTAAATTTTCTTGGCATTCAACAACATCAAAATGTTGAGAATCAGTTTCCCAAATCAACTGCTGCAAGCATTGAGTTAATAACGACCATTCAGCAGCATCATAAGCCGCTTGTGCCTGCACCAAAAGCTGATTGATATTGTTCACAATTAGTAATGATTAATAATTAATGGTTAATAGTGGCAGGGAAAAAGAGAAAGCATATATTTTGACTTCTAACTTCTTCCTTCTCCTTACTCTGCAACTTCACAAGGGCTTTTTTTGCGAAGATTAAATGCAGCTTATGCAATAAAAACATAGCTGGAATGTCTTTTTCGCATGAATAAAAATATTTCGTAACAACTGATACGATTTTTCCACATATACGAGCTTAACTTAAGTTTATGTAAATTGTTACCAACCCAGTATCCGCAACTTCTTGACAAGTTTGCCAAATCGGAATTGCAAAACTAAAACTTATGTAATTTCTGTTGCTGACATTTGTGTCAGGTTGGGGAAATTAATTAGACCACTTGATTTTAGCTTTTAGATTTGAGATTGACTCTATTACCTATGCATAGGAAATGGAGGAATTTAATTTAGGGTATGCCATGTTTGTCAGCGATTTCTTGTCCAATCCTAAATCTAAAATTTGGTTACTGGGAAGGTAGAAACAAAAACTAAAACTAAAACTAAAACTTTTTAATTTGCGATCGCCTGCCCTAGCCCAAAACCTAACCCAAATCTAAAATCCCGAATTAATTTATATGACAGACGCAGCAACTACTACCACTAAAATCAGTCTGAACAAATTTGAGAAATTGAAATCAGAAAAAGATGGACTTGCGGTTAAGGCAGAAATCGAGAAATTTGCCTCGCAAGGGTGGGAAGCCATGGATGAAACAGATCGCGATTATCGACTGAAGTGGGTAGGCGTTTTCTTTCGTCCTGTCACTCCTGGTAAGTTCATGATGCGGTTGCGTTTGCCTAATGGTATTCTCACTTCTGCACAAATGCGAGTTTTGGGGGAAGTCATCCAACGTTACGGGGATGATGGTAGCGCTGATATTACCACTCGCCAAAATATGCAGTTGCGTGGTATCCGTATCGAAGATTTGCCAGAAATTTTCCACCGATTTCAAGCTGTAGGTTTAACCACTGTGCAGTCGGGGATGGATAACGTTCGTAACATCACAGGTGACGCAGTTGCTGGGTTAGATGCAGACGAGTTGTTTGACACTCGTGAGATAGTACAGCAAATCCAGGATATGATTACCAATTCTGGTCAAGGAAACTCTGAATTTAGCAACCTGCCGCGTAAGTTTAATATCGCCATTACTGGGGGACGTGACAACTCCGTCCACGCCGAAATCAACGATTTAGCATTTGTTCCCGCATTTAATTACAACCAAGATGGTGAAAAAATATTTGGTTTTAACATCCTAGTGGGCGGATTCTTCTCTGCCAAACGTTGCGATGCAGCGATTCCCTTAAATGTCTGGGTATCTCCTGAAAATGTCGTCGCTGTCTGTCGAGCCATCCTCGAAGTTTATCGAGACAATGGATTGCGTGCCAATCGCCAAAAATCCCGGTTGATGTGGCTAATTGATGAATGGGGTATAGACAAATTCCGTCAAGCAGTTGCCCAAAAATTAGCTAAATCCTTATTACCTGCCGTCGCCGATGACGAAATTAATTGGGAGAAACGCGACCATATTGGTGTATACAAACAAAAACAACCGGGCTTAAACTACGTAGGATTACATATTCCCGTCGGTCGTTTTCATGCCGAAGATATGTTTGAAATTGCCCGCATTGCTGAAGTTTACGGCAGTAGTGAGATTCGCTTAACTGTAGAGCAAAACGTGATTATTCCCAATATCTCCGACTCGCGTTTAGCATCATTTTATACAGAAGGTATTTTACAAAAGTTTAAGATTAATCCCAGTTTGTTAACGCGATCGCTCGTATCTTGCACAGGGGCGAAGTTTTGTAACTTTGCCATGATTGAAACCAAACAACAGGCGATCGCGATGATGGCAGCCTTGGAGTCAGATTTAGAACTAACTCGCCCAGTTCGTATTCATTGGACTGGGTGCCCTAACTCTTGCGGACAACCCCAAGTAGCCGACATTGGTTTGATGGGAACCAAAGCACGTAAAAATGGTAAACCCGTCGAAGGAGTTGATATTTACATGGGGGGCACAGTCGGTAAACATGCCAGCTTGGGAACATGCGTGACTAAAGGCGTTCCCTGTGAAGACTTACAACCAGTTTTACACGACTTACTCATCCAACATTTTGGTGCCAAACCCAAAGTATTAGTTAGTCAATAGCTAAGGGGAAGGAAGACAGAGGAACACCAAGACCAAAAAAAGTTTCTTCTCCACTCCCAGAATTAACCAATCAACAAAAATCAAAAATTAACAATGACTAACTTCTCTAGAAGAAAATTTATCATCACCGCAGGTATTACCGCAGCTAGCACTCTCATCGCCCACGGTTGTTCTTCCAATGGAACGAATACTGATAACTCTGCCGGAGAGACAACAAATTCGGCAAGTCCAGCATCAAACACTTCTACCAGTGCCAATGCCCTCAAAGTCGAGACAACCAAAGCCAGACTCGGATTTATCCCCTTAACCGACGCAGCACCTCTAATTATCGCCAAAGAAAAAGGATTCTTTGCCAA
This sequence comes from Calothrix sp. UHCC 0171, assembly GCF_034931845.1. NCBI lineage: Bacteria > Bacillati > Cyanobacteriota > Cyanophyceae > Nostocales > Calotrichaceae > Calothrix > Calothrix sp. UHCC 0171. Next base: position 46,665 of record NZ_JAYGHN010000005.1, read on the forward strand.
ATACGGGATGACAGACGTGGAAGTGAGTAAACAAACATCCTGGCCCGTCACCCGCGATAATTTAAAATTAGGCTCATCGGGAGGCGGAATTGATGGAGCGCACATTCTCAGCCCCATGCCCTACCAAATTACCATCGTTGATAAAGTTCCAATGTATATTTTGGCACGATTAAATCTCAATGGTCAGGGTATTTCCGTAGCAAATAAATTTAAAGACTTAAAGGTGGGGATCGAAAGTAAAGCCCTGAAAGATGTTGCTAGCAAAGCTAAAGCTGAAAACAAAGCGACAAAGGTTGGTATCACTTTCCCCGGTGGAACTCACGATTTATGGATGCGCTACTGGTTGGCTGCTGGAGGTATTGATCCAGACAAAGACCTTGGTTTAGAACCCGTACCACCACCACAAATGGTTCAAAATATGAAAGTTGGTACAATAGATGCTTTTTGTGTAGGAGAACCTTGGAATGCCCAGTTAGTCAGCCAAAAATTGGGTTATACAGCCTTAGTTACAGGTGAGTTATGGAAAGATCACCCAGAAAAAGCCTTCGCGATGCGAAAAGATTGGGTAGATAAAAATCCCAATGCGGCACAGGCTTTGCTGATGGCTGTTATGGAAGCACAGCAATGGTGTGACAAACCGGAAAACCAAGAAGAGATGTGTAAAATATGTTCCAATCGTAAGTATTTTAACGTAGCTGTCTCTGATATTCTAGAGCGATTCCGAGGCAATATCGATTACGGTGATGGACGCAATGCCAAAAACGTTGACTTCCGCATGAAGTTCTGGGCTAATAACGCTTCCTACCCCTACAAGAGTCATGATAGTTGGTTCATAACTGAAAATATCCGTTGGGGCAAGTTACCAAAAAATACTAATATTCAGGCGATCGTCGATCAAGTCAACAAAGAAGATTTGTGGAAGAAAGCTGCTCAAGCTTTGAAATTGCCAGCTAACCAAATTCCCGCCAGTTCTTCCCGTGGAGTGGAAACTTTCTTTGATGGTGTCAAATTTGACCCCGAAAAACCAGAAGAGTATTTAAAGAGCTTAAAAATTAAAAGTGCCTAACTTCAGTTATCAAAATCATAGCCTTGCTGAATTGGAACCCAAAATTAAGAAATGAGGTTTTGGAAACTCCTAATCTCTGTAAATTTCTGCACAAGATTAATTTTTGAATTCAGCAACATTGAAATAATTGAATCACCAATAAATACCCCAAGCATAATCTCAAACCCATTACTCAATTACTGTTGGATATATTCAAAAAATGACAGCAACACTTGGCAGACGTACTCGAAAAAAAAGTATCCAGAACGATGTCATCAAAGTAATATCAAAAAAAGTATTACCACCATTAATTGCGCTGGCTGTCTTTTTAGCAATTTGGCAAATAGCTTGTTCTTTTCCCGGTTCAAAGTTACCTGGACCCATTGAAACTATCGCGGAAACTTGGGATCCATTTATCATTCAGCCATTTTTTGATAATGGTGAAAACGATAAAGGATTGGGATGGCAAATACTGAGTAGTTTAGGAAGGGTGAGTATTGGGTTTACTTTAGCCGGAACAATTGGTGTCATCTTAGGGATTTTAATTGGCTCAAATGTATTAGTTTATAATGCTGTAGACCCGATATTTCAAGTGTTGCGAACGGTTCCACCACTAGCATGGTTGCCAATTTCCTTAGCTGGATTTCAACAAGCAAATCCTAGCGCTATTTTCGTAATTTTTATCACTTCAATTTGGCCAATTCTCATTAACACGACGGTGGGTGTGCAACAATTACCACAAGATTATCGTAATGTTGCCAGAGTCTTAAAACTCAGTGGGATGAAGTATTTCTTAAAAATTCTTTTCCCGGCGACAGTTCCTTATATTTTCACTGGTTTAAGAATTGGAATTGGCTTATCTTGGTTAGCAATTGTGGCGGCAGAAATGTTGACTGGTGGTGTAGGAATTGGTTCATTTATTTGGAACGCTTATAATACAAACACTGAAACAAACTTGAGTGAAATTATCTTAGCCTTAGTTTATGTTGGTTTAGTTGGTTTATTACTCGATCGCCTGGTGGCATTTGTGGCTAGTAAAGTCGTCCCTGAAGGGGAAAAATAGGATTATTGAAACTAATTTAACTGTTGATAATAATCAAGTAGGACTAATCAATGACGACAACTTTTGTTGAAGTAGACCATATTGACCGTGTGTTTAATTTGCCTAATGGCAATCAATACATCGCCCTGAAAAATATTGAATTAAAAATTCAACAAGGCGAATTCATCTCATTGATTGGTCATTCTGGTTGCGGTAAATCAACTTTACTTAATATTATTGCGGGATTAGACCGAGCTAGTGTTGGTGGTGTCACCCTGGAAGGACGGGAGGTACGCGAACCAGGACCCGATCGCATGGTGGTGTTTCAAAATTACTCATTACTACCCTGGCTGAATGTCCGCGAAAATATTGGCTTGGCAGTCGATGAAGTATATAAAAACAAACCCAAAGGAGAACGTCGAGGAATTGTCGAACACCACATTGATTTAGTCGGACTTCGCAATGCTGCCAATAAACTCCCCCATGAATTATCAGGAGGGATGAAACAGCGTGTATCCATTGCCAGGGCATTGGCAATTCGTCCCAAATTACTCCTACTCGACGAACCTTTTGGGGCACTGGATGCTTTAACGCGCGGTAGTTTGCAGGAACAGTTAATGAAAATCTGCAATGACAACAACCTTACCTGCGTCATGGTGACACACGACGTTGACGAAGCATTATTATTAAGCGATCGCATTGTTATGCTTACCAATGGACCGGAAGCACATATCGGGCAAATTCTGGAAGTTCCCATCCCCCGTCCGCGTCAACGCTTAGAGGTGGTGAATCATCCCAATTACTACGGTTTGCGGAATGAAATAATTTATTTCCTTAACCAACAGAAACTTGCCAAGAAACGCGCTACGGCAAAACAATCTCCCCCTGTAGTGATTTCCCGCAATGGCTTAGAAAAAGTCAATCTCGACCTTGGTTTTATTCCCCTCACCGATGCTGCACCCCTAATTGTGGCGAAAGAAAAAGGCTTTTTTGCAGAGTTTGGATTAGAAGAAGTCACCCTGAGTCGGGAAGTTTCTTGGAAGGAAATAGCCAAAGGTGTGGGTACTGGTAGACTCGATGCCGCACAAATGGTGGCAGGGATGCCACTAGCTCTGACTTTAGGGGCTGGGGAGAAAACACCTGTGCCTGTAGTTTGTGCAATGATTCTCTCCCGGAATGGGAATGCGATTACTTTGAGCAAGAAACTCCAACAGCAAGGAGTTCACTCCCTCGCAGATTTAAAAGCCGCATTACAAGCAGATGAAAATCACAACCACGTTTTGGGAGTAGTGCATCCCGCCTCAATGCAAAACCTGCTCATGCGCTATTGGTTAGCTGCTGGTGGTATCAATCCCGACGAAGATGTGAATTTAACCGTTGTTCCGCCACCACAAATGGTAGCAGCCCTCAAATCGGGTGCGATCGATGGTTATTGTGTCGGTGGTCCCTGGAATACCCGTGCTGTCAATGACGAAATTGGTTTTGTTGCTGCTACTGCCTTAGAAATTTGGTCGGGACATCCCGAAAAAGTTTTAGGGGTGCGGGAAGATTGGGCTGAACAATATCCGCAAACCCACATAGCTTTAGTCAAAGCCTTATTATCTGCCTGCGAATATTGCGACGACTTACGTAATCGTGACGAAATTGTCGAAATTCTCTCCCGCCCCGAATATCTCGGTACAAATCCTGAATCAATTCGTCCTGGCTTTATCGATGCCTATGACAAAGGTGACGGGCAAGCAGCACAATTTTTACCTGCATATAATCAGTTTTTTGTCAATAAAGCGAATTATCCCGATCGCACAGAAATGTTATGGATTTTGACGCAGTTAGCGCGGTGGGGGATGGTTTCCTTCCCGAAAAACTGGGTAGATATTATCGAACGAGTCTGCCGCACCGATATATTTGGTGAAGCTGCCCGTGAATTAGAAATTATTGATATTGGACGTGATGCTCCGATTAGTTTATTCGATGGTAAAGTCTTTAACCCTTCCGAACCGATTGAATATATCCGCAGTTTTGAAATCAAGCATCCACTGAGTGTTGAAGAAATGTTTATTTAATCCAGGAAAAAGGAATTAGTGGGAGCATCCTAAATGTGTAAATTGTTTTTTTGTAGTGCGGGCTTCTAGCCCGCTTCCTAGAAATTAGGGAGCTTTCCGGCTCCCACTACAAATTGTATTTTTGCAAAATTGGGATGCTCCCGAATTAGTAACTTCCAGTTTCCTCACTTATAAAAACTACCCATTACCAAAAGTTATGATTATGCAAGCACCACAGCGCGTCCCCAAGAGAATGCCACTTCAGTCACCACTCAATCACAATCAAAATTTCCTCACCATCAAAGGTGTGAGCAAAATCTACCCAACTGCGAATGGACCCTACACCGTTTTAGATGGAATTGATTTAAATGTGCAGGAAGGTGAATTTATTTGCATAATTGGGCATTCTGGCTGCGGCAAATCGACTTTGTTGAATATGGTTTCTGGGTTTAATACTCCCAGTGACGGGGTAGTGTTACTACAAGATCAACCAATTACCGAACCGGGACCCGATCGCATGATGGTGTTCCAAAATTATTGCCTGCTACCTTGGATGTCGGTATTTGACAATGTTTATACTGCGGTTGATGCCGTATTTCCCCATAAACCCCAAGCCGAAAAACGTGCCATTGTCAAGGAACATTTAGCGATGGTGGGATTGACTGAAGCTATGGATAAAAAGCCCGGTCAAATTTCTGGAGGGATGAAACAACGAGTGGCGATCGCTCGTGCTTTGTCTATCCGTCCCCAAGTTTTGATTCTTGATGAGCCTTTTGGGGCGTTGGATGCCATTACTAAGGAAGAACTCCAGGAAGAACTCTTAAAAATTTGGCGTGAGCATCGAGTCACAGTATTAATGATTACTCACGATATTGACGAAGCCTTATTTATGGCAGACCGTCTCGTAATGATGACAAATGGTCCGGCAGCAAAGATTGGCGAGATATTAGACATACCTTTCTCCCGTCCTCGCAACCGTTCCCGGATTATGGAAGACCCCAAATATTACGAGTTACGCAACTATACACTAGACTTTTTATACAATAAGTTCGCCCACGACGATGCCGCAGAATAATTAGCAAAAATCAGGAAAGATATCAAAGGGGATATATAGCAACAGGGTTTTATTTCTTCATATCCCCGCGTCCCCGCGTCTCCTCTTCTCCGTGTCTTCCCCTCTTCCCCTTCCACTTTAAAATTACCAGGGTTTCTAGACTGTGACTGAGATTATTAACACTGTTAAAACTCTTTGCCCATATTGTGGTGTTGGATGTGGTTTAGAGGTTGCTTCTAGTTCGACAGATAATCCCCAATCTAAACCAAAAGTCAGAGGCGATCGCACCCATCCATCGAGTCAAGGTATGGTTTGTGTTAAGGGAGCAACTGTGGCTGAATCCCTTGATCAAGATAGATTATTGTACCCAATGGTGCGGGATTCCCTCGATGAAGAATTTCGACGGGTGAGTTGGGATGAAGTATTGAATTTGATTTGCGATCGCATTCACATGATTCGCACAACCTTTGGTGCTGATGGTTTGTGTATGTATGGTTCTGGGCAAATGCAGACTGAGGACTATTACGTTGCTCAAAAGTTACTCAAAGGCTGTTTGGGAACAAATAATTTTGACTCGAATTCGCGTTTGTGCATGTCGAGTGCAGTCAAAGGTTACAGCCAAAGCCTTGGTTCTGATGGACCACCTTGCTGTTACGAAGATTTAGAATTGACTGATTGTGCCTTTATTATTGGCTCCAATACTGCCGAATGTCATCCGATTGTCTTTAATCGGTTTGCTAAATACCATAAGAAAAATCCCCAAGTAAAATTAATTGTTGTTGATCCTCGTCGGACTCCAACTGCGGAAATAGCAGATTTACATTTAGCTATTCGTCCGGGAACAGACATCAATTTACTCAATGGCATTGCCCATTTATTATTGCGTTGGGGTAAAATCGACGCTGCATTTATTGAAGATTGCACCAACGACTTTCACGAATTTGCCCAACTCCTCCAATATTATCCGCCTGAAGCAGTTGCCGAAACCTGCGGTATTTCCCTTCCAGAATTAGAAACCGCAGCACGTTACTGGGCAGAATCAAAAAATATCCTATCCCTGTGGTCGATGGGTGTTAATCAATCGCGGGAAGGTACAGCTAAAGTCAACAGCATTATTAATTTACACTTATTGACCGGACAAATTGGCAAACCTGGTGCTGGTCCTTTTTCCCTCACCGGACAACCAAATGCAATGGGTGGCAGGGAAACGGGGGGATTAGCAAATCTATTACCAGGTTATCGATTAATTACCAATCCTCAACACCGGACTGAAGTCGAACAATTCTGGGGAGTAAGCTCTGGCAGCATATCACCTCACAATGGTCGCACAGCTTGGGATATGATTACTGGATTGGAAATTGGGGATGTGCAAATGCTTTGGGTGGTGGCAACGAACCCAGCAGTCAGTTTACCTGACTTGGAACGTACCAAAGCAGCATTGAGAAAATCACCTTTTACCATTTGCCAAGACGCTTATTACCCGACAGAAACCGCAGCATTTGCCCATGTTTTATTACCTGCTGCCCAATGGGGTGAGAAAACCGGGACAATGACCAATTCCGAGAGAGTTGTCACCTTATGTCAAGCATTTCGCCAACCACCTGGAGAAGCGAAACCCGACTGGGAAATATTCGCCGAAGTTGCCCGTCGTTTAGGTTTTGCCGATAAATTCGCATTTCCTCATGCTGCCGCAGTTCATCGCGAATTTGTCCAACTCACTAAAAATAGTGTCTGTGACATGAGCGATATTAATCATGACAGACTCAAGCAAGAAGGTGCAATTCAATGGGGCACCTCAAAACGTCTCTACACCAACCACATTTTTCCCACACCCAACCAACGGGCAAATTTTGTTCCTCGTCATGCCCTGGGATTAGCAGAACCACCCGACCCCAATTTCCCCTTTATATTGACAACAGGTCGAGTTTATGGACATTGGCACACCCAAACCCGCACAGGAAGAATCGAGAAAATTCGCCAAATGTATCCCGAACCCTTTATCGAGATTCATCCTCTTGATGCCAATGATTTGGGTATTATTCATGGTAACTGGGTAGAAGTGCGATCGCGCCGTGGCAATGCCAAATTTTGCGCCAAAGTCACTCGTTCCATAGCTCCCGGCACGGTGTTTGTCCCCATCCACTGGGGTGCGATTTGGGCAGAAAATGCCGAAGCTAATGCACTTACCCATCCCCAATCTTGTCCCGACTCGCTGCAACCAGAATTAAAAGCCTGTGCTGTCCAACTTATCCCCATTGCGATCGAGTTAACAGTTAAAACAGTTAACAGCTATCAATTGCAACCCTCTGAATGTTAAGCTGCTAATATATTCAATCTGAAAATAATAATTACGATTAGGAGTGCGATCGCCTTTATCAATTGCGCTCTAATTACCAGTTTGTGATTATTTATAAATCACATGATATGCATTAACTTCTGTCGATGCATCTAAACAGATTTTTTGTATTTTACTGCTGATTCTATAAAATTGCTTTATATAATCAATGCATAAAATATAACTTTTCCGGTTGAATTTACATTTACTTAAATTCAGCAATGCAACGGAAGCACAAGGAATCATTAGTAACCCAAAAGAAAAATAAATTTGATTTCTCAACAAATATTTTCTTTTATTTTTTGACTTTTGATTTGTTACTTCAGAGAGGGGCAAAGCAAATGCGGAGATTATTCAAAACTTTTCGAGAGTTAACTACAGACGAAAATTTTATCCACATCATCGAAAATATTGAGGTGGTAGTTGCAAAAATTCTTTCATTTTGCATGTTATTTGTGATTTTAGCAGCTATCGGTGATTTAATTATTTTCATGTTTAGAGAATTGCTCTCATTCGGCAACTATGGAAATTTTTATAAAACATTATTTAAAGTATTTGGATTATTTTTAAATGTGTTAATTGCCTTAGAGATTTTAGAAAATATCACCGGCTATCTCAAAAAGCATGTGTTACAAGTTGAATTAGTTATTGTTACTTCCTTAATCGCAGTTGCTCGGAAAATTATTATTTTAGACCTTGATAAAGTCTCAGGGATAGATATTATCGGTCTTGGGATTGCTGTTTTATCTTTATCCGTCAGTTATTTAATTATTCGTAGTAGTAATTCCAAAACCAAATAATAAAAATAAATTCCCAATAAATTCCTAATTTCTAATTCTGAATTCAGAATAATTAAATTTTCCAACAAGATTATAGATATATAATTATTTTTCAACCAAAATGGCAACTTTCTTTATATTTGAAGCTGATTTTGTTGATTCCCTGCGTTGTATACCTATGCAAGTAAGATATAACCTTGACACCTGCGGTATTAAGTTAAAATTAGCTGACTGGAATCAGATTAATTCAGATGAACGTCAAACGTTAGTTGATATGGCATGTACAAATGAAAAGGAGGTACAAGCATTTCGTGAATATTTGCAAAATCTTATCCTTCAGCGTACTGGAAAAGCACCTTCAGAATTACCAATTGAGCAATATCCAGATTGGCTAAATACAGATAAAATTCCGGAAGAAATTCAAAAAAAGGCATCTGAATTTAGTGTCAGAATTACACAACAACAGTGGAGAGATTTATCTCCATTGCAAAGATTTGCGTTAATCAAGCTTAGTCGTTCAGGACATGAAAATAAAAATTTTCCACAAGCATTAAAAGAATTTAATTTAATTTCTTCTTCAGCTTAAGATTATAAATATTTGAGTAAAATTACGAATAAATAAATTTGGATAAATAGTTATGTATCATTTGTTAAACTACAAAAAAACTATTTAATTCCTGAAATAAAATATAGATTCAATAAATGTAAAGAACATAAAAAAACCAAAGAGAGTAATGAGATGTCTACAAAAAAATATTAATGCTCGTTGGTGACTACGTTGAAGATTACGAAGTCATGGTTCCTTTCCAAGCTTTACAAATGGTTGGTTACACTGTCCATGCCATTTGTCCTCACAAGAAAGCTGGAGACAAAATCCGTACAGCAATTCATGATTTTGAAGGAGATCAAACTTACAGCGAAAAACCTGGTCATAATTTTACCCTTAACGCTACTTTCGATGAAATTCAAGCAGAAAATTATGACGGCTTGGTAATTCCAGGAGGAAGAGCGCCTGAGTATATTCGCTTAAATAATAAAGTTATTGAAATTACACGTCATTTTGCGGAAACAAAAAAGCCGATCGCAGCTATTTGCCACTGACTACAATTACTTGCCGCAGCTAATGTATTAAAAAATAAAAATTGTACTGCTTATCCTGCTTGCAGTCCTGATGTAAGTAACGCAGGTGGAAACTATATAGAAACTTCATTCGATGGGACAATTGTTGATGGTAATTTAGTTACTGCACCTGCTTGGACTGCCCATCCACTGTGGTTAGCAGAATTTCTCAAATTGCTTGGGACTAAAATTGAGCATTTGGAAATGGCGGAAATTAATTAATGATAAGTGTGATACCAAAATCATCACTAACATGAATTTGTGATAAAGATAGCAATAGCCATTAGCAGCATTTGCTAGTGGTGTTTCTATTTTTAATTTTTAATTTCTAATTCTCTAATAGAGAGTAAAGCTATAGTGTATTTAGCAATCCTGCTGATGCGGTTGGGGTTAGTCCTACTGCCAAATTCGTTTCAAAAAATGTTTAGATTTATCCCGTAACTCGATGACAGCCAAAAACGCAAGACAGAATGCATTTCTCCGGCTAGTGTCTGCTAATGGGACAGCTTTGGAGTCGGAGTCTGGCTACTCGCTGCTCGCTCATAGGGAGGTAGTAATTGGACGTGATCCTGGTTGTCAAATTGTTTTGGATGCGACCAAATATCGAATGGTGTCGCGTCGCCATGCAGTAGTTCGCCCATTATCTCCATCCCCCGATGGCGGGAATACCTGGGTCATTTGTGATTTGAGTAGTGCTAACGGTACTTACTTAAACGATCACCGAATTGAAGGTTGTCAGGAATTACAAAATGGCGATCGCATTTCTCTGGCACAAGATGGTCCACAATTCTTGTTTGAGTATGAAGTTAACTACGAAGCAACAGTTGTCGGTTCTCCTGCTGCTGTGTCTCTCACACCCGCCAGTAGATATGAAGCCGATACACAAATTGATTCGGTCAGTTTTACACAATTGTTTCCCATTATTTCCACAGGTAAAGATTTAACCAGTAAAGCTTATTTAGTTCCGGGAATACTCACTGTAATATTTGTCGTATTAATGTTTGCGACAGTTGGTCAAGCACGACCACATCCAATTTTTAATACCAACAATATTGTCGGTACTTATATTGCTTCGGCTGCATATTACTTTATTTATCGATTATGTGGTAGACACAAACCTTGGTGGGTGCTTGTTACCGTTGCCTTATCGACAGCAATCATTTTAAAAAGTCCAATTCTGGATTTATTTATTTATGTTTTTCGCGACACATTGGGAGGTCGTTTACCCAGAGATAACCAGCCAATTACCCTCACCGATTTGTTATGGCGAATGTTTGTAGGTGCAGGATTAATGGAGGAATTGCTCAAAGCTTTACCTGTACTCGCTGCCTATGGGATTGGTCGATTTTTACCCCATCCTTGGCGCGATCGCGTGGGTGTTTGGGAACCACTGGATGGTATTTTGCTGGGAACAGCTTCAGCTGTTGGTTTCACCTTATCAGAAACTCTAGGACAATATGTACCCCAGATTGCTTTCAATGTTGCTCAACAATCAGGTGCAGATGCAGGACAGTTGGTGGGATTACAACTGCTAATTCCCCGAATTTTAGGTATAGTTGCCGGGCATATGGCTTATAGCGGTTATTTGGGCTATTTCATCGGTTTAGCTGTACTCAAACCCAGTAAAGGCTGGCAAATTCTCTTAGTAGGTTATTTAACTGCGTCTGGGCTTCATGCCCTGTGGAATGCGACTGGTGCAATTAGTGCTTTATTATTAGTTGCTGTTGGGGTTATTTCTTACGCTTTTTTGATGGCTGCAATCCTCAAAGCAAGGGCACTTTCACCCAATCGGGCACAAAATTTTGCGACTCGTTTTTTGGAAAGGAAATAGAAGTTACACCTACACACTCAAGACACACAAAAGATTAAATATCTCGGTAAAACTTAGATGAATATAGATTTAATTGAACTCATTTTAGTTCTAGCTACAGTAGTGGGTGTTACGGGTGGAAATCAAATTATTGTTAAAGAGAATGGGGGGAAAAAAACTACAGTAAATCTGGTTTGTATTCAGACCCAGAGTTGGTATAATTCAATTGCGACACAAAAGCTAAAACAGCTACTACCAGACGCGACTCCTATTGTGATTAGGAATATTGAAACAGATGAAAATGGCAACAAGTTGGGTGAAGTGTTTCTAGATAATCGTTCTGTCAATCTGCAAATGGTGGCAAATGGTCATGCAATCGTTGAAACAAATTCTTTGCATCATTGTCTGGAGAATAAAAGCCAATTTTTAATAGCAGAAGCAAATGCCAAGAATAAGCGACTGGGACTTTGGCAGCAATCAAAAAATAATTCTAACTCCAATCTACATAATTCCTATATCAAAACTTTACAAGGTAAATTAATTTATGAAGAACTACCTTCTACAAGGTCTGTTAGAGCCTATCGAGGTGAAGAGTTTTTTCTGATTACTAATTCTCCAAATGTAAATCGATTATTACTACGCCCTTCAGAAAAAATTAACCGTGATCGCTTAAAATCTTGGCATAATCAATCAGTCGAAATCACCGCAATTTATGCGGAAGGAACTCGTCCTTCATCTGCTAAAACACCTTGCCCTATCAATGCTAATGGTGAATGTCTACCACAAGGAGATGGATATCAAGTTCTTTCGATCAAGCGGTTAAGTTCACCTAGCAAATAACTATATATGTGAAGGCAAAAAAATAAAGAGTGTTTCATAAGCTTTTCAACCATTTTAGATGGTAGCTTTATTGTTGCCGTTGTGTACTAATTGGAATACATATAAATCTAAATCAAGTTTGAATAAATAAAAATCGCGAGCAAAACTCGCGATTTTTGAGTAGGTTTTCAATCGATACTTTGCATAAGTACATATGTTGAATACAAAATGTATGTATTTCACAAATTCTTCTCTGGAAACTTTATCCTGCTGTTCTACCTTTTGATAGATGGCGCTTAATTGGTAAGAACCTATAGTTAGATTTAGACTGGCACACTATTACCTTCTCATAATTCTCATAATACTTTCTCTGAAAATTATTTTCTTCAGTTAAACAGCACCAAGACTAAACATAGACGAATTGCCACATCAGCACTATCCCCTATCAAACAGCACAAATAAACTATTATTTAAGTCTAGAATTAACTCTAATCTTCTGTTGCTTCAGCTTGAAACTTGTTCAACTGACGTAGAGCGTAATATGCAACTGCCAAACTAACTCTTGCTTGCTCGATTTCCGATAAATTGTTCCATTCGTGTTCGCCAACTTTATTCAGCGCAGACTCAAGGCTTTGTGTTTCGCCATTCCGCATTGCATAAGAATACGGACGCGCTAAAACTAATAAGTCATCAGCCCCCAAGTTTGGCAATACTGCCTTTGCACACAACACCAGTTGCTCTCCCATTGATTGTGTTGGGTTAAATATTTCCGCAGCTTTTTCAGCTATCTTCTCAATCCAATTTTGAGGGACACGAGATGTCATTGCTGCTTGTAAACTTTCTTTAAGACTAGCAATTATGTTGATACTTGTATTACATTTGTAGTGTTGAGTGTTTGTGGCACTTGACCATAGATGATCAAGTGTTTCATAAAAAGCTTGCGATCGCGTAGGTAGTTCTGCGTCGAGTAATTCACGCATAGCAAACTGCGATTCGACGTGATGAAAAAAATCTTCTGTTTCGCCCTCTGCGGGATTCCAAGGATAATTGATGTCTTCGGAATCTAGTAGTGCTTCGAGGAGTTCTAATTGAATAGGTGAAGTTTGGATATTTTCTTGGTTATTAAAATAGGTCATTGTTGCCTCCAGGTGATTCATTTAGTAGTATTGACAGCTACAGCATCAAGTTTTGAGTTTCCGCAAAAAGAATATGATTTTGCTTAGTTTGGCATATTTTTTTGGAGTTAGTCGTTACATTTAAAAATCCAGTTAAGTCAACGGTATATCTACGGTTTGTGCCACTGATTTTTATCGCTCATCGATGATAAATTCCCAGATTTCATTGCGGCTACTACCGAACTTTAGCTGCATTCCAGATTCGAGGGGTATTTCCTGATGATGGATTCGCTGCCAATTCCCCGCCTTCAAAATTAAAGTTCCACCCGTTGAGTCATCACGTAGAAAATAATTTAGGACTGGCGTTGAGGCGCTGAAGTTATCACGACAGATAATTTGAGCATGTTGTCTCGACACTGATAAATCAGGAATTACAATATGATTATCTGTAGTCCGACCAATACGAGTAATTGGATTTTGTAATAAAGAAATTTTATCTTCACCGTTAAGTAATCGCAGGCAAGCACTGGGAATTTTGGTATATTCCGGTAGCGACGTGGGTAGTTCGGTGATGCTTTCATCCAAACTACGAAGAATTTGCCCATCAAATTGTGGATGCATATACAGCACAGGCAAAGTCCAGGATGGATAATTAAATCCGAACCTAGTTAGTAATTTTTGTCTTGCTTCGGCGACAGCTTCATCAATCGTTTTACGCGATCGCAAGGCTTCAGAAAATGCTTGAATAAAACTTAGGCTTTCGCGATCGGCAATTTCGTCACGCATTCCTAATACAGCCGGAACCCCATGTCGAATCAAAACCTCAGCTAAACTGCTATAGGGTATTGATTGATGATTTACTGATGCTGGTTGCGCCCCCCAACAGGAATTAAATAGGGCTAGTTTCACTCCAGTTCGAGTTAATACTTGGGCAAGTTCAATCCCATTCAGCCTAGCTTCGGGGTGTAAATTTAAAATACCACCATCGGGGTGTCGCAACCCATGTCCAGCGTAGAAAAATACATTGTAGGATTGGGTTTCTAAGGCAGCAATCAATTCTTCTGGCGTGGGTTGAATCAGAGTAGTCACCATACAGGGAGCATACCCACGCGCACTGCTAGCAACGGCGACTCCCTGAGTTAGAGTTTCTCTTAATACTTCGGCTTCTTCCCTGAGTTTCAGGTTATCATCTTCACCTAATACCAGTAAAATGTTTAATCCAGGGTCTTTGCGGAAATCAGGGAGAGGCTCCACATCGCTGGTAGTGCGACTAAATATTACATTTTGACTCAGAGAAATTACGGGTTGACCTGGGCGCTGCATAATTTCCCAGGGGACAGCGACTAAATAGGGGTCACGTAATTCCAAACGTAGGCGGAGACTTTTACCTAATGCTGTCGCCGCACCCCGATTATGTTCCAAACTATTAAGAATTGGTCCATCAAAAACCCATTGCCATAAACTATTACCAAAATACTGCATTAAGCGACTAGCGTAGTTAATCGGCTGTCCTGAAGTTGACGCAGGTAATTCAATGGTCATGACATTTACGGGCTGGGATGAAGCCTCTTCTTCGGAAGGATGGGGAGATATATCCAGGTTGCTATGTCCCGCAAACAATTGCTGCCACTCTCGCCAAACTTGTGTCAAAGCTGGTGTCCAGACACAATCATGGATAACGCGACCACTGGGATAGGGAGCTTCCACAACCACAATCGCGAAATTGTTAGTGCCAGCGTGGACAAGACGGGCGATCGCCAGGTTTAAGGATGGCATGGATTCATTAAACTTAAAGGTTAAAGCAAGTTATGTCAAAGAACTATATTTAAATAGCAAACCTAAATGGCAAACCTAAATGGCAAACCTGTTTGTAGAAACACAAAATTGTTGTTTCTTCCTTGCTGGTTAGGCGTTGGAGCGTTTACCTCCTTTTTATATTCACCAATTTATATTCACCAAGCTAATATCTGAATTATTTCAGGTTTGTTACCAGTTTATATTAATTGATTCCGAAAGAACTCAAGAATACTTCTAGTAGTAAGATTTTGCAAAAGTGAATTCCTGGCTGCCGAATATGGTAATGAAGGGTATCCAGAGCCAGCCAATTTTAGACTTCGGGGTTTTTGATTAACTTGACTTTTCGTTACATAACTTTTTTGTGTCTTGCTAATAGCGCAGGTATAACGGCGATCGCAGCTTGATTTTTGTAGTTACACTTCCAGGGTTGGAAAGGGTTCAATTATTTCGACTAGGAGGATTGGAACTTCTCCTGGGAGGTAGAGTATTTGAGGGAGTTGGTGGAGATGTATCGACTGCTGGGGAATCATCTTCAGTCGCATCCCCACAGGGATTTACGCCAGCTGCGGGTTTGCTGACGGAGGAGCCACTGGCTTTGATTTGCGAGGCTTGAATCCAGATTTTATCTTTTGGTCGAAGTTTAATTGCTTCCACTGGTGATGGTCCCAGGATTTGTGAATTGACTGAACAAACTAATACCTGGAGGCTGTCACTTTGGTTTGTGTCTTCGGGAATTTCTGCGGATGTATTGAGAATTTTGAGAATTGTTCCTGAAGGAATTAAACCACTCTCGGTAAAGGGTGAGGGTGTTTGGCTAAATGCGATCGCTTCTTTGACACTTATTAATGAACCTACTTGTGTTTGCTTTTCAGCGTTTGATAAAATTGGCGGGTTCGGTAAATTTGTTGGTGTGACAACAGGTTGTGTCGGTAATGGAATTTTGAATAGTGAATTTTGCGACTGCGATAGTATGTAGCCCATAGCTCCAGCTAAGACCAGAAAAATTGGTACTGCAATCAGATATAAGGGAAATTTCTGATTTTTGGCTGGTTCTGTATCGGGCATTACTTGGGTTCTGACCCTGGAAGAGTTGAACTGGCTACTGGGAGTCTCCTTCGTCGGTAAATCACTAGTATTTGACAAGTATAAATCCGATATTTTGGGTGTCATGATTGATTCTGGTTCTGTATATTTGATTTGATAATGAACCAGGGCAATAGTGACGTTATCGTGACCATTTTGGGTGTTGGCAATATCGATTAACCTATCTGCGACAATGCTCATATCAACACCATCAGTAAAATCGTTGTTGAGAATTGGTAAAATCTCGCTCTCCCAATATTGCTCAACACGATCAAAATCGCTCAATCCATCTGAACACAACAAAAACACACAGTCTTCATCAAGTACAAATCTCTGGGCGCTGGGGTGTAATGAGTTACTGCTACCCATTCCCAAGGCTTGGACTAGGGAACCACTCGCCCCTTGATTAATGGCATCACGGTAAACTGCATAGCCTAAGCGAACTTCTCGTGAGGCAACATCATCATCCAAGGTAACTTGATAGCAACCTTGACGGGTAATCAAGTAAGCGCGACTATCACCAACATGGGTGATATACATTTCGTGGGCAATTGGTAGCGCCATCACCAGGGTTGTCCCCATACGCTGTCGTCCTTGTCTACCCTCTGTATCGTTTCGCTGGCTGATTTTTTCGTTAGCGACGGCGACGGCTTGTTCCAAGTCTGCCAGTAAAATTGTCGGATCGATGCGATCGCGTGCTTCTCTGGCAAGTAAATTAACTTGTTGCTGAATCACTTCGATCGCAATATTTGAGGCGACATTCCCTCCCTCGTGTCCACCAATCCCATCACAAACAATTGCCAAGGCTGTCGGTTGGGGAGGTTTACTAACCTTGCTACCACTGACGGGATAACAGGCATCTTCGTTGCGTTGGCGGCTTGGTCCTGTGTCAGTCCTGGTAACAATTTTGACTGATGAGTTAAAAATTGCGGCACTGCTATTTTCGGCACGCCCAACTTCAATTAATCCTTGGTCTAAAATTGCGACTAATTGTTCGCCGGAGCGGATTTCACCGTTGATGAGCGAGTCACAAACTTGAGCTAGAAATTCCGCGATCGCATTTTTAGTTTTCTGGAGTAAATGACTGCGCCAAAATTCTCCTAAATCAGCTAAGCTCAGTTTTTTCTCGCCATCATGACGTAATTCTAATAATTTAACGACAGAACCTTCTGGTCGAATTAATGAAGCTTCTAACAAACTGGATGCTACACCCTCACTTGCCAAGGGTTGCCAGAGATTAGCAATTTGCCATAACCAGTTGAGTTGCCGCATCGATGTGGCTTCACCCCAAACCACGTCAATCGATTTGTATAGTTGCACTTCGGTTACTGATTCGACATTAGTCCGTAGTGGAGGTTTCTCTAATAACAAAATTTCTTGTTGATTTTCCTCACCTGCGGGGATAACTCCATAAACTTGAGGAACATGGAGTCGGTAAGGAAATAAACGTAAATAAGATTTTAACTTCTGTAACTTTTCCATTTCCGGCACTACAGGAACAAGTCCGGGTCTGGTATCAAAAAGGACAGACTGGCTAATGATTAAATAGCGATCGGCTAAAATATTCCCAGCAACGCCTAAATTTTTTCCTTCTGCCACTGCCCATAAATAACGTTTCGGCAACGGCGTTCGACACTGCTGACAAAAATGATGATTAAGCGGATTGGCTGTCTGACAAGCTTCATTGGGACAGTTGAGCATTGCCGCGTCTTTTTCCATATTTTTCGCACCGATCAGCTTTACTTAGCAATTTTAGTTAACAGGAGGTATGGCGGCACTCTCAACCGCTATTTTTTTAAGTTTAGATATATTTAAGTTACATATATCCTATTTTGGATCGCTATTGTAGCAATGTGGATACAATCAGCTAACTAAAAATCGACGTATTCGCGTCCAAAAATAAGTATATTAAGTTAAATAAACAGTCCCGGCGATACTCGCTAATTCTAATTATTAGTGGGTGCTTGACTGCATTCTAAACAGTTATTCACCATGCTTTTAGGAATTGTGCAAGGCTGTCTTCAGTTTATCGGAGTAGAGGCAATAAAAAACTTAATTTAAACCTAAAAATTAATGATGCTAATTCCAGGGTCTCAAGTTTCATGAGTTACGCTGTCGCTAACACGCCCTACCTGTCTTTTCAAAAATTAAATAGTAATCCTATATCTTGTAGGGGTGGAGATTTTGATAATTAGATCATTCATTCATGATTTATCTGGCGGATAATCTTTAATCTTTCCTTTCCAGCCTCTTATAGCTACTGTCAGGATAAAACCGAACTTTCCCAACAGTAGATTTTGATTCTTCGCAATTCTTAAAGTCACAGGTTAAAGGTTAAGTATTTAACAGTCTACAGAGTTAAGAGTTGGCGATCGCGAGCAGATTTAATACCCATGAAATCTCCAGCAACCATGAATCATTAACTAATTAACTAATTAACTAAATAACCCATTAACCCAATTAACCAATGATAAAAATCTTGCTTATTCAGCTTCAACACGGGGAAGTCCCATACTGTAATTAGCCACACGAGCGTTGAGATTATAGCTAATTTCAGCATTTTGCAAAAGCGATCGCACAAAATGTTCTAAGTCGGAACCGATACGGCGCAAGTTGTAGTCGGTTAAATCAGCACCGCTCGAAGCTTCTACTAAGTCATCAAACTTACGATAAACCTTTTGCAGTGCATCTTCATTCCAAATAAACTCATTATCAGGGTC
Source organism: Calothrix sp. UHCC 0171 (assembly GCF_034931845.1). Classification (NCBI taxonomy): domain Bacteria; kingdom Bacillati; phylum Cyanobacteriota; class Cyanophyceae; order Nostocales; family Calotrichaceae; genus Calothrix; species Calothrix sp. UHCC 0171. The sequence continues at coordinate 65,425 of NZ_JAYGHN010000005.1, forward strand.
AATATCCAAGGTTAAAACCCGATCATGGGGAACTAATTCGCCATCTTTGTCTAATTCCGCCGCAAAAATGCGGATGTGGCGGGTTGTAGACTTAAGCAGCATTGCATTGTCCATAATTTGAAGATGTTCAGGATAGAGGTTTCTCACCAACATTGTAGACTTTATCCCGCAGTCGCAATAGCCATCAATTCGCCAATGAATTGTATGGGGAAGTGAATTAATTACTTACTTTCTAAGTAAAAATCAAATTTGCTGGTGCTTAAAGTAATATTCTCAATTTTTACACACCGAAGCACAGGGTCAGAAGCAAGAGATAGTTATATAGGGATAAATAAATAGATATAGATGTATATATTCAAAGTTTACCGTTGCAGATTTTTTCCAGTACGTGTTGATTTATCCTTACCCATTGTCTTGATTCCTTGACCTTTTTTTGGGGAACTAGAAATTTAGTGTCATAGTCAGCTTGTTCTAGCGAAAACATGCTTTCCCAATTTCTCGTTCCTGTTTTTCTTGGCGCGAAAAAATAACAATTATTTTGCTGGAAATAATTTATCTTCATCAATAGGAATTGTTTCACGGCAAAAATCCCCTAATTTCTTTACCCAATTATGACGCTTTGGCACTGAAATGAATAAATCATACATCTAGTATTTTTACGTAAAAACGGTGCATTAGGCTCCAGCATCAGGATATTAACAGTAATTTCAGCGATATTACTTACGTATAAATACTGCGTATTTAGTAAAAACAAAAACTGTTGTTGACGTTAATATCAAGTTGATGTAAAAACCTTTAAAAAGCACTAGCAACTTCTTACAGAATCTTTATCGTATGGAATCTTAAAAATTGAATAATAGTTATGGTTTACCTAAATGGGGCATAGGGTCAAAACTCAGACTAAATCTGGTTTAACTAGAAGAAACACACAGGAGAGAAAGATGAGATATAACTTAATTTGACTGCAAGGGATTATTGATTCAAACTAGAGGGATTTAAAAAAGTATTAAGAATTTTGGCTTGAAACATAGCTCCTCACTCCGAAGACTACCAACTGAAGGAATCCTAGAAATTATGAACTCTAAAGCCTTACCACGCCAAGTTAATAATGCCGAAGTCGGTGTTTATGAGTGCGAGATTCATCTCAAATTTCGTCTCGTTGAGGAGAAAAGTTTATTTGGCGATCGCGATCAACTTTTGCAAGTGTTATTAGAAGCACTAGCTGAAGGTTCAGATGATTTTCTGGAAATGCTACAAGCATCAGTGAAAGCTCATGAATCATCGGAGTTTAAAGCTTCACCACAAATGCGTCGCCAATTAATGCGCTTACGCAATTCTGCTGATACTTGTCAGTAAATTTTTGAGTAGAGCAAGAGTTTATCTAGTAGAGAAAACAGAAAATTTGGTAAATATTATTACAAATTAGCTGTTTGAACTGTACTTGATTTGAGAATGAGTCGGCTGATGTAATTGGACACCACAACGTCTATCTCCGTTCAAACCTTTGGAAAGAGGCTGCATATATTTTTAGCCAACCGTTGCGAATAAAAAGGAAAACTCAGTTTTAGTTTGAGTGAGCTATTCCCAAACTATCGACGGTAAACGCTTCGCTTAATTAACCAAGCCGAATAAACCATTCTGAAGGAATTTGCGGAAAAGTCGTCGTCGCGTCTACAGTAGCCCTCACCCATTGCACTACAGAGAATCATATTGGGTGCCTACTACTAACAAAAAATCTTTACTTGTTTTTAAGCTAGTTGAGATTGACTAATTTTTATTTTGCATTTCAGGGTAATCGCTAAAACTAAATCTTTTTTCCTTTCAGACACGAGTTAAGAGAAAGGGTAAAGGGAAAAAGATGAAAACTAATGATGACAGCCAATCAGCTAATGTTTTTGGCATCATCAAACAGTATGGGGGAAAGGTGAAAAGTTGTTTTTTGATCCTTTCTCCCTTTTCTTCCAAATTCGACCGACATTAATTACTAATTATTTTGCTAAACCATGTTCAAGAGCAAAGCGTACTAATTCTGTCCGGCTATTTGTACCTGTCTTGCTAAACAGACGACTAACGTATTTTTCTACATTACGGACGCTTGTCTCTAAACGACGGGCAATTTCCTTATTCATTAACCCTTCTGCAACCAGATTTAAAACACTTTGTTCTCTAGGAGTCAAATCAATCGTAAAGGGCGCAGGAGATTGAGCGATCGCATTTTTTTGCGTCAATAAAGCTTTAATTTGAGCAATTTGTTTGGCAAGTTCGGCGATATCGGGTGTTTCCCCGTCTTCGGTAGTCAGTTGTAAACTCGTAGAACGTCGGGCGAGGAGATTTTCGATTATAGCCACCAACTCATCAGGATCGAATGGTTTTGGTAAATAAGCATCAACACCAGCCTGATATCCTTGAATGCGATCGCCTGTCATTCCCTTTGCTGTTAAAAATATAACTGGTAGCGTTTTGAAACGAGCATCTTCGCGTACCTGTTTCAGAAATTGATAGCCATCAACTTGAGGCATCATAATATCTGATATCAGTAAATCCGGTATGTTTTGCTGCATCAAATCCCACCCTTCACGGGCGTTACTGGCAACTTGAACGCTGAAGCCACTATCCTGCAAATAATCCCTCACGGCTTCACGCAGTCCCGGTTCATCATCTACCAGTAACAATTGTGCTGACATCTAAATCTATCCTTATCCCTTACTTTTCTCCAATTTAGCGAACTTTCGGTACATGGGAAAGGGGAAGTGTTCAAGGGGAAAGATTAATTGCCCAATTTGCACTCCCAAAATATACAATCCAAAATCCAAAATCCATAAACCCACAAGCGGTTTCTCGGAGAGTAATCCCCACTCATATCATATTCGGCTAATCACTTATAATTAAGATTTCTCCGCGTCCCCGCGTCTCTAATACCATTTCACGAAAAATCTGATACAGATGTAAATCCTGAAAGCTTTGCTGCATCTAAGTTTTTTAATTGCGAATTGCGACTTGCGAATTGTGAATTGGTATAAGTCCCCGTCTCAGTCTTAATAATAAATATTCAACCGGAGATGGTATCATCCCCAATCCAAAATCCCTACAACCAATCAATAATTTTTGCTTTCTCTGGTAATTGAGCTTGCATTTGCCCACAGTAACGCGCTCTGGCGGTAAACAAACCAAGTGGGGTAGCTAATATGTCTAAGAGGCTAGCTTTGCCTAATATTGCCTTAAAACTGAATTTGGGCACTTCTTTCAAAATCCATCTGACTAGGCGAAAACTACATTCTTTGACGGTAATCGCCCGCATTAAATCAATACCATACAACTCGTGTAAATAACGATTGGAACGCCCGTAGCGCCGCCATTGACTAGCGAATTCTGGCAAGGTGGCACGATGGCGATGTTGCACAATCGCATTGGCTGCAAATTCCAAACTACCAATTCCCTCTTGCTGAATCCGCCAGCAGATATCCGCATCACCTCCTGTTGTTAGGTAAGGACGGAATAAACCCGCTTTTTCTAAAGCGATGCGGCGAATCGCTAAATTTGCAGTTTGGGCATAGGGGCAAAATTTATTCGCCAAGGTATGCTTTTGTGATAATGTTTCTTCGCGATCGGCAAATTTTTCCAAAAATGTTGTGCCTGGAAGTGCCTTGATTTCTCCGGCTACCATCGCCACATGGGGCTTCACAAAATCTTGTACTAATAATTCTAGCCATTGTGGTTGCGGACGACAGTCAGCATCGGTGAAGGCGATAATCTCACCAGTAGCGGCGCGAATCCCGGTATTTCGGGCTGCATAGGAGCTTTGTATTTGGATTTCGCTTAAAGGACGAATCTGAATTGGACAATGTTCGGCGGCTGTTTGCAGGCATGTGAGGGTGCGATCGCTACTATTATTATCTACTAGCAAATACTCGACATTTTCTTTGGGGTAGGTTTGCGCCAATAAGCAAGGGATTAGTTCGTATAAATCCTCTTCCCCGTTATAAATAGGTATAACTACCGTAACTTTAGGAAAATAGTTATGAGAACTATCAGAGGCATGAGATTCATGGGATTTATGGTTAGATTTGTAACTCATAAAAATTAGGATTTTGAATATTGGGATTTACTAATTAGTATTCCCATTTCAAAATCCTAAATCAGTAGTACAGTCCTGTTTGACTATACAAAAATCTTTGCCGTGCATGTATAATTTGCAACTAAAAAATACAACTATAATTTCAAATTACTAGCACCATTACTCATTGTTCGCTGGGAAGTTGGATTTTGCTGTGGTGTAGGTAGAGCAAATGTGTTTGATAGAGCAGCTAAAGCTCGTACATACTGAGGGTCACTGGGAGTTCCTAACATATCTGGATTAGTTGCCAATTGACGCTGCTGTGACTCAGACAAGTCCAGTTTGATATCCGGGGTAATCCCTTTATGGTTAATATCAGTGCCTTGGGGAGTGTAATAGTGGGCAATAGTAATTGCCACGCCCGAACCATCTCCCAACTCATGTACCGACTGCACCAATGCTTTACCAAAACTTTGAGAGCCAATCACAACTGCCCGTTTATTGTCTTTGAGGGCACCAGTTAAAATCTCACTAGCACTAGCAGAATTACCATCAATTAATACAGCCAGAGGACGTTTTGTCAGTGCTGTCTTATTGGCTTTGAAAGTTTCATCGCTGATGCCGCCGCGATCGACTGTACGCACAATCGAACCGCTATCCATCCACATCCGCGCAATTTCGATACTGGCTTGCAATAAACCGCCAGGGTTTCCACGTAAATCGAGGACGTAGCTATCAACATTTTTGCCATTCAAATCACGGATAGCTCTTCGCATTTGATCTGCGGCATGGGCGCTAAATTCGCGCAAGCGGATATAGCCAATGCGCTTGTCTCCCTCTTGACGCAAAGCATAACGAACGGTGGGAACCTCAATTGTTGCTCGTGTTAACTTCAACTCGAATTCGCTTTGTCCATTGCGTCCTAAACGCAGCGTAATTAGAGAACCAGCCTTACCACGAATCAATTTTGAGGCATCATCAACCTTCATTGACTGGGTGAGCTTACCATCGATCGCCAAAATTTGGTCGCCAGCTCTGACACCAGCTTTGAGCGCCGGTGAATTTTCGATTGCTTCAACAACAGTTAGCCGTTTAGTTTTTTCATTTACCTCCATGCGGATACCAATCCCCGATACTTCGCCCGAAGTTTGACTGGTGAGGGCTTCATATTGCTTGGGGTCCATAAACCGGGTGTAGGGGTCACCCAATTTCTGTAATGCTTCGCGAATGGCGGTGTAGGCTTCCTCACGGGATGAGTAATTTTTATTCAACAACTGTTGTCGAATTGCAACCCAATTTTGTTGATTAAATTTACCATCTACATATTCGCGGTTTACAAGTTGCCATACTTGGTCAACAATGGCTTTGGGGCTATCTTGTAGTGCAGCGCGAACCGAGCGACACCAAGCTGGACCAAATACAGAGAACAGAGCTGTGGAGGCGATCGCTCCACCAATCAAAGCTACTTGCAGTGGCGAGTAACGTTTCGCAGATTGGTTCATGTATATCAGCTGGAATAATTTTAGTTATGTTAACAGTTTAGCAATCAGCTTTTGAGAGAAGTTGCTAGTGAGCGAGTTCTGTGGAGGATTGATTCCTCTCAAACAACTAGCACGCTTTTAGGGATAATGCTCCCTTGAGCCAACTTAGGAGAAATAACTATTTTAAGTCTCTATACTCGCTTCAGAAGGCTTGAATCCGATATATTTACGGAAACTTCATGCTTAAAAAGGTTTTTGACCCTCGTTACATTATTTTTACTAGTTAAATCAATTTCTTCCGGAGATAGAAAGAGAATAATCTGACACTTTTGAGCGTCTCCTAGTACGCAGTTTATTTATTTTTAGGATAACACTGGAATGTATTTATCTGTAGGCATCTAATAATTTTTCGAGTTTAGCAGAGCTACTGCAATTCAGCTACGCAATCAGATGAAAAGTTACACATTATGAAATCAGTGAGAAGCTCTCAAAGTTACTCGAAATGGCGGCACTTTTTACAAAAAATTACTTTTGGGCTATGCCTGCTCCTTAGCGTTTGGCTGGTTCTTAACACTATAACTCTAATTTATGCATCTTCCCAGGCAGTGGATGCCAATTTTGTGCTAGGTGGCAGCATTAAACGGGAAATATATGCCGCAGAATTGGCAACAAACAACCCCAAAATACCAACTTTAATTTCCCAAGGTTCACAAGACCCTTGTATCTTGCGAATTTTTCAGAAAAAAGCAGTTAATTTGTCGAATGTTTGGTTAGAAAAGTGTGCAAATTCAACTTTTGGAAATTTTTTCTACAGTTTACCAATTTTGCAGAAATGGAAAGTTCACAAAGTGAGGTTAATTACCTCTAGTAGCCATTTACCAAGAGCAAAATGGATGGCACAGATTATTTTAGGAAGTCATGGTATCTGGGTAGAACTAGATATTGCCAAGGAAACAGGAGTTCCTGGAAACCGCGAGTCCTGGTTCAAAACAGGCTTGGATGTGACACGAAGTATGTTTTGGGCTGGCTTAAGTCATTTTATCCGACCACAATGTGCTGATGTAATTGAGTTAATTGATGTAGATATGAAAGCTTGGCAGCAAAGAGGTTTCAATTGTGAACGTCAGGGAAGAGAGTTATAGCTGTTAGTAGTTAGCAATTTCAGGGATTCTGGTATATTCGGCGACTTAATAATACATTCAATTGCATATAAGCTAAGTAATTAACTCTTCCCAATTTCCAGAAATAGAAAAAGCCTCCATTTATGAGGAGGCTAATGTGTCTTATCGAAAAAATCTCAATTACTGTCTAGAAACAATTGCCAACTAAATTTAAACCAAGCTTAGTCCAAAACAACATGCAGCTAGGATTGCTGCAATTACATAGAAGACTGCAACCACCTGTAATTCAGACCATCCCGAAAGCTCGAGGTGATGGTGAAGTGGTGCCATTTTTAACAACCGCTTACCTTTACCATCAGGACCTTTTGTAGCCTTGTAATATCCCACCTGTGCCATTACAGACAATGTCTCGACAAAAAAGATACCACTGAGAATGAACAACGCCACTAGACTATTGGAAACTAATGCCACAGCAGCTAATCCACCACCCAGCGCTAGGGAACCGGTATCACCCATAAATACGCGGGCAGGATTGCGGTTGTGTGCCAGAAAACCTAAACAACTACCACTCATGGCAGCGCAAAAAATCATCAGGGGAACTGAAGTCGGTGCCACCAATACACCTAACGCTAACATTGCGATCGCAACTGTTCCGCCAGCCAAACCATCGATACCATCAGTTAAATTAGTCGCATTACTTTCTGCCACTAGTACAAATCCAGCTAGGGGCCAAAATAACAATCCCAGAGGCAAAGAAAAACCTAGAGGCAGGGCTATCTTTGTAATGTCAAATGAATTAGAATATTGATTGACAATTAACCAGCAACAAAACATTAGTGCAAAGGTGATTTGCAACATCAGTTTCATCTTCGGTGAAATGCCTTTATTTGACTTGCGGCGTAGAATTTGCCAGTCGTCTAGCCAACCGATAAAGCCATAACTCAGTGTTAAAGCGGCAACCGCAAGAACTGTACCATCAAAACCAGACCAAACACAGGCAACAACTGTAGCGACTGGGATAAAAAAGATTCCACCCATTGTTGGAGTACCAGCCTTCTTGAGATGAGCCTGAGGTCCATCTTCACGAATAATTTGTCCAGCTTTGAGGGCTTGCAGCCAAGGTACAACCCAATAACCGATTCCGGCAGAAATTAGGGCACAGAAGAGGAGTGGCATAGTTAAGGATGTCGCCAACCAAGGCATCCGACCTGCTACCACATCAAATACGATCGCGGCAATACCGAGTCCGATACCTAATAATGAGACTAAACCAATGCCAGTAATACTTAATCCTTGGTCAGGAGATAATTTTGCGTCCACGGAAATTTCCCTTCACTCCACACTCTTTTAAGCTTTTGCTTTAATTAATAGGGACTATGTGTCACCAAATAGTCCTTTTAGAAAAGCTATGATTCTTCGATGTCGCCGTCATCGTCGTCATCGATATCATAGCCATCCTCACCACCTAAAAACTCCGATATCTCCTCTTCGCCCTCGTCACTGTAATCTTGTTCGTGATGGTCGCGTGCGATTAGACGACCGCTTGCTTGTAACCAATCTAAGAGGGAGGTTTCTTGCTTTAATGGAATTACAGCAGCGCGTTGATTGCGAGGTGCTTCACGTAATGGAGAATTCAGCATATCGACAAAGACACGAAAATTAATGTAACTGGACAATAAGAGTCTATCACTTGATACAAGAGATTTTAGTTCTTCATTCAACTCTTTGATCGGAAAATCCGACAACAAATTTGATTATTTAACATCTGTAGGAAAATCACAGCGTTATCTTGAGTTTTTGGTATTGGGCTGAACATTTTTAGTTTTTTATTCTTAATAACGACAATTTACTGATATTTTCTCAGGTTTAAAGCAATGATAAGAAAAAGTGAACTCATCAGTGCGATCGCATCTACGAATCGAGGCTTATTAGCAACAGAATCAGATAAACAGGTAATTTTATCTGCGATCGCCAATCTGGAAGACCTGAACCCGACGCCCAGTCCGCTCTTAAATAGCGAATTACTCGAAGGTGATTGGCGACTACTCTATACCACCAGCAAAGCTTTGCTAAACCTCGACCGTTTCCCTTTATATAGGTTGGGTCAAATATACCAGTGTATCCGCGTAAAGACCAACAGTATTTACAACATTGCGGAAATCAATGGATTGCCATACTTAGAAGGCATTATCAGTGTAGCCGCTAAATTTGAACCGATTTCGCCGCATAATTAACTACACATCACCTTCTGACTATATCCAACAAATCGAAAATGGCAAAAAATTTACCGCCATTGACTTTCCTATTCAAAGTAGTGGCAACCAAGGTTGGCTCGACATTACATATATAGATAGTGATTTGCGAATCGGTCGTGGAAATGAAGGTAGTGTATTTGTATTAACTAAAACTAACTAAAACATCGGTACTCCTCAGAAATGTACTCGCGTCCAAAAAAGTATTCTATCTTTGGTGTATTGTCAAGGAGGAGGTGATACCTTTTTTTGAAATTGGGGATAACTGCGTATGAAGTTAAAGCCTAATCAGCATTCTCTCCATGGCTATGCGTCTTTACAGCATCGTAGAGAATCTCAATTCCAGGCGTTCCCACTTTTGAAGTATTACTTTCCTTGACCCTGACTTTGTTTCAAATAACTTAATAAAACAACATTGCACTCCAAGGTAGTTTTATAGTGAATCAATAAGCCCTATATATTTGGCAATTCATAACTAAAAGGGAAAAAACTCATGGTTCAACGTGGTTCTAAAGTACGTATTCTTCGCCGCGAGTCCTACTGGTATCAAGATGTAGGAACCGTAGTATCGGTTGACCAAAGCGGTATCAAATACCCAGTTATTGTCCGTTTTGAGAAAGTCAACTACGCTGGCATCAACACCAATAACTTTGCAGCTGACGAGTTGATTGAAACTGAAGCACCTAAAGCCAAGCCAAAAGCAGCTGCGAAGTAACTATTTAGTATTCTTGAGTGGTCTTTAGCTGTTTTTCGTTGTGTGATACGTCGTTGGCGATCGCACGATGATAAATTAATTTCGGATGGGGTAACAGGTAGGTAAAGGAAATTTCCTCAAATTTTCTTACTTTTCTGTCACCCCATTTTTGAATTTGGGATTTTTAGATGGCAAGAAGTTGCTAGGCTGAAAGAATACAGAGTGCCATTGTCTTTATCACTGCAAAATGCCAGAATTGCCTGAAGTTGAAACAGTCCGTCGGGGATTAAATCAATTAACCCTCAACCAAAAAATTACGGGTGGAGATGTACTTCTACATCGCACCATCGCCTACCCATGCAACATAGAAGAATTTTTAACTGGAATCCAAGGATATCAAATTACTACTTGGTATCGTCGTGGTAAGTATCTTTTGGCTGAGTTACTGGAAAGGCAAGAAAAAGTTACTGGAATCAGCAAACAAGCGGACAAAGAAGAAGTTTCTCTATCCCTCGCCCCCTCCACATCTACTTACCTGGGTGTACATTTACGAATGACAGGTCAATTACTATACCTGCACCGTGATGAACCACTACATAAACATACACGGGTACGCATATTCTTGGAGAATGAGCAAGAATTACGTTTTGTTGATCAACGTACTTTTGGGCAAATGTGGTGGGTTCCACCAAAGATTAAAGTTGAAAATGTCATGACTGGTTTGGCTAAACTGGCTGTAGACCCATTTTCAAGTGAATTTACTGTTGATTATCTAGCCAACAAGCTAAAAAACAGTCGTCGTCCCATCAAAACCGCTTTACTCGACCAATCTAATATTGCCGGATTGGGAAATATTTATGCCGACGAGGCATTATTTTTAAGTCATATTCGCCCGGAAACACCCTGTTCTCATTTACAGCCTTCGCAAATTGCCAAGCTACATCCAGCCATTATTGAAGTGTTAACAAAAAGTATTGAAGCTGGCGGTACTACTTTTAGTAATTTCTTGAATGTCAAAGGTGTTAATGGTAATTATGGCGGTGTGGCATGGGTATATAATCGCACTGGTGAGCCTTGTCGAGTATGTAATAGTCCAATTCAGAGAATCAGGTTAGGTGGGCGTTCCAGCCATTTCTGCTTAGAGTGTCAGCAATAAAGATAAGTGCTGGAAACATAATTTTGTCACCTCCTCACTAGTAAAAATTAAATATTGCGATCGCCACAACTAACTAGAATTCAAAGGTGAGAAAATAAAAATATAAAAATCTATCGGTAGTTTCCAACATTGACTCAAATTTGGAAATAGTTAGCCCTTAACTATTGCTTAAACATATCACCATAATTAAAAAATCCCAGAGCAGTGAGGACTTAGTGCAAGCTAAAATCCTGAAAGAAACAATATATAGATATAGGCTCAAAAGGGAAACTCATGGCAGTCAAGAAAGGTGACATGGTTCGCGTTGTTCGCGAGAAGTTGGAAAACAGCACCGAAGCAAAAGCTAGCGATACTCGTTTTCCTTCCTACTTGTTTGAAAGTCAAGGCGAAATAGTTGATATCAAAGGTGATTACGCCTTTGTCAAGTTTGGAAAAGTACCTACACCGAATATTTGGCTGCGTTTAGACCAACTTGAAAATTTTAGTTAAGTAATTGGGGTAAAGAATAGGGAAGACAAAAGTGGGAAGCATTTCCATGTCGCCCACAGAATCCTAACTCTTTGTACAAACGAGGAGGGAGTTAAATCTTCCCCTCGCTGATGAAGAGCCAAGGAAAGTTGAGGATTCCCGAATACCCCATTCCCCATATACGGAGGAATTTCTACTATGTCTTATTCCCCTTCCTTACCGATTTGCAATTCATCTCGCGTTACCGTCATCGGCGCTGGTAGAGTTGGCAGTACCCTGGCACAACGCATCGCGGAGAAGAATTTAGCAGATGTGGTGTTACTCGATATCGTACCGGGAATGCCCCAAGGATTGGCACTAGATTTAATCGAAGCCAGAGGCATCGAATCACACGATCGCCGAATTATTGGTACAAATAATTATGCCGATACATCTGCCTCGGAGATTGTCGTCATCACAGCAGGTTTTCCCCGCAAACCGGGAATGAGTCGCGATGATTTGCTATTAACGAATGCAAAAATAGTAGTTGAAGCAGCAAAAAATGCCATTAAATATTCTCCCCAAGCGATTTTTATCATTGTCACCAACCCATTGGATGTGATGACATATTTAGCTTGGCAAGCGACAGATTTACCCAGAGAGAGAATTATGGGTATGGCTGGGGTATTAGATTCCGCTCGATTTGAAACTTTTATTGCTTTGGAATTGAGGGTTGCACCCAAAGATGTCAAAGCGATGGTGATGGGTAGTCATGGCGATTTAATGGTGCCTTTACCGCGCTATTCTACAGTGAATGGCGTGCCCATCACGGAGTTATTGGATGCAGAAACAATCGAAAAATTGGTACAACGTACTCGTAATGGTGGTGCAGAGATTGTAGAACTGATGCAAACTGGTGGTGCATTTTTCGCTCCTGCTTCGGCAACTTGCGTGATGGTAGAATCAATTTTGCACAATCAGTCACGGATGTTACCAGCAGCAGCCTTGATGAAAGGTGAATATGGTTTAAATGATGTGTTTATTGGAGTTCCCTGTCGCCTCAGTTGTGGAGGAATCGAAAAGATTGTTGAGTTGAAGTTGACTGATATTGAATTGGAAGAGTTACATGCTTCTGCCGCTAACGTACGTAAGAATATAGATAGGGCGCAAGAAATATTAATAGCGGGCGTTTAGGTTGAATATCCCTCTTTCATTGCTTTCGGTAACGTAAAATATGAAACCCCCCAAGTAATTTCTAGAATAAAATTACCAATAAATATCATTATTCAACTTGGTCAATTTTTATGCTTAAGCGATCAATATGGGAAGACTTTAGAGCTTCATTAGTAATCTGTGAGGTAGAAAAAGTATTTCCCCTTCTTACAAGGTTTTTAAAAAAGTTAAACTTCTCAAACTGGTAGTAAAATTTTTCTGATTTGGTGAAGATTAACTCACCCCGAATTTACAACTTTTATACTTGAGCTTTAAACCCATTTTCATCTTTTGACACTCTGACATCAAATATAGGCGTTTGGACAAGATGTACAGTCGTTGATGCAATACTTACTCGTCCCTCTGTTCGGTCAATCTCATCGAGGATATTGGTGAAAAGTTCATCTTTCTTCCCTCGACGTTTCTTGTAGTCAACTACATATCTGAGTGTAAATTCCATCCAGTTGTCATTGGCAATTAAAGTCACTGATGGCTCAATTCTGGCATCTTCAATTAAATACTTACGTACCATATTTTGCCATCTCTCTCTGGCATCAGGTACATACTCACCCACAACATAATCTGCAACTCGCTGGATAATTTCCTTTGTTAAGCGGCGATCGCTTCCGTATTTTACTGGTACAGTAATCTCATCCCAGACAAAAGGAAAATCAGCAGAATAATTAAACACGGGTTCTTTGAAGACAAAGCTATTCGCAATCCTCACAATGCGTCCATTATAAAGATCAGCTTTTACCCAGTCGCCACACTCCATCAGAGTACTACGAAGAATACTAATATCTATTACGTCCCCCATAATACCACCTAGCAGCACCCGGTCTCCAGGTTTATAAAATTGACCAAAAGAGATAGCAACCCAGCCTGCAAAACTTGCAATTACTTCTTGCAAAGCAAAAGCGATACCAGCACCAATAACCCCAAAAATCACTGTTAACTGTCGGAAGTTGTCACTGAAAATACTAGCAGCGAACAGAAAAATCAACCCATAGCCAATGAAATTAATTGCTTTACGAAGATGATAACGAATGTCATTGTCTTGTATATAGCGAGGTACAGAGTTACTTAAGACACGGATGACAAGAGTAATAACTAAAATACCTATGCAAACTTGGATAATTTTGATAATGAAAGGGTCTTTTAGCCAGTTTTGAATTGTATTTATAATGTCCATCGACAGCAATCCTGATATTTTTTTAGTAATGAATATCATTCAATATACGCATCTGAGGAGTAATTTGATGATACGTCTTCAGGTAATTGAGATTGTGGTTGTGATGGTTGCAACATCTGGAGTTGATGGCTTACTTCTGTTAGTTGACGATTGAGTTCTTTATTTTCGTAGGTCTGTTGTTCGATTTTCCGCATGAGTTCAGACCTCTTTCTCATATTTTTGATAGCTGGAAATAATGAGACGATGAAGCCAAATAATACGCCAAAACTAAAGGTAATCAGAAGTATTAGCGCCATTGACAATTCTAGCGATCGCCACCCTAGAAATTGTACCGCTACCGGGGCTGAGTTTTGCAGTGCGAAAGTCACAGCGGCGATCGCAATTATTAATGCTAGCAAAGTCAGTATTCGCATGGTATATCTCCATCAATCAAATTCATATTATTGCTGAGTTTCTGAAGAGTGTTTTCCATTTGATAGATGCTCAAGGTAAGAGAGGCGAAATCCTGGAGCTTTATAGTCTTTGGGTAAATAGTTTTCCGGGATAGTGATCTGATTTCCATCTCGAATCGCTGAATAATGAGGAGAAAGAATTTCAATATCTGATTCGTTGCATTTATCTTGGATGTTTTGATGGAGTTCCGAGTAAATTCTCGCCATTAAACTAGACTCATTTGTATATGCGTTGATTTCATAACTCACATAAAAATCATCCAGACTTGTTTGTAAGATGAACGGGGCAGGTTCTTGAAGGATACGTGGCGTTGCTAGTGCCGCATCAATTAGCACCTGATGAACTTTTCGCCACGGTACGTCGTAGCCAAGAGTCACTGTCGTATGTAGGACTAAATAATAGTTGGGGTCTTCTGCAAGAGCGCTATAGTTGTTAATTTGGCTAGTTAATACCGTTCCATTGGGAATAGTGATAACTACATTTTTGATTGTGCGAATCCGTGTGACAAACAAAGTTTTCTCAACGATATCACCAACAGCATCATTAATTTTAATGCGATCGCCAATCCGAAAAGCACGGGTATAAATGAGAATAACCCCGGCAACAATGTTAGCGACAGCTGCTGATGAACCGAGTGATAACAGAACACCCAAGAAAACCGAAATTCCCTGAAATGCTGGTGAACCGAACCCAGGTAGGAAAGGCAAAGCCACTACTAATGCCAAAGCAATGATTAAAAATAACGCCAGTTTAAAAGTCGGTTCTGCCCATTCTGGATAAAACCCAGGCAAAGATAAGTTTCCGTTACCTAATTCTCTGAAAATCGGTCGAATAAATTTAATAATATAGTATGCACAGATAATTATTATCGTTAGATAAATCAGTTTAGGTACATAACTAACGAATCCTTGTACCGCACCTTCTAAAGCGAAGAATAAATAATTCAGCAAGTTTTTACTGGTTTGCCGAGTCCAAGGGAAAAAACTCAATACTAATGGAATATAAATAGAGAGAATTCCCAGCACTGAAAAAAAGCGAATTATTTTAATAATGCTATTGAAAATATAGGTTATTCGTGATGCAGGCAAAAGCTCCACATTTTGAATACGTATGGCTGGTATAGTTCTTCCTTGCCAATTGCTGACCAAATTAAAGATTTTATTAAATATCTGATTTAAAACCTTGAGACTTATTAAAAGGGCAACTGTCGAAATAACTGTGTAAAGAACTCCAAAGAGAATATTTTTTAGACTCCGTTCTTGTCTATATTTTGTGATAGCACTACTAATTTTTTGCACATATTCATTGGCAAGTTCTTGTCTTGTTTGAACTGCGGCTTTGGCATCACCATCTGTAATCGTAAATATGACTTTATCACCAGATAATATATTCGTCGTGCTTGACTCTTCAGCAGTTTTTAAAGAATTAACTTGAATTGTTAGGTCTTGAGCCATTACTTCAATTCGGTTTGTCACTGCCTGCGATCGCTCTTCGGCAGAAAACGAGCCAACACTTGCTTTAATGACAAATAATGTTTGATCTCCTAAAACGACAGGAGCACCATCTATCTTGCTAACGGCTGGAGCCTTATCAGTGGGTGGAGCTTTGTCTTGGGAATAAGCAAAAGGAATAGTGATGGTGAGCGTAAATACCATCAAAGCCAAAATTAGAAGTTTATTTAAGAGATATTTTTTACCACTTTTCATATTTTTTTATTAGTTGAAAATAAAGATGGTAAATTTGTTACCATACATCTAAACAAAGAATACATTTAGCAATCATTTTTGACACCAATAAACATAAAAATTTACCTATTTTAAATCAAGTTAATAAGCAGACTAAGCTAAAACGCACTTACTTTGTAAACCCGAAAACTTTACAGCAAGACTTTCAGGTTCCAAAAGATGTCACTTAGATGCGTCCAAGCTTAGTAATCTAATAACTAACAATTATTACAAAAGTCAAACCAACGATGGATTTTATATTGCCTTTGCTAAAGGTATAGTGAGCTTTAGTTTAGCAAGGAGCCTACTATTTATGGCTTACTCATGCGAGTTAGACACGGGGCTTAAAATCTATCTGGATCATCAAGAAACGCAAACAATTATCGCTACCTTTGGTTGTGGTCCTGGACAAATGGAAAAATCCCATCAGGACTTTCAAATTGGTAGCTGGACTTCGCAACCTGTAATCTTCCAGACTCCTGAAGGTGCTGTGTTAAACATAAAAACGACAGAGGACGAGTACTATATTCAAATCCGAGGCAGGAACATAAGTTTACTGAGTGAAGCGCCTTCTCTCAGTAGTTCCCAACAGATTCAAGTCTTTGAAGTCTCCTGTATGCCAAGCTTGGAACCCATACAACCTTAGAGTATTTAGCACCTGTCTCCAAACGTAAACGTTTAAGCTAACACCTGATATCGATGAATCACTGGTGGTGTAGCTAGCAAATTCCCTAGCTCTCGAAAGATTTCTTGGACATGAATAGAGTCTATATGCCCCATCAAGGCAACTTCACTTTCCCATTCCTCTATAAAAACAAACTCTGTCGGTTCTACATGGTTCTGTAGCAATTCGTAGCGGATGCAGCCTTCTTCTTGTCGGCTTGGTCCAACAAGTTGCAGTAGCAGCGACGTGACTTCCTTTTCTTTGCCAGGGAGTGCGGCAACACTCACCAGAACTTGAACATTCGAATTAGCCATTGAATTTTCCTAACGTTAGGGTGGCAAAAATTAAGACTGCTATGCCAGCTATGACTTCATAATTTTGCCTGCAAAGCTTGCCTGCAAAGCTTACAATCCAAGATCACAAACCACTTTCTATTAATCCTAATTATAGTCCTAAAGGGATAACCTCTGTTTCCAGCAACTAGTACATATTAGATTAAAGTTTCAAAGCTTTCATTTTCAGTGTTATATTGCGGCTAGAGGCAGTTTTCCCCGGAGATATATTAATTTGATTTGTCGCGATTTTTGCTTGTTTATTAAGGTATTGTTTAATTACCTCAACTCTTTTTTTGACAACACTATTTGGATATTGATTTGACAAATCCGCAGTGATTTCTAATTGCAAATTTGGCTGTAATTGTATAATTCTCCCAATCCGGTCTAGTAACTGTGTGCTGCCAGACTGGAGTTCTGGACTATCTGGAGCAAATTTAATAATTCCTTGATCAACAGATATTCTTTGAAACCTTACATTTGCCCTTGGAAAAGATAGTCTGTTTCTAATATCATCAACCAGCAATTTTTTTGCATCAGCACTAATTTCACGCTCACTAAGATAAACCATATTTAGACCTAGCGGTTCTAATATGCTATTTGTAATTATCACCTCATAACGTAATAACTGGGCTGGCGACGGAAGTTGTATATCACGCAAAGCAACCTCCGTAATTTGTAAAAAAGCAGTTTGATATTCTGTGATGGTTGGCTGTGGTTTTTCCTCTGGTGGCAATTCTTTTTTATCTGATTCTGCCAATTGGGCAATGATATCTTTAGAAGCTGTAGGAATTTCAATTAATTGCAATAAGACTGTATCAAGCTAAATCAAGGATTTAAGTATCTATGACTGAGTGTTTAAAATTCCATCAAATTTTCTTGGTGCAATATGTCAGTAGAGCTAATCTTATATCCATAGGGCTTACGCAAACGTCACAATATAAGGTCAACTGGCACATATTTTTCAATCTGAGTTTAATGTTTGTAACCCTTAATTTATAAATATTACAGCTAAATTAAGCTAATGTGCCAGTTGCGTAAGTCCTGTTCCAAAATAAAAAGCAGAGACAATGCAAAAATGTCTCTGCTTAAGCCTATGCTCTCTTTGTTTTCCTAAAATCCTGCTTTTCAAACAGGTTTAAGCTTCTACTCTCGTTTGCAATCCGGGAACCATCAATGTGATCATTTCTAAAATTGCGGCTCTATCTCCCGTTTTGCAACGCTCGAATAATTTTTTGACATCTATCTGATGATTTCTGGCACTGGCTCTCGATACTTCCAGCGCATTCTCTCTGGCATTTTGATTGTTATTTGCACAGGCAGTATAAAGTATCAATCCTGCCATTGTGTACAAATCCAACATCGGTTCATCACCGTTAACATTCGCTACGTAGGGAAACTGCGAGCGTGGGTGGATAAATTGGCTGAAATTTAGTTGAGTCATGCCTTTTGTTGCTTGAGATGGATGTGGAATCTGAAGAATTAGAAGTGACGGGATACTTTTATAACAAATAACATCTCGAAAAGTCACGGGAGTTATCTGCAACTTCCGCCGGGAAACTTAGTCATAATAAAGACAAGGTCATTTGTTTTACTAGTATGTTTACCAATCAGTCGAAACACTGGAAAATGACTTTAAAAGCTCTTTATATACATGAAGTTACGATAATGGAAATTACGATTATTCCTTTTTCGTCAAAAAAAATGGGTACTTAAGTTGACAGCTATTGCGTAAGTAAGTGACAGCATATATACTGGTACATATCAGGGACAAAACCTCGGATTCCTTGCTTAATCAATTGCTAGCCAAAGGTAAGGTGCTAGCTGTTAGGGTCTCTACCATTCTTTATTCTTCGGTGGCTTATTACTCCACACCTTTATACTAGCGCTTGTCATTTTTTAATGTCAATATGTCATTTAAAAATGGTGGTACAAAATGCCTTGCTTTTTAAATGTCATGAGAGAAAATAGAAACTAGCGTTAGATTCTACATCAGGTGAAAAAGTCGAAATTATGACTGACAGAAGGCGTTCAGACGATTACAAGCAGGTGAGTGGCTACGTTCCGAATTCCCTGGTACGGGAATTTAAAGTCATCTGCGCTCGTGAAGGGATGTCCCAAAGTGACGCAATAGAAGAGATGTTGTACGAGTGGGTTGCCAAACGAGGGGGTGCAGGTTGCTTAGAAGAAGAGGAATCTCCCAAGACAGTAGCCGACTTAGTGCGGGTGAATATGGCGAAATTGAAGCGCTGTGGGGTCAAAAACTTGCAGGCGATCGCCAAGGGTGAAGTTTTACCAACACCTGGGGACTTTGCGATCATTACATCGTATTTAGCCATCCCAGAGGAAGAACGAAAAACAATTTGGCAAGAAACTTTTAAAATTTCCGTGGAAAGGGGTTCTACTGGTGTAAAAGTATATAAATACTCTGGAGGTATCAAAAAAGGTGAGTGCGAGTATTCTTAGTATCCTGAACTTACCAGGCTGGAACTATAAAATCTCCTACGAAGGAGTTTCTATCTTTGCTCCGACAAAGCGTGATGCGACTCATCTGGCACAAAGCTACGGAGATGCACTGAGCGAAACTGCGGCAAAATTTAATGGTAAGGTGCGAATTGGATGGAGACGATGCAAACAGCCGATTGAGTTTTACGCCTGGATGTCATCAGGTGAAGCTCCCGCGCCATCAGAAACAGCCGAACGCATCATGCGTAATGGTAGTTCTGTTTTTTGTAGTCAAGCAGAACTCCCAGTGGAATTATTGCGGCGAATGATAGTTGCTGCGGAGAGCGATCGCCCCGTGAGTATTGTTCGCCAAGACAACCGTAAGCAAATCATCGTCAATCAAGCAATGGCTGATATGTTGGAAACACCCCCTGAGGTTGCGACTCAGAGGGTGATGACAAGATTTTGGCTACCGGAGGACTTAGCAGAACTGGAAAGCAGACTGCATCAAGACAGACAGTTTACTTGGACTTATTCTGCTGGACTCAATGAACAAGCTTGGGCGATTTTGACAACTAAGTTTGAAGCTTTTGAAGCCGATGGAATTTGGTATAGACAGGGGACTTGTATCTCGACTCCTCAATTAGTCGCAACTCCCCCAGGTGCATTTGCTGCCTCTTAAGCTAAAGTGAACTATTTACCTTTTAGTGATTACTTTAGTTATTTCTATAATCGGCATCTACCCAACAACGAGGCAAATTTTCACCAGAAGGAAATACGAGGTTTTGTTTCTGATAATTGGTGGGGTCTTGTTCTTCTTCCCCAAATTGATTTTGTCCTTGAACTGTGTTGCTAACAGGATTGATTAATTCTTGGATATCAAGAATTTTAATGATGCTACCATTGTCTTTTGCTTGTAATAACATTAATTTTTCTCCGTTAATTTTGGGATTGGGTTAATTGTTATCAATTAAAAATTATTCGTCATTATCACAATTTGAACAATAATTTAACGCCATGATGGAGGCGCGGCATTGCCGTGCCTCTACTGTATTGAACAGGGATACAAAAGTTTTTCCTGTAGATGCTGTTGATTACCAGTAAATAATCTCAGAAAAACTAATTATCAATTAACAGCTTTAAATTCAGATAATTACACTTCGTCCTGATATTTTTCGAGGATATCTACTAGATTTACTTGGCATTGCAGAGGTAATAAGTCAATCAAAGTAAGTTCGTGTCTACCGCCACCAATTTTGACTTTGATGGATTCGAGAACTTGAACCACCTGCTCTTCCCTAACAGATTTTGATGTTAACAAAGGATACATTTTTTCAGCGACGACCTTGTGCAATTTGGCATCTGCCAGGTATAGATGCCATTTTGCAATGTCAATGTATACGTTTTCGCCAATTTCAGCAGCCAGGGATTCGAGGATTTCTGTGGTGCTTATCTTTGCCATAAAAATAACCTCATTAAATTACGCGATCGCATCAATTCTATATAAAAATAATATATGTAAATTTTATAGAAAACAAATTAGATATAAAATTTAAATATAAATTGAGTGCAAATTTTTAGATAGTTTGATCTAGATAATTGCATCTAGATTACTCAATATTATGGCGCAACTAATCAGATTGACTCTACCACCGGAAGTTACAATTGCTTAAGCTTTATCATTACATCTTCAGGTAGATTTAGGTGGAGTATCTGAATAATCAGCAATGACTCCGATGTAGAGAAGGTGCGCCAGCAACACCACCAGCCAAGCCAAAGTGACTGGAGGCAACCATTCCCAATCGGTCTTCAGAAAATTATGAAAAAACCACATTCCAGAATTAGTGGCACCAAAAACTGCCACATGCACAGCAAAATTCATGCGATCGTCTAATTTACGGAAATCAGCATCCTGGCGGGTGGGAATACGAGACCAACGGGGAGGCATAAGCGATAGTTACAGAAGTTTACAGTTAATTTATTCTACGATTGTTCTAGCTGTTGGCGCAGCTAAAATTCAGGTAGTTTTTGATTTAATTGCCGGAATCTCCATCAACAAATTCAGTCCTCTAAATTCAGACTATAGTCTCCTGATTTGCCACCCGTTTTCCTGATGAGATGAATCGATTCAATTTTAATTGACTTTTCTAAGGCTTTTGCCATGTCGTATAAAGTCAAAGCGGCGATGGAAACCGCAGTTAAGGCTTCCATTTCCACGCCAGTTTCCGCCTTAGTTTTAACTGTGGCTTGAATTTCGTAGCCTGGTAAATCTGGTTGGGGTATTACCAGGACTTCTACTTTTTGAATTGGTAGGGGATGACATAGAGGAATTAAATTTGCGGTTTGCTTGGCTGCCATAATTCCAGCGATTCTTGCAATTCCCAACACATCACCTTTAGGGGTGTTTCCAGTTTCTATCGCCGCAAAGGTTTCTGGCAACATACGTACTGTTGCAGATGCCACAGCTTGACGCAGGGTGGCAGTTTTCGCCGAAACATCTACCATTTGGGCTTGTCCCTCACCATCAAGATGGGAAAGATTCGCTAAATGTGAGTGGGGAAAATTTGCTGGAGAATTTTCTTGCATTATCTGGTGGAAGTCTGCTAATATAATTTTCTTGTGGGGGTTAATTACCCGCGAGGGCGTGTAGCTCAGTGGACTAGAGCACGTGGCTACGGACCACGGTGTCAGGGGTTCGAATCCCTTCCCGCCCGTTTTGGATTAGTAATGTTTTTAAACTTTGCAAGTTAGGAAATATCTTTCTTAACTTGTATTTGTTTATCCATTGATTGATTGATTGGGTAAGCATGATTCATCCCAAGATTAATCCAAAGCATAACTATCTTTACTTTTACCCAAGGCAAAACGCACTGAACTAGATAAATCTTGACTTGATTGGGTGACAAAAACAATTATTGCAATGAGAGTTAATATTCCTGCAAAAGCAAACATATTCCGATAGCCAACGCTTTCTGCTGCTGCACCAAAAACTGGTCCAGCGATCGCTATTCCCACATCAAACCCGGCAACGCAGAGGGCAAATATTTTACCCCGTTCTTGCGGGTACGAGCGGTCTGCCATCATCGCCACAATCATGGGAATCATTGTCCCACCACCAATACCTTCGATCGCACCTGCAACTAAAAATGCTGTGGCAGTATTGGCTTGCCATAGTAAAAACATCGACCAACTATAACAAGCAATACCAATGGTAATAAATAATCCTCGCCCAATGCGATCGCTAATTTTTCCAGTGATGAAGCGTGTACTAAAGCTCGTCAGCGCTGCTGCTGTATAAAACAATCCAGGGTTCAAATTAACTCTGGTAGATTTAATAAATAACGGTACAAAGGTACTCAAAGTCCCAAATGCTAATCCCACCAGCAGCATGACGATTGCTGGGACTCTGACACGGGGACTGAATAAAATCTGCCAAGAACCCTCGCTATTTTTTTGGTGAGGGAAAGCCTCTATTAAAGCTGGATTTGATATCTGTAGAGTACACAAAAACCCTAATGTGGCGATCGCTGTAGAGGTGAAAAACAATGGAACATAGCCAAATTTCGCCTGTAAATACCCACCTAAGGCTGGTCCAATTGCCATGCCCACAGGGTTAACTAGGCTCATGTAACCAAGAACTTCACCCCGCTTTTCTCGTGGTGCCATATCAGCGACTAATGCACTATACGCAGTTGTAAAAGCTGCAATACTAATACCGTGAAAAGCACGTAATGCCATTAACATCGGCACTGATTTGACTACTGCATAACCCAAAGGTGCAAGGGCAGCAACTGACAACCCAATCATCAACACCAGCTTGCGACTTCTTTCATCTGCCATTTTCCCCAAATAAGGACGGAAAATCAACAAACCAATCGCAAAGCTACCCATGACAATCCCGATTTGTTGCTTATTTGCCCCGATATACTCAGCGTACAAAGGCAGGGTTGGCAACAAGGAAGCCATGCTTGACCAAAATAATAAACCTGTTGCAAATAACACAACTAAGTTGCGTCGCAACTGCGAATCAATTGTCTGAAAAGCGTTCACGGTAGATGCAAGGAAGGGATAATTGAGTCATAGGTAAATGGGCAATGGGCAAATGGGTGAATAAATAATCAATGACTAATTTACAATTCCCAATCGCTTACACCCCATATCCTATTCCTTATTGTATTGTTACATTACTTTACATTTTTGGTGATCACTTCGCGAATTCTGTATATTGGTCTTCCTTGTGATTCATGGTAGGTACGCATAAGTAATTCAGCGAGTAAACCGAAGCAAAATAGTTGTACGCCCGTGACTACAAGTAATACCGCAAGAATTAATAAAGGACGGTTGCCAATATCCTCATTCAGAGCTAGTTTGACAATCGTTAAGTAAACACCAATGGCACCTCCAGATGTCATCGAAACCAAACCCAATAATCCAAACACATGCATCGGGCGGGTGAGAAATTTTTTCATAAAGGCGATGGTTAATAAATCCATCATGACGCGGAAGGTACGCGATAAGCCATATTTACTGCTACCAAAGCGACGGGCATGATGTCGCACAGGCATTTCGGTAATTCGTGCCCCTTCAATATATGCAAGTGCGGGTAAAAACCGATGTAATTCCCCATATAAATTCATATCCGCCACAAGTTCAGCACGGTATGCCTTTAGCGAACAACCGTAATCGTGGATACGTACATCAGTAATATGGCGAATTATCCAGTTAGCGATTTTAGAAGGTAGCAAACGTGTCAATGCCTTATCTTGGCGTTTTTGTCGCCAACCGCTTACCATGTCGAAACCTTCATCCAACTTTGCGAGCAACATCAGTATATCTGCGGGGTCATTTTGCAAGTCTGCATCTAAAGTAACAATTTTTTTTCCGCGTGAATGATTAAATCCGGCTGACATTGCTGCCGTTTGTCCATAGTTGCGACGTAAAATAATGACCTTGAGATCGTGACGAATTTGCGCCTGTTGTTGGAGTAACTGCGCCGAACCATCGGTAGAACCATCATCAACTAAAATGATTTCGTAACTTAATGGGCTATCTGCAAAAACCGATGCGATCGCTTCTAGCAAATGTGGAATACTTTCCACTTCGTTATATACTGGCGCAACAACTGACACATCGAGAACAAGCGGGGAAGCAGCCCCATTTTGTTCATTTTTCATATTATCGGAAACTAACCCACTCCTCATAAGCCAAGCCACAACTATAGAAACACAACATTTTGACACTCCTCGACAATCATAGGTACGAGGATTCTTTACCCTAATAACTCTTCACAACCCTACCAGCGCCGCGCAGTTGTTTAAAATATGACTGACTAACTGCATCACCTTGTTCCGAGAGAATATCAATACCGATACCATTACGTCCTTGTTCTTTTCCCGAACTGTGAATGTAGCGATCGCTTCCTAAATAGAGTCCCACATGGGTTGCCTTTTGGGGAGTTCCAAAAAAGATTAAATCACCTGGTTCTAATTCTCCAATAGAAATGGACAACAGAAAAGCTTCCTGTTGGTAGGCATCACGAGGTAGACGAATCCCCACCGATGCAAATGCTGCTTGCATCAATCCGGAACAATCATAATTTGGGGCAACTGTACCTCCCCAGAGGTAATAATTGGGTTGTTGCATAGCTTTTTGGGTAAAGTTAATTATTTCCGGCAACAGTTTTTTGATTTGTTCTGGCGAAAATGATTTAGCCTGATAAGGTAAGGTAGCTGGTCGTAGCGAACTTAAATCTGATTTTGCTAACCAACCGGGGTAATTATCTTCGCAGAGACATATTTCTACGGCTGTATTTTGCGAATTAGATGTCGAATTAGATGTTAGTCTTAGATGTCGTCCGATGGCTGCTTGAGTAGCAAGACGGTTACATTCGGGAGAATCGTATATATTTAGGTTCGTTAAGCATTCGTACTCTTGAAATTGAGGATGAGTGATTTTTGGTTTTGCATTTGAGGACATCATTCGGATTATTTTTCTGTATGGATTTTTTTAGTAAAGACGAACAATTAGAGAAACTCGGTAATGGAATTTTAGAGACTACGTGGGCTAAATTTCCCACGTTAGCACGTAACCAAATTTCCATGACTTGGATTGTCTACGACCCTCCAGTGCTTGTAAATACTGGTGGGGCACTAACTCCTGATGCTTTTTGGACTCATCCGGTGCGTGGGTTTGCATATCGGGGTGTAGAACGAATTTATCCTGCTAGTATTGTCAAATTATTTTATTTGGTTGCTGCCCACGAATGGCTAGAAAAGGGCATGACACAGCCCTCGCAGGAGTTAGAGCGGGCAATGCGTGATGCAATTGTTGAGTCTAGTAATGATGCAATTAGTTTAATTGTCGATGTATTAAGTGGTACAACATCGGGACCAGAACTACCAGCAGGACCTTTTGATACATGGAAGTATCAACGTCAGATTGTCAATCGCTACTATAAATCTTTAGGTTGGACTGAGTTAGAAACTATTAATATTTGTCAAAAAACTTGGTGTGATGGTCCCTACGGACGGGAAAGGGCTTTTTACGGACAAATGTTAGAAAATCGGAATATGCTGACTACGAATGCAACCGCTCGGCTATTACATAGTATTGTTGGTGGGGTAGCAGTTTCCAGTGTGCGATCGCAGTCTATGATGGGACTACTCAAGCGCGATATTGACCCGAAGTTGTTACCTCAAGAAGTTGAAGAAGACCAAGTTACAGGGTTTTTGGGTGCTGGCTTGCCAGAAAATGCTCAACTTTGGTCAAAAGCTGGTTGGACAAGTCAAGTCCGTCATGATGCAGCTTATATTGAAGTTCCCGATTTACGTCCTTATTCGTTGGTTGTATTCACAGAAGGGAAAGCCCAAGCAAAAAGCCGCGAGATATTACCGTTTGTTTCGCAGCAAGTGGTTGAGGCTATTCGTAGTATTGAGTGAGAATTTTAGTTTCGCCGAAATATCAAGTTCAAAGCGATGGGGAGATGACGCGGAAAAAAGGAATGATAACTGATTAGCCAATTAGCCAAGTTTGATATGATTTGGAATAATGGCTCCGCGTCAAAGCATATCTCTCCAAAATATTTTTAATCCTGATGAATCTATAGTCATTATGCTGAGAACAAAAAGCAGACAACGATATTAACTGTTCACTCAGCACTCCTACATCAACACCTTCTATCGCTTCTTCCCAAATACATATCGAGTTGTCCAAAGTGAGAATAGTGGTAAACAAACTAAATGTGCAATGAAAACTGCTGCCGCAACTCCTAATATATTCCACTTAACTCCTATGACTAAAGCAATTCCGAATACTGTGGTAAATATTGCATTCCAAATTAAATCTAACTGGGGTTTACCAACTGCCACAAGTAATTGTGAAGCCGCATCTGCAAAGGGTCTAGGAATTGCGGAAAGACAAATTAATACAACTATGGGAATTGCAGGTATCCACTTTTGATCTATGATTGGGATATAAAACTGTGCCACACTCGATTGAAAAATCACAAAAGGAATAATAATTAAAGAAATTATTTTCAGGCTCTTGAAGTAGGTATTTTCAAATTCTTTTTCATCAGTGCGTACTGAACATAAGTGCGGTAAAATAGCAGAATTTATCGCATTAATAATACTTAAGCTAATGCCTAATCCAGCATTAAACCCAAAAAAGTAAGTTCCTAATTCTTTGACTCCCAACAGGCTGAAAATAACAATATAATCAAGATTATTTCTAAAGGTTTTCAGTAACCCAATCCCTAAAATATTCTTGCCAAAATCCCATATTTCCCGCCAATTTTTTGTGGTAAATTTATTGCTAGGTCGCCAACGATGGTATTTATGGTAAACAAAAATTTCTAGTGGAGCAACGATAACTGCGGGCAGGGCAAATGACCATACTCCCATACCATTAACAGCAAAAGCCGCAGACAAAATGCTAGCTAGTGAAAATTGCAAGCTATCTGTGAGTGCAATAACTTTGAAGTTATTTTCTTTTTGAATTAGGGTTTTTTGAATGCTCGCAAGAGGCCAAACTAAATAAGGAATAGCTGATACGCAGATTGGCAGAATAATTTCCGGTGTATTTTTAATTAAAGCAACTGGATATGCGATCGAGCATTGAATCAGAAACAAACTGATAAATATTACCCAGTTTAAACAATAGGCTGAATGACATAAGTCTTTGAGTTCTTTTTCTTCAGCCTGAATTATTTTTGCACCAATGCCGAAGTTACTAAAAGTAATGGCAAATTCGCGCACCGTCATCAAAATGGCACCTAAACCGTAATCATATTCGGTTAAATATTTCGCCATAATAATGACGATCGCAAACCGCATTGCCCGGTAAATAATCTCGGCGACTCCCAGCCAACTAAGGTTGCGAATAAACTGATTTGACAGTTTTTTTCTAATTTCTACTGTTATTTGTTGAATGACACTCACTATAGTTTATTTTTGTGAAGAACAAAGCTCAGTTGATTCGCTCAATAGCAAAATTACATCTTCCATCTGCCAGAATAACCTTTTTTATTTCTTGCTCATACCTAAATTGCCGAAAATTAGCTTTCTAAATTATTTGTCACCATGCCTAAAATTCCGACCTTTCTGCCTTTCAATTCTTCTATTGCTTGTTTGAAGTTAGGACGGGCTGTTTTACCCAGTCCGACTACTAGCAATATCCCATCAGTGTGATTTGCCAAAGCATTAGTATCCAAACGACCAAGCAAATTTGGTGTGTCGTAAATAATTAAGTCAAACTTGGTTTGTGACTTTTCGACAAAATTCTCCATGTTGCTGGAGGTAAATAGTTTATTCGGATTTGCCTTAGCTTTTCCGGCAGTCAAGACAAAGAGATTTTCATCGTTGGGAGAACTTTGAATCGCTTGATTAATATCTAAGTCTTGAGACAATACTTCGCTCAAACCTTCGTTATTTGTCATCCCAAAATGGGAATGTAATTGTGGGTGTCGCAAATTCGCATCAACGAGTAGAACTTTTTGTCCGGCTTCAGCAGCTATCTGCGCTAAATTAGCCGCAACAGTTGTTCTTCCTTCACCAACTGTCGCCGATGTGACGGCTATAGAACGAATCGATGCTTCCCGACTGAGGGATTGGAAACGGTTGTAAAGAGAGCAAAAAGCCTGTGCAAACACCACATTTTTATCATTTCGTTGCTTCAATGCCACATTGGATTCGATCTCGCGGTTATCTCTGCTTTCCAGCATGACAACATTGTTAACCACAGGAATGTGAATATTTCGACAAAAAGGAATCGAACCTAAAACGGGTAATTTGGCTGTACGTTGAACTTCATCGGGTTCGTAGAAAACATTTTTCTTGTTTTCCAAGAGGAAAGCCGCAGCAGTTCCCAGAAGTAGTCCAGCAATCCCGCCCAGCATAATATTTCGTGAAGGCTGGGGTGATACAGGAATAAGATTACCCTTGGCATTCCGGGGTATAGTGGGAGGCATAATAATCTCCCAAGGCACTTCCTGCTGTGCGGCATCCACTCTTAGAGCTTCCTGCTTCGATTTCAACTGGGTGAGGGTATCACTGGCAACTTGTAAATCACGCTGTAAGTTGGCATATTGGCGCGAAACTACAGGATATTGCTTAATTTGCTCATTGATCTGAAACTCAGTTTGGACTAATGCTTGCAAACTTGTTTCCAATGACTGCACTTGGTTGTTAGCATCAGCAAGTTGCTTGGTTAAATCACGTCTGACTGAGTTTTGATAGGTGACGACTTCGGGTGAAATGTTTTCCTGAACCGCACGATTACCTAGGGCGAGACGCGCTTCTTGGTTTAACAGGGGTTGGAGTTGGCGACGTTCTTCACGTAACGACTGAATCACCGGGCTAGCTTCATTGAAACGTACTGATTCTTGGGCGATTTTGGCATCGATTTCGCCGATACGAGTGCGTATTTGTTGATATTGGGGTGATTCACTTAATGCTGATGCTGCGATCGCAGCATTCTGTTGCATTCCCAATTGGTTTTGTAGGGAGGCATAGAGCGATCGAGATTCTAAATATTTGCGCTCAGTATCTAGTCGCTGTACTTTTGTATCATCAAGGCGTTTTAATAACTGCTCGCCTTGTAGTTGGGGATTGTAGAAATTGTAACGCTGCTGAAATGCCTGTAGTTGTCCTTGCAGGGTGTTAACACGCATTTCGAGTTTGGGTATTTGTTGCTCAACAAATTTGATACCCTGACGCACACTACTCTGTTGCTGTTCGCTACTATACTTGCGATAAGCTTGGGATACTTTATCTAAAATAAATTCAATTTTTTGGGGATTAGTATCACGGTAACGCACTTCAATGACTCGCGACTCGTCTTTACCTTTGGCAATACGGGTCATGATTAATGTTTTCTCGCGTCCACTAGCAACTTTACCGCCAGCATCATTACCAACTAGTTGATCGTAATTGATGTCGGGATATTTGACCTTTAACTCATCAACTACTGGGTTAATGATTTTCGGGCTTTTGAGTATCTCCATTAAGGCGTTATAGTCCAGAGTTGTGTTATTTTGCCTCGTAATTTCGTTGATATTTTGTTGAAGCGTAGCAGATAGCAATTTCAATAATTCGCTATCGGTTGTCTTCAGGGGTTCTACCATGATTTGGACGCGACCTTCATACCTTTCGTCTTGATTGGCAGTCAATACGGCTGCTGTTGTGGTTATTGCCACAGTGACACCTGCAATCAAAGCTACTTGTCGTCGCAAAACTCCCAAGGCTGGACTAAATGATTTGGGACTTTCTTCTTCAGGTTCTGGTTTTTTCCAGACCCAAAAGGCTTCTCGCGTTGAGGGATGGGGATTTTTGAGGTGTTGTATGCTTGTTTCTTTTACTGGTATGTGTGTTCCCATGAAAACCCGTTTAGTTTAATTTTTGGTTGCTCAAATTTTCAGTCACTTAAAGTTAATCGCTAAATAGATTTTTACAAATCAAGGAAGTTTGCCACAGGGGCGAGATCAAATGATAAGACTATTTAAAACTGTTCACAATGGTTGATGCGGTACTATGAAAATATATTACAGGCAAGAAGACAACTTCAATCAATCCTTCTGATGACAACTTCACTAACAAAATTAACCTATATTATCCAGCTATCTGCCTGATTACAGTGTTTGACTCTTTATCTTAGATACTCTACAAAGTCAAACTTGTCTAGGCGATCGCATTCAAGATTTTCCATTGCGACTTCACATATTTTGACGAGGATACAGCGAGAACGATACTAAAGATAAAATCCCACTGCCTACCTGTTTTTAACATATCTTGCTAATCCCAACTATTTAAGAGGCTTTACGGAAATTTTGTCAGATAGACATACAAATGAAGATTGAGTAAAGCTTTCTCAATTGACTTAAATCAACAGTTATTCTTTTAAAAATAATATTTCTCAGGATATAAACCCACAGTTCCAGTCCAGCTATCCCAACATCCTCAGCTTGTTGGAACAACTCAACTCTTAACAATATAAAACATGAAGTTGTAGTTGTCTGAATCCGATTACCTTTATGATACTCAATGAAATGGAAAAATGATTGTTTTTATATCAGTATTTTTATCTATACAGGAATAATAAAATATGCAACATAAACTACCATGTCAAAATATCCAACCTTAGCCGAAAAGTGTTTTGTAGTTGTTTCGCTATTCTTTTCCACCAGTGCATTAATACCAGTTCTGTTAGATAGTCAAGAATCCAGCACTACGGCATCAGACCCCTATAGTCCAATATTATTTTTGGGGATTTACGCTATCACTGGTCTATTAATTGCACAGCAATGGCAGAGTTTTGTGCAGGTGGCGAGGAAAAATATTTGGATTTGGTTGATTGTAGCAATTGCGATCGCATCTGTCTATTGGACGGTGGCATCAGATATTACCTCGCGTCGGAGTATTTTGCTACTGGGGACAAGTCTATTTGGCACATACATGGCAATGCGGTTTACCCTACGAGAGCAATTACATTTACTGGCGATCGCTTTAGGATTAGTCGCAGTCCTTTCTCTGATATTTGCGATCGCATTACCATTTTACGGTGTCATGAGTATCCAGGAAGGAGGTGTTCATGAAGGTGCTTGGCGGGGTGTCATGACCCATAAAAACGTCTTCGGTAGAGTGATGGTTCTGAGTAATTTAGTATTTCTCTTCGTTGCCCTGGGTAAACCCATATCACCGACATCGAAGCAGTCTTGGCAGTGGTTAGCTTGGCTATGTTACGGTTTGTCGATCGCATTAATCATTCTTTCGACATCGAAAACGGCACTGATTTCCACTATTGTGTTGACGGTTGTACTCTTACTATATAGAACTTGGCGGTTGAGTTATTCTCAATTAATACCCTTGACTATTGTGATTGTCTTGGTTTTGGGAAATGCCGCCATCCTCGTCTTTGATAATATCAATGCCATTTCCGGAGCCATTGGACGGGATTTAACCCTGACTGGACGTACCGATATTTGGGCAGTAATGCTGGATAAACTTGCCGAGCGTCCCCTCATTGGTTACGGATTTAACGCATTTTGGCGTGACTGGAATAGCCCTGTCACCGCAGAGGTGTGGCGAATTTTGGCATGGGAATGTCCCTACGGTCATAACGGCTTTATGGATTTGCTGGTGGAGTTGGGAATACCTGCATTAGTCATATTTATGATTAGCTACATTATCGCGATTCTGCGGGGGGTAAAGTTGTTGCAAAGTACCCGTAACATCGAGGGTATATGGCACTTGATGTTTTTGACTTTTATATTGATTTACAACATTAGCGAAAGTTCTCTACTAGCAACAAATAGTATTTTTTGGATACTTTATGTATCTACAGTGTTTTCGTTGGCTGCCAAGTCCCAACCATCGCCAGTTTATCAATTTGTAACTGCATTAAGTGAAGATGAACGCCTGGAATTAGAAGTATCAAGGGATTGGGACTTACGAAATTAAACCAGAAATGAGAGTAAGTTGCAGACAAATCTAAAGAGATAGGAGGGAAGAAAATGTTAGTTTCGGTTTGTATTGCCAGTTATCAACGCCCAGAAGGATTAAAGCGTTTGCTTTTGGGACTAAATCAATTAACTTTCAATCAGAGTGAAGTTCCAGATATCGAAGTTATTGTCATTGATAACGATTTTAAAGGCTCTGCTCGCGGAATTTGTCGCCAGATTGAAACTGATTTTCAGTGGCAACTGAAATATTATATTGAAGCCCAGCGAGGTATTTCCTTCGCACGTAATCGGGCGATCGCATCTGTGAGTCAAGATTCTCAGTTTGTTGCATTCATTGATGATGATGAAGTTCCCGAAAACAATTGGTTAGACGAGTTGCTTTCTGTGCAAAAAGCCTATAGGGCAGATGTTGTTGCTGGACCAGTGATACCAAACTTCATCAAAGATGTTCCCCAATGGGTTGCCAAAGGTAAATTTTTTGAGCCACGTCGTTATCCCACTGGGCATCCAATTGAGATTGCATTTGCGGGTAATGTCTTGATTCGTACTGAGATATTGCAAAAAATTGATCCAGTTTTTGACGAACGCTTTGCCATCACTGGTGGAGAAGATACAAACCTATTTATGAGGTTGCGTCGTGCTGGTTACAAGTTTGTTTGGGCAAATGAGGCGATCGTTCACGAATGGATACCTCAAAGCCGTACCAATATCAAATGGGTACTACAACGTGGTTACTTTGGTTGGAGTGTTCATAGCTGGTGTGAATCAGAACTCTACCCATCAATTCCCGTAATTGCAATTCGTATTCTCAAAGGTTTGACACTAATTATTAAAGGTTTATTTTTGATACTGCCTTCTCTATTTTTGGGACAACATGCCTTGATTAAGGCATTACTGAATATTTATCGGGGTGCAGGGACTTTAGCAGGTCTGATTGGCATTCGTTATCAAGCCTACAAAGTTACCCACGGAGTATGAATACTGACTGAAAAAAACTTATGAAAATTCTCTATTTAACTACTGTAATTCCGACTTCTCGAAAAACCGGAGGTGAAATAGCTTCGCAAAACTTTATTGATGCACTTAAACGAAATGGACATGATGTTGTAGTAATTGCCTATCAACGGCTTGGCGACATTCAACAGGAAAGTAAAAATGAAATTATTGTTGGTAAACGCCATATAGAAAGTAATAAATCGCGCTTGTATCCACTTTTGTGGATGGGAGATAGTCTGCTGAGAAAATATCCCTATTCTGCTGCTAAATATTATTCACTTAATTATGTAAAATCTGTCAAAAATATCCTGAGCAATGATACTTACGATGCTGTAATTGTTGACCACGCTCAAATTTGCTGGATAGCTGATTTATTGAGCAAAAAAATCAAAAAAATTATCTTTATTGCCCATAATATCGAGCATGAAGTTTATCTAACACAGTGTCAGAATACACATAATCCTCTAACTAAATATATATATCAACGCGAAGCAACTCTGATTCAAACTTGTGAAGATTATTTAGCTAGTCTGGCAATACAAGTCTGGACTTTGACTCCCCACGATTCCAAGTATTTTTGGAAACTTAATCCAAATACACAAGCATTTGATTTACCTTCTAGTTTGAACATTAGATTTAATTCATGGCAACATCCAGTCTCCAGCAAAAAGTTTGATATTGGGATAATCGGTAGCTGGACTTGGAATGCGAATATGTTGGGCTTGAAGTGGTTTTTTCAGCAGGTTTATCCCCACTTGCCTAAAAATTTATCGATACATGTAGCAGGTAAAGGTGCTGAATGGCTGTCTGGGGAGTATGACAATGTTCATTACTGCGGCTTTGTACCCGATGTCCAAGAATTTATGTCACAGGCAAAAGCGATCGCCATTCCGTCGGTTGCTGGTGGAGGTATCCAAATCAAAACTTTAGATGCGATCGCATCTGGTTTACCCATTGTGGCAACTCCCACCGCATTACGGGGAATTTTTGAATACCCTGCTGGCATTGAAGTTGCAGAACAAGCAGATAAATTTGCCGATATTCTGACTGATTTGGTGACAAAGACTGATTTTACCGAAAATTCTCGGATTAGCCTTTTAGAGGAACGAAAGCAATGGTTGCAATTAAGACAACAGCAGTTTACAACAAAGGTTAATAATGCCATCAATTCTTTGGGGTATTAGTTAAATTTATTTGATTACTTAAGAATATTAATTAAGGCTATTGAAAATGTCAGAAACTCATAGTCAAATGATTTTCGAGCAAAAAGTACATCAATTAATAGAAAATCAATATAGTCACAATCAGCAAACACCACGTATTTTAATTGCATCAATGCGAAAAATGCATTTGGAAGCATTTCGTTCGCCAGAATTTGAGTTTGAAGACTTAATTTGTCAACTCGATCACGTTGACATACTTTTACCTCAGTTTGATTACAGTCGTAGTCAGAAAACGAAAAAAAGATTGGCAAATTATCTGGCTCTGAAAACGAATAGAAAAGAACTTCTGAATTCTGGCTGTATTCCCACAAAAGTCTCAAAAAATTACGATTTATTCTTTTTTATCTGCCAAGGTTGTTGGGATATTACAACAATTAATTCAATTCAAGGATGGCGAAATCAATGCCAAAAATCAGTAGCTTGGGTTGATGAAATCTGGATTAAAGAACTGAGCGATCGCAAAACAAAACTCTGTGTAGAACTTCTCCAAAGTTTTGACTATATTTTCACTCCCCACAACGAGAGTGCGAAAGCAGTCGCTAATTTAACTAATCGACCTTGCTATTCACTGGCATATGGGATTGATGCCATCAAATTTTGTCCTTTTCCGAATCCTAAACCTAGAAATATTGATATTTATAGTATCGGTAGGCGATCGCCTATAGTCCACCAATCGCTACTCAAATTTGCAGAGGATAAAAACTTACTGTATTTGCACGACACCCTTAAAGGTTTGCACATGAATAACTATAAGGAACATCGTCATCTTTATAGTAATTTAATTAAGCGTAGCCGCTATTTCATTTCTAACAAAGCAAAATTTGATACACCGGAACAAACAGATGGACAAGAAGAATTAGGTTCGCGGTTTTTTGAAGGGGCTGCAAGTGGTGCAGTAATGATTGGAATTCCTCCAAAGTGCGAAACTTTTGCAACACACTTTAACTGGACTGATTCTGTAATCCCAATTTGTTACGATACCAATAATTTAGGTGAACTGATAACCGAACTTGATCAACAACCCGAAAGACTGGAGCAAATTCGTAAGCATAATGTGGTTAATTCACTTTTACGGCATGACTGGGTATACCGTTGGGAACAGATTCTGGAAACAGTGGGAATTGACCCGACACCAACAATTTTATCTAGAAAGAATCAATTACAAAATTTAGCAGAATTAGTCGGTTGTATGAAATTTTCTGCTGATTTACAATTAATTTAATATGAGTTCTATATATCTAAATTTAACCCCTTCCTGATTTGGGAAGGGGTTAAAAGTCTAATCAATTAGAAACAGAAAATCAAGCTGTTTAAGCTATCTTCTAGCGGCGGGAAAATGATTAATTTAATATCAATATCTGCTTAACTTTGTATATTTTGATAAGTCAAGTATAGAGATACTTAATATATTTTAAATTAAAATTTGTCTGCCATTTTCCAAAAGTTTCGATTTTGTTTCTTTTTCTTATGGCTATAAAAATTAAATTTTTGCTGCACAATTAGAAATAAGAAAGGAAGATTTTCCACTAAATACCTTTTCCAAAGCCGCTTTGGTTCACAATATAGTCGAAATAGCCATTCTAGACCAATTTGGCTAATCCATTTTGGCGATCGCTGCAATTTCCCGGCTTCAAAATCGATAGTTGCACCTAATGCCATAAATATTTTGATATTCGGCAATTGTTCCCTATACTTATATATCCATTTTTCTTGTTTGGGAGCGCCAACTCCAATAACTAAAACTGTCGCATCGGATTGATTAATCATATTAATGATTTGACGACATTCCTGTTCATTATTTTCAAATCCGAAACTGGGAGAATAGGAATCAACAACAATCTTCCTACCAATTTTATAATTGATTTTTTGTTGTGCCTGCCGAGCAATTCCTTCTCTTGCACCTAAGAGAAATATTTTAATATGTTCGTGATGCTTATGATAGTTACAGAAGGCTGGTAACAAATCAGAACCGGATATTTTTTCCTTGATAGGAGTACCTAAAAATTTTGCTGCATATAAGAGAATTTGACTATCACAGACTTTGTAATTGCTAATTCCATAAGCTTGGACAAAATCAGAGTCATGTTGAAGTTTCATCAAATGGTCAACATTTGGTGTAAATACTATACCAGATTCTAAATCTGCTAGAAATTCTGACTGTGACAAATTATCAATTTCTAGGTTCAGAACTTTAATTTTTTTCATAGTACAACCCTGCCAAATGATAACCTAAGTTGAAAATTTTGAAATTACCAATTAATGCAAACGGAAAAAATTGAACCATTCTTCCAAGTCTTTAATAGCTATCTTTGAACAATTCAGTGAATGTATAGAAGTTAACTTAGACAATTACTCTAATTTTGTTGATGCTGCGACAAGTATGTAAAGATACTTTGAATCCCATTTTCATAATTTCATCTTGACTGAATTCATTTGTTTGATTTTGTAGTTTTAGTACAAATCAATTAAATGCACTAACAATCCAGTCAGTTACAATTAGAAAACAATAGACAAGGTAATTGGAGAGATTGTTGGGCGATATTCTCCGTGGATATGAATATCGCGATCGCGATTTTTTCTTTACCGTCACTACATTGCCATTACTAATAGAGAAACTGTAATTTGTACCTCAACATTTTTATATCTAAATGCAAGTTATCATAATCTGCTGCCATATCATAGTAGATTCATCGACTTTTCATAAAAGATATATGATATCAAAAATCAATTACGGACGTAATGAACTGGATTGCCTATTCTTGCTATTATTTATCTAATGACTTCTACTTATAAGTATATGAAAATTAGATAAAGGTTTCATCTAATCTGCCCATTCTCACCAAGTTTAGACAGCGACTTAATAGCTGAATAATGGCTGGATAACATGTAACTATATTGTTCTTAATCTGTTTTTAACATCATCCATTAACGTAGATTTATCTTGAAATCAATTTGATAGTCCACTATTTTGATTAACCGAATATTTAGACAATTCTCCAAATGACTAGAATTCTGGAAATAAACTTAGCTATGTAACAAAAGATAAACTTCAGACTTGATTACAATAATCTTCAGAGCCAGTTCTCATCAAAATTATTGGAATAAACCGCAGATGTCGATGGCAATGCCTACTTAAAACCCATAGAACATGATTTTTGCCAACCGTTTAATCAAGTAATCATTACAAATGACAATTGTAGCTATTTATCTACGTAACTATCTAATAGCGGATGTGTAAATTGGTTTTTTGTAGTTTAATGTGAGATGTCGCTAAAAATCGATGTCCAAAAATTGAACAGATTATTTAGTGTGGCAGTATTTTTTTAAGGAGTGAATGTGAACAATATTTTTTCTCGCCATCAAATCTTGTGCTTGCTGGGGTTTGTATCTGTGGCATTTCTAGGAACCCACTCTTCAGCAGTTGCTCAAAGTGCAACTATTGCTGCTGATAATAACGCTGTGCCTGTTCCAGGAAGTGCGGCAACCACTTCTGCGGCATTTGTTGACTATGAAGCGCCTATCGTTGTTAACACAAGCAAGCAAGCGGATAGCAGTCAAATTTTATCACAACAAGTTGCTCAAGCAGATATCAATCCAGGTCGCGTGACTCGTGGTGGTTCTAGCTATGTTGGCATTGCTGGCAATATTGGACTTGGTGGTGGAGATTCAGCCTTAGGTGATGGAAACTTTGCTGTCATGAGCAAAATTGGACTGACAAGAACCATTTCGGTACGTCCATCTGCCGTATTTGGTGACAATACAGCAATTCTCATCCCTGTCACCTATGATTTTTCTGTCCAGTCAGCAGAAGATCCATTTACCGAACCATTACCATTTGCGCCCTATGTGGGAGTTGGAGCAGCAATTAAAACTGGCGATGATTCACAAATTGGTTTTTTGGTATCTGGCGGCGTTGACATACCCCTAAATCGTCAATTTACAGCCACTGCTGCGATTAATGCTGGCTTTTTTGACCAAACAGATGTTGGTTTGCTGTTAGGAGTTGGCTATAATTTCCAGGGATTCTAGTTATTAATACATAAATATGTAGAGACGAGATGTTATTTCCCGTCTCTACTGCAAAAAGCTTAATTAAAATGAAAAATTTGGATTGAAAACGGAGAGGGAGGGATTCGAACCCTCGGTACGGAGTTACCTGCCGTACAACAGATTAGCAATCTGCCGCTTTCGACCACTCAGCCACCTCTCCAGGTGTACAAATAATAAATGTATCTTACTTGTCGGTATATGTCAACTAAATTAGTTGGGAAAATTGGGAATTGGGTATTAGGTATTTTCCCTTTCCCCTTTTCCCTCGATTAAAGGACTTGCGATCGCATCCATGCAACAGGTAAGCTGCGTAGTTTTTGCCACTGGGGTACGTAGGCACGTTTAGAAAAAACGTCATAGTCGTTTCGTTCTATTTTGCCTAAGATACGGCTGTAGTGAATGGTTGCAGCCCAGACAGGCAGTCGCGCATCTGAGGATAGATAGGTGATTCCCTGTTCTGCTTGAGCATAAAATTCACGGGCACGTTCGATTTGAAAACGCATTAAGGCGCGCCAGCGATCGTCGATTACCCCCCGATGGAGGTCATCTTCACTGTAATCAAACCGTGCTAAGTCTTCTTGAGGGAGATATATTCTCCCTCTTTGAGCATCCTCACCGACATCACGGAGGATATTAGTGAGTTGATTGGCGATACCGAGTGCTACAGCTTCTTGAATGGGAATATAGGGTTGGCGGTTAATATTCCAGGGGGCTGTATTTTGTTTATTATCGACACCCATCACCGCAGTGGACATTAAGCCAACTGTGCCAGCGACACGGTAGCAGTAAAGATACAATTGGTCAAAAGTATCATAGCGGCTGCGAAATAAGTCCATCCGTTGTCCGGCAATCATGTCGCGGAACGGTTCGATGTCAATTGGGAAAGATTCAAGCGTGTCCACCAGTGCGACATCCAAATCATCCCCTGGATGACCTGCAAAAATTGATTCCAGCTGCTTTTCCCATCGGTCGAGGGTTTCGGGTGTGGTCATTGCAGCTGCTGGACCATCAACTAATTCGTCGGTACGGCGACACCAAGCATAAATCGCCCAAATTGCTCGCCGTTTTGGCGGACTCATCAACAAAGTTCCAAGATAAAAGGTCTTGGCATATTTTGCCGTGAGATGGCGACATAAATTGTAGGACTCTTCCGCAGAGACGGAGGTTTTCATGCGTGGGGGGGAATTAGGCAGTTGCAGCATTCGTTGCAGGCTGGAGTGTTGGCTTTTGCTTGGTAGAGGTTTTTGCCTCTGGGGTTGCTTGGGCGTTAATCGCCTGCGCTGTCAGTTTACCAGAAAGTACGGCACCTTCCATACTGCCTAAGAATTGTTGCATTGTGTAACTTCCGGCGAGATAGAAGTTGGAAATTGGAGTTACTTGGGAAGGACGGTATTCTTGGCAACCTGGTATTGCTTTGTAAACGGAGCGCGGCGTTTTCACAATTTTGTGCTTGAGAAGCTTTGCCGGATTATCTCCACCAAAGTGTTGGGGGAAGAGTGTTTCCAACTCTACAAGTGTTGCTGCGAGGATTTCTGCTTCCGATTTATCGATCCAGTCTTTTGCTGGTGCGAAAACTAATTCCAGCATCGATCGCTCGCTATCAGCATATTCCTTACAGGCATTGCTCATATCCGCATAGACGCTGAGAAGTTGCGATCGCGAAAACAACAAGTTGTCAATCTCTGTTAGTTTCCGATCAAACCACAGATGGATGTTAATTACTGGAACCCCCTCTAAGCCATTGAGTTTTTGGAAGAACTCATTTTCCTGCCAAGGCTGGGGTAACATCACTTTGACTACGTCCACGGGCATGGCAGAAACGTATAAGTCAGCTGTGACTATTTCATCTTCCGCCCCATTTAGTCCCCGAATCAAGAAACCTCTAACGCTGCCATCTTCGTTAAGTAAGATTTCTTTTAAAGGAGCGTTTAGCTTGACTTCGCCGCCACGTTCTGTAATGTGGTCAACTATTGGCTGACACAAACGTTCGGTGGGAGAACCATCTAAAAATGCTACCTGCGAACCATTTTTTTGCTGGAGGAATTTATTTAATGCTGTCAATAACACTAAGGCAGATATTTCATCGGGGTCGATAAAATTGAGGGATTTTGCCGCCGCAATAAATATACCCTGCTCAACATCATCGCCGACACCCTGCTGCTTTAGCCATTGGGAAAATGTCAACCTATCGGTAGAGTCAACATATTTTTGTCCTCGCAACATCGCCGGAACCAAACCTTTCGCCAACTCGATTTTTTCGCCCCAACTGAGCATATCGTTGTTGCGTAAAATCGCAACAATCCCATTTAAGGGTGCTGGTAAGTTGGGAAAATCAAATCTACTGTAGGTTCCTGGTTTTTCCGGCTGATTGAAAATCATCGTATGTTCTTTCCATTGCAGCCTTTCTTCAATTCCTAATTCTTGGAAAAGTTGCAACATATTTGGGTATGCGCCAAAGAATACATGCAATCCGGTTTCGTACCAGTCGCCATCTTCGTCTTTCCAAGCTGCTACCAAGCCACCTAATACGTCTCGGCTTTCCAAAACGATGGGACTGTAACCTAAGTCGGTCAGATATTTAGCACAGGAAAGTCCTGCTAGACCCGCTCCGGCGATCGCTACTCGCATTTACTTTACTTTCTTCAATATTTCTTAACGGTTTTGCCGTTTTCATTATACGTTGCATTCCGTTACATTTGGAATTTTGTTTTTGGTAATGGGTAAGGGAGAAACGATAATTCTAGAGAAATTCTCCTTTGGCGACCATAATTACTTTTCCCCCCACATTCACCTCAATCCCTTCACTGGCAGATGTTTGGCTGGCTTTTAAGAGTATTAGAGATGGTCTGTTGATTTCATAACCCTGTTCGACTCGCAAATTAATTTCACTTTTTCCAAAATATGAATATTCGACTAAATAACCTGCCAAGCAACCATTCGCACTACCGGTCGCTGGGTCTTCTGGAATACCTAAATAGTGGCAGAATACACGCACATTTAAATCATTCTCAGGATAGTAAGTTTCTGGGCAAAATACGAGGATAGATTTGGCTTCAGTGTATTTTATCAAGTCGTTACATTTATCAAGATTGACTTTTATCCGCTTTAATGATTCTAAGTTCTTTAAGGGCACAATTATAAAAGGTAAACCAGTGGAAACTTCTTGAATTGGATAGTTAGCATCAATTTCATCAAGCCGCAAATGTAACACTTCTGCGATCGCATCTACAGCCAATATTTTCCCGAAAGTCGGTATTTTTTGCTGCATCCATAAATATTTATTATCACTATTGCTCGCGTCTATTTTCACAGGTATTTGTCCTACCTTGAGATTTAAAATCACCTCTTCGATAGATTGATTAATAATCTCTTGCTGGAGTATATAAGCTGTACCTAAGGTGGGATGACCTGCAAAGGGTATTTCTTGAGATGGAGTAAATATTTTTACATTGTAGCCACCTGATTCTACTTGCTCCGATAGAATAAATGTCGTTTCCGAATAATTAGTTTCCCTGGCGATCGCCTGCATTTGCTCTGGCTTTAGACCTCCTGCGTTGATGAAGACAGCTAATTGATTGCCAGTATATTTAGCTTCAGCAAAGACATCAACAATGTAATATTTTACTCGTGACATTGTAGTAGTTTCAGTATTAAGACTGTTGAAATTAAAGTAATTTTTGCATATTTTGCGACTAAAAAAAATTAAATAGATAAAAAATTTAAATAGAAAAATAGCTATTTTCAGGAACAATATCTAAAAGTTTTATTTGCTAGTTTTCTAAGGACAAGATATTATGAACTCTGCTGGGGATCATCCCAAATTTTAGTGTTTGGCTAGAGTTTGACTTTGTTTATTCAGATAAAGTGTGTTCTCGTCCAAGTCCAATTTGTAATATCCTTTGTCTGGAGTGCATCTGCATCAATTTTAGGTGTGATCGCGCTAAATACTAAATATGCCATGCTAACGTTTACAACATTTTTTGCCACATCTTGGGCTAGTTTTTTATTGTCATTAACTCAAGGTTTACACCCTAGTAATCCAGTAAAGTTTTCGACTGCAAATTCCAGCTTCAAGCTGTCATCGAGTTTGGCAGAATTTGCAAATCGCTCTAGCTATTTGCGGATTTTGCCCAAGCGGCAAATGCCAAAGATTCAGGCAACAATTTTGCCAAACAGGTTTTTTGATATTGATTGGGATAGCAACGAATCAGCAGCAAAAACAACTCAAATACCCAATCAAGTACAGGAGGTGCCTACAGCCAAAAATCAATTTTGTTCGACACTTGCGAATAACTCTTCTGAATCGAAAACAACGCCAAATATAAGCTTTGTGCCATCCTCAAATTATTTATCGAGTGATGTAGAGAATAATTTTTCCCATAGTTTTTCCAATCGCATACTGCGTTCCTTACAAAACTTTTTCCGCCTTCCTAGCCCTTTCGAGTCGCGCTTTACCTCATCCCCATCACCTGTGATATTAGTCCGGCGCAACGAAACGAATTACGAAATCTGGGTGAATAAACATTTGCTGGGAACTGTACCCAAGCAATCCAAAGCCAAAGAAATTCAGCAGCGTTTAATCAGACTCCTCAAGTCTCCCAATCTCGATCCTTTGCAGCTACGTCCAAGTTTGGTTGATGGGAAACCCGCATTAATGCTAGGAAACCGCTTTCTGTTTGCAATCTCTCCAGAGATGACTCAAAATACTACTCGCAGTGGAGATTTGATTGCGATTGATTGGGTAAATAATTTACGTTCCTCTCTAAATGTTCCCACCCTGTCACTAATTGAGGGACAACTAGAAATGTACGGCTTACAAGAATCAAATCAGAAGATGGCAGGTTTGGCTTCTTGGTATGGTGATTATTTTCATGGTCGGACGACTGCCAATGGGGAGATTTACAATCAGTATGCATTGACAGTTGCTCACAAAAGTTTACCTTTTAATACCTTTTTGCAAGTGAAAAATGTCAAAAATGGCAAAGCAGTAATCGTGCGAGTGAATGATAGGGGACCATATATACCTCCCCGGAGTCTTGATTTATCACGTACTGCTGTTCGTTGCCTTGATGGTGAGATTGCTGGTGTTGTCACCTATGAAGCGAAGATTTTGCAACCAAGTCAACCACAGATGACATTGAATGCAGCATTAGCAGAAAAAGACCGTAAGAACCCCCGACAAATGGCTGTGATTTCTGATTTTTAATCAGGATAGAGACGCGATATATCGCATCTCCAGACTTGTACTTCTATTCCCCAGTAATCGAAAGTCCCTCAACCCAAACACGAGGGCACACACCACCAGGAGTTAATTCAGGTTCTGGCTCAACAAAAATTATTGATGTGAGTACCGTGAGAAAATCTCCGGCAACGGTGGCAGATTCAATACTGGTTCTCACGCCTTTATTGACAATCCAGCCATCAAATGGTAGAGAAAAAGAACCTTGTAGAGCTTTCAC
Source organism: Calothrix sp. UHCC 0171 (assembly GCF_034931845.1). Taxonomy (NCBI): domain Bacteria; kingdom Bacillati; phylum Cyanobacteriota; class Cyanophyceae; order Nostocales; family Calotrichaceae; genus Calothrix; species Calothrix sp. UHCC 0171. Next base: position 109,335 of record NZ_JAYGHN010000005.1, read on the forward strand.
ACCTGCGTGTAAAGCCTGTAAATCATCAATTAAAATGACATTTTCGGCGGTTTCCAAGCTAAATTCCTTCTCTGCTTTGGCACCTGCATAAACGTGATAAAAGTTGGGACTAACACTAACTTTTGCGCCAATGCTGGCATTCCCTGTCGGTTTGGCATTCATGCGTTTTGCAGTGCCGGCACTATGGAGAAAACCACTTAAAACACCATTTTCAATCAAAGGAACTCGGCGGGTTGGAGTTCCTTCACCATCAAAAGATTCTGCGCCGACATTGGCAGGGTGTAAGGCATCATCGCAGACACATAGTAAAGGCGAAGCAATTTCCTTGCCAATATCATCGGGAGTCGAAAGACTTTGTTTATCGAGAATATTTTGAGCGTTATAAAGATTAGAAAATGCAGACAACAAACTTAAAAATGCATCTGGGGAAAAAACAACTGTATATTTTCCGGTTTGCACCTTTTGATAATTCAAATGGCTAATAGTTTTATCAGCAGTTTCCTGGATACAACCATTGATATCTAAATCTTTGACACCATGACTAATTCTAAACGCACCAGCACTGCGAGGTTTTCTGCCTTCCTCCTCAGTTTTACTGTACAAATACACCGAAGCGAGGGAATGAGATTCAGTTCTTAATGCACCATCACTATTTAAATAAAAGCGATCGACATCACGCTGTGCCAAATTATTATAAGGTACACCTTTAATAGCCGGATGTGCAGCCATTAATTCCTTTTCAGCACTCAGTAAACTATTAATTAGTTCCGTAACTCCTGCCTGTTCGACTTTTTCAGTCGCTTTCACATCTAGCGGCGCGATCGCTTCGGGGCTAAAATCGGGTACATTTTCTTTGACACCAAAAAAGCTGGCTTCATATGCTGTTTTCAGTGCTAATTCTAAACCCTTGGGGTCAACATCTGTAGTGCTGGTGACACCCATTGTATTTTCTTCGTTCCAGACGCGAACCGTAACACCTGATAAATTCGAGGCTTTGACTTGTCTAGGTTCACCTTGGTCTACTTGCACACTAGTAGAATCTACAGATGAACCGTAAATATCAAATTTTTTGATACCAAGAATATTGGCGCTTGATTTCGCCGCAGATGCGATTTCTTGAATATTTGCCATCGTTCAATTATTTGATTTGAGATTTTGGATTGATATCATGTTGGGCTAATCACTTCTAACTTACATATTTAAAAACCCTTGCCCAATAAGGATTTTAGCTTTAATCAAAATGTGTTAGTTTCATTTGTTACTAGTGGCGATAGCCCCTTGTCAGGCGCTTACAATGAAAATTTCTCCGCGTCTCCGCGTCTCGAAGTCTCCATGTCAGTCTGAATAATCAGTATTCAACCAGACATGATATGACTCACTCTGATGCTCTGCATAGGGGTATATGCAGGTAAGTGATAAACCTGTTGCAGTTGAGAATTTGCGGATGTTTTCACAGCAGGCGTTCCCACACAAAGCATGGGAACAAAAGCAAAGAGACAAATATAAGACTATCTACCACCGACAGTGATGGAGTCAACTTTGATGTGGGGCTGACCAACAGTAGTATAAATGCTACCGGATACCGAGCCACAGAATCCTGGAGCTAGTGACAAATCTTGGGAACACATAGAAATTTTATTCATGATTTCCTTTGCCTCACCAATCAAAGTCGCACCTTTCAATGGTTTGGTAATTTTACCGTTTTCAATTAAATAAGCTTCATCCACACCAAAATTAAATTGTCCGGTAGCGCCGACGCTACCACCACCCATTTTTTTACAGTAAATACCCTTATCAACGGAGGCAAAGACATCATCAAGGCTATATTCACCTGTAGCAATGTAAGTATTCCGCATCCGACTCGCTGCTGCAAAGGTGAAGTTTTGACGACGACCGCTACCTGTGCGAGGATGTCCTGTACGTGCAGAACCGGCTCTATCAGCTAAAAAGTTCTTGAGAACGCCTTTTTCAATCAACAGGGTACGCTGCGCTGGCATTCCTTCGTCGTCCATATCGATAGTGCCAAAGGCATTTTCAGAACGTCCTTCATCCCAAGCTGTCAAACTTTCGTGGGCAATTTTTTCACCTTTTTTATCAATAAACGGTGTGGTATTACGTTCGATTTGGGTTGTTTCCAACAAGTGTCCACAGGCTTCGTGGAAAATTACGCCACCAAAGTGGTTTGCCATGACAATGGGATAGTTCCCAGATTCGACATAATCTGCGTAAAGCATCTTGCCAGCAGACTCAGAAATTTGTTCCGCAGATTCCTTGTAGTCCCAACTACGGAGAAAATTCGGGTCACTTGTGTTACCAGCACGTTCGGCGATCGCAGTTCGATTTGCACCATCAGCACAAAGCAAGTTAAAACCTACCGACTGGGTAAGACGAATATCACGGGCAAATGTACCATCGCTAGCAGCAACTAAAACTTCTTGCCAGTCACGGAAATAGGTAGCGCGACGGGATTGAATGTGATTCGCTGTTTTTTGTAATTTTGCTGTGCCATCAAGGAGAACTTCGCCCATTTCGCGGATGGAGCTACACAAGGGCAACCAACCATCTTTACCGCGCTTGGTGGCATAGTCGCGTAATAGTTCTAAATTAATTTCGGGAATGAAGGCATTGGGCGCAGGTAGTTGTAAACCCATAATTCCCAGGGCTTTTTCTAAAGCTGCCTTTAAACCAGCAAATGATAAATCGTTTGTTGTCACGTAGCAGTCAGCTTTACCGCGAAAAACACGCACGCCTGCACCTGTAGAAAGTCGTGGGGTGATGCTGGTGATGGTGTCGTCTTCAGCGAGGCAACTGATATAGTTAACTCGTTCGAGGAAAAACTCGATAAAGTCAGCACCTGCGGCACGTCCTAACCCTAATAAAGTCGCTAGGGGAGCTTCCCAAGTTTCGTCAAATTTTTCCTGGGTTGAGGAATATTGGAGAGTGGGGAGTTGTTTAGAGATAAGTAAAGTATCTATGAGCATGAATGCCTCGCAAGTCCAGCTGGTTTCGGGGATTGAACTGAAATCCTGGTTGCCATGAGTGTAACAAATCTGCACAATCGATAACGGCAAGTGAGGGGTAGGGGATACCGAAAGTTTGGGTTTTTAGATGAAGGATTTGAGAATTGCTCGAAAATTGCCGTTGCTACCCCCCACTCACGGGTGGAATTAGGACTACTTCATCACCATGTTGGAGAATTGTGTCGGGTTCGACGAATAATAAATTCACGCCAAAGCGAGTCACATCACGCCATTTATTAAGTTCGGGATGTTCGCTGATGAGGTATTCTTGGACTGCTTTAACTGGTGTACCATCTGGAAAGGCTAGGTTTAGTTCTGGAATTCCTCCATATGCTTCTTGATATGCAGCGAATAGTTTGACGTTAATGGTGATGAGGGAGTTGGACATAAGCGATAAAACAAATGTTCTGCTGATTACCTTAATGATGGCGATAAAAACTGAACATTTTCATAATAGCGTTGAAAAAAAAGGAACATAGCGATCGCCATGTCCCTAGATTTAGGAAATTTGAGATTTATTTGTCTTCTGGTATATCGTTAATTATTGTTAGAAAATTTGTTCGAGTTTTTGAAAGTCACGCTCCACTTCATCAACTAAAGATTTGTTGTGGGGGTCAGTTTTTAATGCTTTTTTCAGATATATGCGCGCTTTGAGCCATTGTTTTTCGGCAATTAATGCACGTCCCCAAATTTGGTAGGAAATAGCCTGCCACTGACGTATTTCTGCATCTTCTGGCAAACGCTCCGCCAGTGCTTCTGCAAGTGCGATCGCTTGGGGAAATCGCCTTTCACGCAAGAAACGCTGTAATTGTTGATACGTATTCCACTTCAGCCGCCGTTCTACTTCTAATATATTTGGTGGCTTTGGTTTAGCTTGTTCTGGTGCTGCTACTTGTTGAGTTGTAGTTTTTGTTGAGTATGTTTTTGTTTGTGTTGTTGCTTTGTGGTGAGGTGTCGCAGTTTGTCTGGGACTTGACTTGACACTTGACTGCTGAGGTGTATCTGCTGCTGGGGTGACTGCTTGCAGAAGCAACTTATACGCCTCGGTCAAGGTAATAAACTTTTCTTTAGCTTTATGGTCATTGGGGTTAATATCAGGATGATACTGCTGTGCCAATCTTCGATAAGAAGCTTTGATATCGGCAAATGAAGCACCTGACCTCAAACCCAGTACACGATAGCAATCTACAACATCCATCTTCAGCCATCACAAGCGCGAATATTGGTTTACTTTGATTAGACACCCCTTGAGGAGTATTTACAACTTAAAGCGGAATTTAAGAATTGATTCAGAAGTCCGAAGTAACAAAGACTTTATATCTGGCTGTCAAGCTGAGATGTGGCACTTTATTTACTTGCAAACTACTGCAAAGTCTAGATTCAAGTTTATGAATTGAACTTTTAATTATAAATAGCTGCAATTTACTTTTGAGTTCACGATTGACAATTTCTTCTTTCCTGAAAATTACTTTTCCGGAAATTTAACCGTTTTTCCAACCATCAGTCAGTTTCAAGTCTCTCTCACCTTGTTGCCCAGACTTTATCTAAATTACGCTACATATACTATCGCCTGAAGCTCCTATTTGCAAAGATGTTGGAGATGAATCTAGTAGTCGTTAGGTGACTTAAAGTACATTAGTGTCAGAGTATTTACGCTGTCCAGAAATGACCATATAAAAATTGATAGAAAGATTTTAGCTCAAAATCCATTATCAGGGTTAACTTTAAGCAGCAGAAGGCTGATTTTTTAGCGCTGGGGTTTTGCCTCACCAAATTTAATTAACAGCGCGATCGCAATACTAACTAGCATAATTAAAGTCATACTCAAAGCCGAACCAAATCCCCAATTTTGGGTTGCCCCTAAAAATTGGTTGTAAATTAGCCTTGCTACCGTCATGCTGGAGGTTCCACCTAATAATTCTGGGTTGACAAAATCTCCTAAGGTGGTAATGAATACCAAAAATGAACTGGCTGCAATCCCCGTAATTACTTGAGGTATGGTAGCCTTCCAAAATACTTGCAGGGGGTTTGCGCCTAAATCTGCTGCGGCTTCCAAAAGCCGTTGATCGAGTTTTTCTAAGGAAGCATATAAAATTAAAACCATGTAGGGAAGGGAGTTATAGCTCATGCCAATAAATACGGCAGAATTATGATTGAGTAAATCTAGTGTTGGTAAACCAATGCTATTGAGGATGGTATTCAACAAACCAGTCGGACGAAGAATTGTAATCCAAGCATAGGTACGCAGTAGGGAAGAAGTCCACAGAGGTAAAACAAATCCTAACAGGAATAAGTTTCGCCAGCGTTGCGGTGCTAGTTGGGCAATCCAGTAGGCGACAGGGAAAGTAATCACTAAGCAAATAGCCGTAGTTCCAATTGCCAAAAAAAGCGATCGCGTAATCACTTGTAGGTAGAGAGGATCGAGAATACGGGCATAGTTGAGAGTTAGCGATTGCCAAATAGTTTGCCAGTTCTGAGGATTAAAAAACTGGCTGTAATCGCTGATTTTTCCCGGATTGACTATTTCTCCAGGTCTAATTCCTGGTACTAAACTTAATTCAAATATGATTAGCGTTGGTAAAATTAGGAATAGTATCAACCAAACACCAGATGGAGCCAGTAGTAGTAATGGTTCTAACCATTGAACTTTTGGACGATGATATTTTTCGACTTCAGTGATTTTGTTTAATGAATTAATTTGACGATTAGACATAATTTACAATTTATAAGTAGGTCGGTGTTAAAAATTGTCGTTATAACAAGGCAGGAGGCAGAAGGGAAGAGGGCTTTAGGTAACTTTACTTTTCGTTATATACTACTCTGCGAGAAGCCGCTCCGCGTCTATGGTCTATTTGCACCGTTCTACTTAATTCATAACTTAATAATTCATAATTCATAATCTATATGTAGTAACAAACGCTATTTATCCATGATTTCAGCATCCTTATTGACTTATTTTTCCTTAAATTTTAAGCACTAGTTAACTGAGTCCAATAGCGTTCGTAAACTTCATCTGTATCGCCAAGGGGTGAAATACGTTCACATTTATTCAAGATTTCTTCATCTGGAAATAAACTAGTATTAGTTTGATATTTCTTGGGTAATAAATCAAAAGATGCCTGATTAGGAGTTGCTAAACTGAGATTGATGGTTAATTGTGCTGAGACTTCGGGTTGTAATAAATAATTGATCCAAGCATATGCACCATCGGGATTTGGAGCGGTTTTGGAAATTACTAAAGTATCAGTCCATAAAGAAGTCCCATTTTGGGGAATAATATATTTAAATTTAGGATATTCTTTCATAATCTTAATCGCGTCACCAGAGTAACACATGGCGATTAATGAATCACCTGATAAAATTTTATTTCGCCAGGCATCAGTATCAAATCCAGCCAGAGATGGTTTGAGTTCCTGTAATTTCTCATAAGCTTGTTTAATCTCACTTTCATTGGTGGAATTGTAAGAATAACCCAACATTTTTAAAACTGCTCCAAACACCTCACGAGTATCATTTAGCAAAGTCATTTTGCGGTTGAGTCGATCGCGATTTTTCCAGAGATATTCCCAATCACTAGGAGGTATTGTTAAAACTTCACTATTATAAATAAAACCCGTTGTTCCCCAAGTAAAAGGAATACTGTAGCGGTTATTTGGGTCATAGGAAGGGTTTTGAAATTGGGGAAATAAATTTTCCACCCCAACAAGGCGATCGCGTTGAATTTCGCTTAATAATCCTTTATCTATCATCTCTTGGACTTTATAGTCAGATGGATAAATAACGCTATAAGCTCCACCTCCACCTGCAAGCATTTTTGCCAGCATGATATCGTTAGATTCGTATAAATCAGCTAATAATTTAATTCCTGTTTGAGCAGTAAAAGTTTTGAGTAATTCTTTATCGTCAGTATATTGTGTCCAAGTAAATAAATATAATTGGTCACGCTGTCCTGTGATATTAGCTTGCGCTTTGACATTACCAAGTTTCCAGCCGCAGCCTGTGATTGATAAACCCGATAATGCTGCTAAATATTTCAAAAATTCTTTTCTTTTCATCATCACTAATGGCAAATAGACAAACAATCACTCTCTCCCCACCATGCATAAACTGAGGTGTTAGAGTCAGGTATAATTCCCGCAGTATTCGGCTGCATCACTGTAATGCGATCGCCTGTTTCCAGTTCAACGACGTAGTTAACGTGAGTACCCAAATACATAGCATTAATCAGTTTGCCTTCAAAAAAATTGTTTTGCACACTGGGCTGATAAAGTGACAATTGAATTTTTTCTGGACGGATACAAACTGTGACTGATTGTGATATTGCAGTCGGTGAATTTTCAGTCCGACTCACTATAATTTTTAATCCCGTTTTAGTTCTAACTTGCAAATTTTCTGCATCTATGGTGACAACCTCACCAACAAATAAATTTGTATCACCAATAAAATCGGCGACAAATGTCGTCTGAGGCTGTTCGTAAATTTCACTAGGGGAACCAATTTGTTCCACCTTACCTTTATTCATCACCGCAATGCGATCGCTCAATGACAGCGCTTCCTCTTGATCATGTGTCACCATCACAAAAGTTAACCCCAAGTCTTGATGGAGGTTCGAGAGTTCAACCTGCATTTCTTTGCGTAATTTTAAATCGAGCGCCCCTAAAGGCTCATCCAACAAGATAACCGCAGGTCGATTTACCAAAGCTCTTGCTAAAGCTACACGCTGCTGTTGCCCCCCAGAAAGCTGCGATGGAAAACGCGATCGTAATCCTTCCATCTTCACCAAAGCCAAAGCATCATTAACCCGATTTTGTATTTCCGATTTGCGTAATTTTTGTAACTTTAAGCCAAAAGCAATATTATCCCAGACACTTAAATGCTTAAATAAAGCGTAGCTTTGGAACACAGTATTAACTGGTCTTCGGTAAGGTGGAACATTCGCCATCGATTGTCCACGTATCAATAACTTCCCCGCATCTACCGTTTCAAACCCAGCAATCATCCGTAATGTCGTTGTTTTCCCACAGCCAGAAGGACCGAGAATACTAAAAAACTCCCCCTGTTTGATATCTAAATCAATTCCATGTACGGCTGGCTCTTGGTGAAAAAACTTAAACACATTTTGCAATTCCACATCTAATGGTTCTAGCGCCGCTTGATTACCCCGGTTTTGCTGTACAGCTTGAGACATAACCCTGAAATCTCAGTAAATATACGTATTTAAACAAATCGATATAGCCTATCAGGTAGACTGTGAATACTACCTTGGTTTATTGTATCCGCCAACAATAAAATATACAGAACAAAAGAACCCCACCTTGGTTTTCGCCATCAGCAAAACCGGGTAGAGTTCTAATTCAAAGTTGTAACTTTGTTTACATTAATTTAAGCTTTTTTCAACCAGCTAAACATAGCTCGTAAATCTTTACCAACTTCTTCAATTGGGTGTTCAGCTTCTTGACGACGCATCGCCGTAAACCCAGCTTTACCAGATAGGTTTTCCAAAACGAATTCCCGTGCAAACTGACCAGATTGAATTTCCGAGAGAATTTTCTTCATTTCGGCTTTCGTTTGGTCGGTGACAACACGGGGTCCACGTGTATAATCACCATATTCGGCGGTATTGGAAATGCTATCACGCATTGTCGCTAAACCACCTTCAACAACCAAGTCAACAATTAATTTGACTTCGTGCAAACATTCAAAATATGCCAATTCTGGTTGATAGCCAGCTTCAACTAGGGTTTCAAAACCAGCCTTAATTAAAGCACTTAAACCACCGCAGAGTACCGCCTGTTCGCCAAACAAGTCAGTTTCAGTTTCTTCGCGGAATGTAGTTTCCAGGACTCCGGCACGGGTTCCACCAATTCCTTTCGCATATGCCATCGCGCGATCGCGTGCTTGTCCGCTAGCATTTTGGTAAACTGCAAACAAGGCTGGTACACCCTGTCCCTGTTCATAGGTGCGACGCACCAAATGTCCAGGTCCTTTGGGTGCAATCATCACCACGTCTACGTTTGGCGGTGGTACAACTTGTCCAAAATGAATGTTAAAACCGTGGGCAAAAGCTAAAACATTACCTTCTTGAAGATTGGGTTCAATCTCATTTTTGTAAACGCTTCTTTGAACTTCATCGGGTAACAGAATCATAATGAAATCTGCTAAGGAAGCCGCATCTGCTACACTTTTGACGGTTAAACCTGCTGCTTCAGCTTTTGCTGCTGACTTACTACCTGGATATAACCCGACAATTACATTCATGCCACTATCTTTCAGGTTTAACGCATGGGCATGACCTTGCGAACCATAACCGACTATTGCGATCGTTTTCCCAGCTAAAAGGTCTAAATTTGCATCTGTGTCATAATACATCCGAGCCATAAGTCGCGTCTCCGTCAGCAAGCACCTGGTTTACTCAGATTTTTGATTTTATCCTAAATCAAGACCCTTACTATTTTTTTCCTTAATTATTTTTTCAGAAGAATGCAGGAGTCAGGAGTCAATAATTAAGAGTGATACGGAGACTTAGAGACGCGGGGACACGGAGAAATTTGAATTATAAGTGATTATCAGAACATGATATCAGTAGGGGTAATCTAAGTATCAGCATTTAAGTGTTTTTTCCTGAAATCTCACCTATTTATACATAGCTCTCACAATCTCACAACGATAAAATTGGTGTCACCACCTATAATCTGTTGCTTGTTTGTTGGGAGTTGAGATTAAAGGGTATTGCTTCTGTTCTTCAGGATTACAAGAGCGCTGATGGGAGCATAATTAGTATAATATCCCCGACTTCTTTGGGAAATCAGGGATATTTTAAACAGCCAATTTTGGATAAGGAGAGATAACTTTAATTATTAGCTAAATTTGGCTTCACTTCATCACTAGCTAATAATTGTCTTAATGCTCTGACAACAGTCTTCTGTAACAATTGCTCGGTAATTTGCTGACCTAATCTCTGTACCCCAGGATTAAAAAATATTTGCGTAATTTGGGGAATCAATTGATTGGCATCAAAACCTCGTGTTTGTTGCAGAATTTGCACAACATTCTGAATATGTTCTAATGTTTCTTGCTGTTCTAAATTGGCTGCTGCTGTTTCCTTAACTGCGGTAATTCCTACTTGTTCACGCAATAAATAAGTAAAGTTATGCAAGAAATTTTTCCGCAAACCATCGACACTTTTTAATAACTCATCAACCAACTTTTCACGAATATACTCACCGCGTTCAGATGAAAGAAAATCGATTGCTTGATTCAAAACTAAATCGAAATCATACTCTTCATTATTTCGAGCATTTTTGAGGAGGTTTTCTAAACGATTCCAGCGAAAACTGCCCTCTTTAAATAATAAATCTCGTAATGATGTTCTTAACTGCGGTGCTGGGTCGGTTAATAGCCGTTTGGCGACATAGGGATAGGCTTCACTCAAGACTTTGAAGTCAGGGTCAATGTATATTGCAATACCTTCCAGTGTTACCAAGGAACGAATAATCAACGCATAGTAAGGAGGTACGCGGAAAGGATACTCGTACATCAACTCGGAGAGGTCGTCAGTTATACTCTTGATGTTGAAATCGGCGACGCTAGCACCTTGGGCATTGGCAAAGACTTTCGCAAATGCGGGGATAATGGGTGTGAGGTCAGTATCGGGCGAGAGAAAATCTAGTTTGACATAATCGTTCGCTAAACCTTCAAAATCACGATTGACGACATGAACGATCGCCTCAATTAACCCGTAACGCTGAGGTGGTTGTACTTGGCTCATCATCCCAAAGTCAAGATATGCTAACTTTCCATCTGGGGTAGCGAGTAAGTTGCCTGGATGGGGGTCTGCGTGGAAAAATCCATGTTCGAGTAACTGCCGCAAGGAACACTGTACACCCACCTCAATCAAGTAACGTGCGTCGATGCCATCTGCTTCTAATTCTTGCGTTTGTGTGAGTTTTTTACCGTTAATCCATTCCATCGTGAGCACGCGACGGTTTGTATATTCCCAGTATATTTTCGGTACATATATGTCTTTCATATGACCGTAAAGTTGGAAGAATTTTTCGGCATTTTCACCTTCATGGATGTAATCCATTTCTTCAAAAATGCGATCGCCCAATTCGTCCAAGATACCAGCTAAGTCGCTACGCACCCTTTTGACTTTCTGTTTCGCCCACACAGCTAATTTGCGAAGAATGTATAAGTCAATGGCTATGGCTTCGCGCAAGTCGGGACGCTGAACTTTGATGGCGACTTCTTCACCGCTAAATAATTTACCTTTGTAAACCTGTCCTAAGGATGCTGCGGCGATGGGATGGGGGGAAATCTCCGCATAGATTTCTTCAGGCGTTTGTCCCAGTTCTTCTTCAATAAATTTATAGGCAGTTTCATTGGGAAATGCAGGTAATTTATCTTGTAACTGGGTTAATTCTTCTAAAAATACGGGGGGGACTAAATCTGGTCTTGTAGATAGTGCCTGACCGATTTTAATGTATGCTGGTCCCAATTTAGTCAGTAATTCTCGAAATTGGACGGCGCGACGACGATCATTTTTAACCTTGACACCTCGTTTGCCATCAAACCAGACCCCAAAGGCAAAGCTGAGTGTCGGTGCTAAAACTGTCAAAATCCGACTAAATACCTTTAAAGGTCGAGATTGATAATAGAATGCGATCGCATCCGCGTCATACTTTAATTCAAATTCTAAACTTTTGCCAGGATTTACTACAGGGGATGGCAAGTTTGACACCTCCCCTCTCAAAGCCAGCAAACTCACCTCCGTTAGTTGGCTTGGGTGACTGTCTTTTTCTAGCACTTGGGAAGTAGGAGTCATTGTTTTCGCGTTCATCTAAACTTACCACCGCATCACAAGAGTAATGTTAAGTATTGTAACAAGGAATAAATTAAGGTTTGATTAAATTAGCTAAATTAGCTAAATGAGATTAGCTCTTAATTAAGCTTAACGTGCAACTAGTGTGGTGACGTACCCGGAGAACCGAAAATTTCTTCCTAGCTAACCGATGGCAAAGGAGAAGAGGAAATAGGAAACTTCGGCTTGTAGTTATATCTATCTAAGATAAATGGTGGCATATACGACAGAATCCAACTCTGTAACCATCGTTAAATCATAGGTACAAATATTCTGAAGTAATAAAAACAATGTTAAGTATTCCCGTAAATTTACCATTACCGCGATCGCCGCGTTTGGTGACAACTTTGCCGGGAGAGCGTGCAAGAGCATTGGTAGAGCGCGATCGTGCTGTAACATCACCATCCTATACCCGTGATTATCCCTTAGTGGTGGCACGGGGTCAAGGTTGTATGCTGGAAGATGTGGATGGTAATGTTTTTCTGGATTTGACAGCAGGGATTGCGGTGACTGCAACAGGTCATTGTCACCCGGAAGTTGTGCAGGCAATTCAAGCACAATCCGCAAATCTACTGCACATGTCTGGTACTGATTTTTACTATGAGCCAATGGTGGAGTTGGCGGAAAAACTAGCAGTTAAAGCGCCATTCCCAGGGAAAGCACGTATATTTTTTAGCAACTCTGGTGCAGAATCGAATGAAGGTGCAATTAAGCTAGCAAGATATCATACCGGACGTAATTTAATTGTGGCGTTTTTGGGTGCATTCCACGGGCGCACCTACGGAGCCATGTCGTTGACGGGTTCTAAAACGGTGCAAAGGGCAAATTTTGGTTCCCTACTTCCAGGAGTGACACATATACCTTACGGTACGCACACCAGTTTGGACTATCTGGAGCAGCAGTTATTTACGACGCTGTTACCAGCGAATGAGGTGGCGGCAATTGTTGTTGAACCAATTCAAGGAGAGGGTGGTTACATCGTACCCGAAGATGGTTTTTTGCCACGTATCCGGGAGATATGTGACAAACACGGCATTTTGATGATAGTTGATGAAGTGCAATCGGGGATGGGGCGTACTGGAAAGCTGTTTGCTGTCCAACATTGGCATGTCATGCCCGATATTGTGACTACGGCAAAGGGGATTGCTAGCGGTTTACCATTAGGAGCAATTATAGCGCGATCGCACATAATGACATGGCAGCCTGGTTCCCATGCCACGACATTTGGCGGGAATCCGGTAGCTTGTGCTGCTGGGATTGCCACATTACGGTTGTTAGAAAATGGATTGATGGAAAATGCCACTCGTATGGGGGAAATTTTACAAGCTGGCTTATTTAAATTACACCAACGTTTTCCCCGACTTTCATCGCCACGGGGAAAAGGATTAATGGTAGCGGTAGACTTATTTGATGAGGTGGGAAATTTTGACAAGGAATTACGCGATCGTTTTTTACAAGCTGCTTTTTATCGTGGTTTGTTATTACTTGGTTGTGGAAAATCTGCAATTCGTTTTTGTCCACCTTTAGTTATTGATAGTGAACAAATTCAAATAGCTTTAGATATTATTGCGAAGATTTTAGCGGAAATAATCGAGTGAATAAATCAGTAGTGAGAATGCAGAATACAGCACTATCATTTGAGCGAAACACATTTAAAATCTGCTTTTGTCTCAGACTTCTATCTTTGTAATTTTTTCTGCATTCATCTACTATTTTATTCCCATGATTTACATCATTAATGGGTAATTTGGCTTCAATACAAACAAAATTTATTATCGTTCAATTAGTTTTTGCAGAAATATAATTGATATTGTTAGAAGATTATATGTAAGCCTCAGGAATAAAGACGATTATTTTTCATCATAAATATTTATGATCAACACTATTAGTAAAATCACAAAATAAAAATATGAAACCAGAAAATATTAAACTAGTTTGGAATTATCTTTGGCAAGAATATATCAATCGAGTCAGTTATGCCCGTACTTACCAAGAAATGATTATAACTGCTGGAGGAACTATTGCCAATGACCATATTGCTTTTCGTTCCCTACGCTTAGATATTAATACAAACCAAGGTCAAATTAATTTAGGAATTAAATTATTTGAACCAATCTTAAATTTCATGGGATATGAACAAGCTGGAGAATATTTTTTTCCAGATACACATTTATATGCGCGTCATTACAAACATCCAGAGCAGAAAAAATATGATTTACCCAAATTATTCATTAGTGAATTAATCATTGCAGAATTACCTGAGGAAATCGCTGCTCTAATTAGCAAAACAGTAAACGATGGGAAATTTGATTATTTGACTCAATTGTCCACATATAGTCAGCAACTAAATGATTTTGAGTTGAATATTGAACCCAAAACAATCTTTACTCGCCCTTGGCAAACTCCTTATCTTTCAGTGATTGAAAAAGTCAATCAAGTCAGTCAATATGGTGCTTGGGTATTATTACATGGATATGCAGTGAATCATTTTACAGGTTACATAAATCGTCAAAATACATCTAAATATCCAGACATTGAGATAACATCTCGTGAATTAGCTAACTTAGGCATACCAATGAAAGCCGAAATTGAAGGTAGTGTTCATGTGGGTTTGCGACAAACTGCAACCCATGCAGTTAGCGAACAAGTCACAGTCATTGATGATAAATCTGGTGAAGAAATTCAAATTCCCTGGACTTATGCCTATTACGAATTAGCTCAAAGATATATGGTAGAAATTGAGCCAGGAAAGCGAGAATTATTTGATGCATTTCTCGGTCAAAATGCACGACAATTATTTGAAATGACCAAGAAATAACTTAGGAGCAAGAATCATAAATCAAAATTCAAACTTTCATAGATTTTCAATTTCAATCCTAAATCTAATATATAGAAATCATTATGATTTCTGCATTCTTGATTCTCCTAAAATCACTAAATTAGCTACTAAAAACACGTTCAAAAAACTTTATAATCTCTAACCAAGCAGAAGTCGTAGCAGCAGAATCATACCTATAACCATCATCACGCATAAACGTATGTTCAGCAGCATATAAAAACACTTGGTGAGGTATTTTTGCCCCTTCTATTGCTTTTATGAGGATATTGCGATCGCTCTCTGGAATATGGGGGTCTAATGTACCCAAAATTAACAACATTTCCCCATTAATTTCCCCTACCCTTTGAATTGTATCGGCGACATCTTGACCTAATTTACCACTAGGAATACCCGTCGGATAACAGCAAACACTTGCTTTAATTTCCTCTTGAAACGCAGCCCGAAAAGATAAATGTCCACCAATACAAAAACCAAGAGTACCGATTTTACCAGGAGTCACCCCACTATCAGCTTTTAAAAAATTAATAACTGCACTACAATCGCGATCGTATTCAGCAACTAACGTGCGACGAGCATCATCATTACCCCGCATTCTCCCAATATTATCAGGTTCAATTATCGTGCCCACAGGCTCAATTCGATGAAAAATTTCTGGTGCAGCAACCACATACCCAAAACCAGCCAAGTAGTTAACAATCCTAATCATTGCACCACCAAGTTGATAAATATCACTGTAAAATAAAATGCCTGGATAAGTGCCTGGTGGTTTCGGAGATGCGACATAAACCCGCATTAAACTATCATCAACTCTTAAGTCAAGATTACGTTTAATTATTTGCATAAATTTTGAGATCAAGTTTTAGATTTATTTTGTAAATAATAGCTTGTAGTGATTTTAGCAATTGGATAAATTTATTAATTTATCACTCATCAACTATTACACAAAATATTTAGCAAAACTAATATTAAATATTGCTTAAATATTGCTGAGAGTTAAAATTATTTTTAATTTTATAAAAATTTATCTAAACATTAATCATTTACTAGTAAAACTACACCTAAACAGGTATTAAGAAAAACAGCACTTGTAATTACGTGGTTATAATCCAAACAAATAATGAGGGTGTAATAGGCTCTCAAAGAAAACACACTACACTTTGAGTTCTATATTTAATGAAACCTACCTACTCTTAACTTGGAGATATCGCATATGTATAAAAGGTATTTAGATAAATTTATTTGTTATTAATCCTGCGCCCTGGAAAATTAAGTAACTGGCAATAAGGAGCAAGTATAAATACTTTACTTCTTGCTGGATTTATGCCATGCATTAGAAAGTAAACGTGAAGATAAAAGAACCTATAGAGGCGATCGCATTACATCAATAAGCAAATACGATAAAATTTTTTCTCGTTATCGTCGAAATTTGCCCAAATTCTTAACCCAAGAATGCCCTGACTATGGCAATCTGGGAAACAGAACATTTAAAAATCTGATATTTTCGCTACAAAAATTTACCTAATCAAGGTTATGCAAACCCTGCCCACCCCTACTACTAGCACTGCATCCAGCCAACCCACTTTTGACACAACAATCAAAAGGCGCAAAACCCGTCCTGTAAAAGTGGGTGATATCACCATCGGAGGTGGATATCCGGTGGTAGTGCAGTCGATGATTAATGAAGATACCCTGGACATTGATGGTTCAGTTGCTGCCATTCGTCGTTTACACGAAGTCGGTTGCGAAATCGTTCGTGTCACCGTCCCCAGCATGGCACATGCCAAAGCCTTGGCAGAAATCAAGCATAAATTAAAACAAACCTACAAAGACGTACCTATTGTTGCTGACGTGCATCATAACGGCATGAAGATTGCCTTGGAAGTCGCCAAGCACATCGAAAAAGTACGGATTAATCCAGGTTTGTATGTATTTGAAAAGCCTAACGCCAATCGTACCGAATATACCCAAGCCGAATTTGAGGAAATTGGCGAAAAAATAGCAGAAACTCTCAAGCCATTAGTTATTTCCTTGCGTGATCAAGGAAAAGCAATGCGTATCGGCGTAAATCATGGTTCTCTGGCTGAAAGAATGCTATTTACCTACGGTGATACCCCCGAAGGCATGGTGGAGTCAGCTTTAGAATTTATCCGAATTTGCGAATCCCTCGATTTCCACAATATTGTCATTTCGATGAAGGCATCGCGAGTCCCAGTCATGGTGGCAGCATATCGTTTGATGGCAAAACGAATGGATGATTTGGGGATGGATTATCCATTGCACTTAGGTGTGACTGAAGCTGGTGATGGTGAATACGGACGGATTAAGTCTACTGCTGGAATTGCGGCATTACTTACCGATGGAATTGGCGATACGATTCGGGTATCCCTAACAGAAGCACCAGAAAAAGAAATTCCCGTTTGCTATAGTATTTTGCAGGCGTTGGGACTGCGGAAAACAATGGTTGAGTATGTCGCTTGTCCATCTTGCGGACGTACTTTGTTTAACCTGGAGGAAGTATTACATAAAGTCCGGGAAGCAACTAAACACTTGACAGGGCTGGATATTGCTGTTATGGGCTGCATCGTCAATGGACCAGGTGAAATGGCTGACGCAGACTATGGCTATGTTGGGAAAACACCCGGTTATATCTCCCTGTATCGCGGTCGGGAAGAAATTAAGAAGGTTCCCGAAGATAAAGGTGTGGAAGAGCTAATTAATTTGATTAAAGCCGACGATCGCTGGATCGAACCATAATTGGGATGTGGGGACAGGGATACTTGGGAGTAAAAAGAGTAAAGTTAAAGATAAAAAATATAAATCTTTTCCCTCCCTTTCCCCCTTAATATCTCCAAAATTTTGATAAAGTTTGTATTATCTGCCACACAACTAACCGGATTTCAGAGAAAATATTTAGAAATAACATAATATGCTTAGTCAGTACAGTGGTAGCCTGTGTTAGATTGAGCATACTGACTAAAATAAATTTTTTCCTCTGGCGCAGCAGTCATTATGGTAATTACTAAAAGTGGACTTGTTTTGGGAGCTACGGCTGTGACGCTAACTACAATAGCTTTTACAAGCCTAGGCATTCATTCTCAAGGACAAGCTCTATTTAAAGAAAGCCCTAAAGAATTGGTCGATGAAGTTTGGCAAATTATCCAACGCCAATACGTGGACGGTACTTTCAATCAAGTTGATTGGCAAGGTGTTCGCAAAAAATACTTGAACAAGTCTTACAGTAATAGGCAGGAAGCCTATAAGTCTATCCGGGAAATGCTAAAACTGCTGGATGACCCCTACACCCGGTTTATGGACCCAGAGGAATTTAAAAACATGCAGGTGGATACCTCAGGGGAACTTACGGGTATTGGTATCCAAATTGGTCTTGATGAAAAAACTAAAAAGCTGACTGTCATTTCACCAATTGAAGATACACCAGCGTTTAAAGCCGGTGTTTTAGCAAAAGATATTATTACCAAAATCAATGGTAAAAGCACTGAAGGCATGGATACTAACCAGGCAGTATCCTTAATCCGAGGTGAAGCTGGCACCAAGGTAAAATTAACAATTCTGCGTAGTGGTCAGCCAAAGGAATTTGAAATTACCCGTGCCAAGATTGAAATTCACCCTGTGAAGTTCTCGCAACAAAATACTCCCATTGGTAACATTGGATACATTCGCCTCAACCAGTTTAGTGCGAATGCTGGTAAGGAAATGCAAGCTGCAATCAAGGATTTAGAGAAGAAGCAGGTTTCTGGCTATATTTTAGATTTACGTGGAAACCCTGGTGGTTTGCTCTTCTCTAGTGTGGAAATTGCCCGGATGTGGATGAATAAAGGGACAATTGTTTCGACAAAGGATCGTAAAGGGGAGCCAGAACGAGAAATTGCGAATGGAAAAGCACTCACTGATAAGCCTTTGGTGGTAATTGTTGATAAAGGCTCGGCAAGTGCCAGTGAAATCCTGTCGGGTGCTTTCCAAGATAATAAACGAGCGGTAATTGTCGGTTCGCAGACTTTTGGTAAAGGCTTGGTACAGTCAGTACGTCCCTTGGATGATGGCTCTGGGTTAGCGGTGACAATTGCCAAATATTTCACTCCTAACGGTCGGGATATCAATAAGCATGGTATTGATCCTGATGTCAAGGTTGACTTAACAGACCAACAGCGTCAGGATTTGTGGTTACGGGAGCGTGATAAACTGGGCACAATGAAGGATTTACAGTTTGCTAAAGCTGTAGAAGTATTGGGTAAGGAAATCGCCAGTCAGGGTACGACGAGAGCTGAAAAGTAATCAATTTAGAGACGCGATATGTCGCGTCTCTGCTGAATGATTTGCTAAATTATTGTGGTTGACATTTGCCTGCGCGAATAAAACTAATAGCCGGTACTAAAGAGTAATCTCCCAATCAGCTTTAACGTTGAGCATGGCTGTTGATTGAATGATATATCCAGAATCAACAATCTGGTGACTATCCATCCACCAAATTGCAGTTTTTCCATTACTATAGTTACGCCAGATCAAGTCATACTTATTATCACCATTATAGTCTGCAATTGCTTCAAGTTTCCAATCAGTGTCTTTTAAAAATACTTTATTGGACTTTTCTATAGCAATAAATTCACCATGAACAGAGTAATTATTAAAACTATCTAACTGATTAACATCGACAAACCAAACAGCCATTTCCCCGGTATAATAATTACGCCAAACAATATCATCCTTGCGATCGCCATTTAAATCGCCAACTTTTTCTATCTTCCAATTTAAATCTGTTTTTACTAAAAACTTAGCATCTTTAAGCCGAGAACCATTCATTAGCCAAATAGCATTTTCACCAGTTTTAGAGTTTCGCCACAAGATATCACTTTTACCATCAGCATCAAAATCGCCAGCATCAACCATTACCCAATCAGTATCAATGGTTCTATATTCTAAAAACTGACCATCCAGTTGAAAGTCATTCATGAACCAAACAGCATTTTCACCAGTTTTAGAGTTCCGCCATAAGATATCACTTTTACCATCGCCATTAAAATCAGCAGCAGCAATTATTTTCCAATGAATATCTTCGACTCTGGTAATAAATTGGCGAGACTCAGCACTAAGAGGCTGCAAGCCATCCATCATCCAAATCGCATTTTCACCCGATGAATAATTCCGCCAGAGAATATCAGCTTTACCATCACCATTAAAGTCACCTGTAGTCACAATTTTCCAATTCACATCTGGAACTGGAGTTATAAATTCGGCATCGCGAAGTTGGAAATTATCGACTGTCCAGATAGCATTTTCCCCAGTGGTTTGATTCCGCCAGAGAATATCAGCTTTGCCATCACCATCAAAGTCATGTTTGCGTCTCTGAATTTGGGGTTGGTTATTAAGTAGCACGGAAATAGTATTTGCATCATAATTTGTCACCACCAAATCTTGTTTACCATCACCATTACCGAGCAAAACTGAGATGTTGTTAGACTTATAATTTGCTACCGCCAAATCTTGTTTGCCATCACCATTAATATCCCCAATACTAATACCTTCAGGTCCATCCCCGGCGGTGAAATTGATTGGAGCAGCAAAAGTACCATCACCATGACCTAGCAACACTGAAATGTGATTAGAATTTGGCACGGAAGTATCCCCATAATAACCGTACTTTGCCACTGCCAAGTCTTGTTTGCCATCACCATTAATATCTCCAATACTGACGGCGGCAGGAGCATTTTCTGCGGTTAACTCAGTGGGTGCGGCAAAAGTGCCATCACCATTTCCCAACAATACTAAGATTTTGCTGGAAATATAATTGACAATTGCTAAGTCTTGTTTGCCATCACTATTAATATCTCCAATCGTGACTCTAGCTGTATCCATAGAACCAGAGGCGACTGTGAAGTTAGTGGGGGCAGCAAAAGTACCATCGCCATTACCTAGCAACAATGAAACATTATTGCCATTAAAATTGGTGACTACCAAGTCTGGCTGGCGATCGCCATTAATATCACCAATACTGACCCCAGAAGGACCATCTCCGGCGGTGAAGTTGATTGGGTTGGCAAAAGTACCATCCCCGTTACCTAGCAACACCGAGACATTATTGGAAATATAATTGGCAACTGCTAAATCTTGCTCACCATCACCGTTGATATCCCCAATGCTGAGTGCCCAAGGAGCCTCCCCTGCTGTGAAGTTGATGGGGGCAGCAAAGGATAGGTTGAGTGTTGAACTGTTGAGTGTTGAACTATAGGTTTGAATTGTTTCTGTAGTCAAAGCAATAACTGATTCAATACTTCCAGTCTTAACTTCCAAGTCCCAATCACCACCAAGGACTATATTTCCTGTTAAGTTGTTGGAAGCAGCAACATCTGCCCCTGTCAACTGACTCATCAAGTTAACAAATGCTTTTCCTGTAGTACCTGCACCAACGTTACAGCCATAAAGCAAAATATCGGCATCTTGGGCGAGGGCAGTTTTCCAAGACTGCATTTGATTGGCGTAATTGTTAAGGTTACTCACATTTAACCAATCGTTGCCTAATTGCAATCCTCCTGTGTCTCCGTGGGAAATAATATGAAGGCTAGAAATGCCTTCGCGTCCCATCAAAGTCTCAGTAATTTGAGCGATCGCATCTTGGTCTGAGTTGAGTATATGAACTTCACTTCCCTGGGAAATTCCTTTTACTAGGCTTTGGTAATCCGCAATTCCAGTATCAATAAAAACAAGGGAACTGCTAGATGTTGATAGTAATAAGTTGGTATTTAATGGTGGAGATGTGAGATTGATTGCAAAATTTGAATTTATTTTTGTGTTTAATTCTTGATTGGTTTTACTTAAATTATTCATGATTTATTAATTTGATTTTAAATTGAAATTTTTAAGTTTTCTTTTTAATCAAAAGTAAGAATGAAAAATCAATACTTTATGTACATAGACGCACAAATTCTGGAAATGATTCCATATTTAATGAATATAAATATGTAGATATCTTAAAAAGATTATCAAGATTTCGTATTTTCTAGAAATGACTAGAGTACGTTAATTTTCAATAGTTTATATTATTATTTTTCTAATAAATGACAATTTCAAATTTAAAGTACACTAATAGTTCTTATTAACTTAATGTACAAAAATAAACATATCTTGCTAATCGAAAAATTACTGAATATGTGCAAGATTATTTTTATGAAAGCAAGTATAAACACTGAATAAAAAGAACATTAATACAAATAAAATATACACAAAACAAACATAGCAAACATTTTTTCATACATCAGATTTTATCCGTTCGCATGAATCTACACCTCAAAAACACTGATAGTCACATCAGCCGCGACTTTAGTGATTATTATTTTGGTTGGCATTTACCTGTGCGAATTAAACCAATACGACGTGCGATCGCATCTCCTTGAGAATCAAATGGTCCCCATTTTTCGATAATGTCTTGATTATTAATTTCTTGTTCACTGGGGACAATTTCGCACTTTCCTGTCGATTGTTTGATGATGTACCAAGTTTGCGCGCTCTCGGTCATAAATTTGTAAATGGGTGATTCAAAGGATTTATAGTATTTACACTAATGACAAAAAAATAGTATTTTTTTTAGACTTTTAATATTGTTTTTAATATTAATTAGATAGTTAGATCAATATGAAATTTACAATTCTTTCTTTAAGCACAGCTTTAGTTGCTAGTGTATCATTTCTACCACCAGTTTTCGCTGAAAGTGTAAGTTTTTATTCTGGAGGCGGTTACAGTGTCAAAATTGTCGGGTTTGCGGGTTCCGCATCTTATACAGGATGCGATCGCCAGAATCGCTGTCTCACAATTACCGAAGCATCCAACTACAGTCGGGGTAGTTATGTTTGGGAAAATCGAGGTTACACTTACTCAATGTCACCTGTGGGAAGAAGTGGTAAATATCGTTTGAGGGTTTTTAACCCTAGCGGTAAAGTATTACTCAATCAAGTCATGAATCCAAGATAGTAAATATTATTTTTTCATCCCGATGTCGTTACTTAAGCTGTGGATATAGAGGAGGTAGATGCACCCTAATTCAACTGTCACCTCAGTTTCAAAGACTGAGGTTTTTTATTTTTAAATATTTCTTTCGCGGTATAGCCTCAATACAAACTTACCCGCAGGTGTTTCTCGAAATTCTTCAATTTCTGATGCCATTTTCACTGGCATTTCTGCTAAGGGACGAGGTTTAATCGGATGTTCAGGAGGTTGAATAATAGGCGCAGCAAGGGCAGCAAAAGTCAAGTCCGCAGCCGAAAATTTATCACCTACTAAATAATTACGTCCATCTGCTAGTAATTCACTGACTTTCGCAAAGATTATTTTGATTTGCGCGTAAGCTTCTTGACTCGATTCTGTAGTTAAATCAAATCTTTTTTTTAAAATCTTTTGCATGTAGGGGAAAATCAGAGGCAGTAATATTTTTTCAATTCTGGGAACACCTTTGCACCAAGCACGCTGAATATTTTTGTAGTTATGATTAATGTATGAATATCCCCAACGACGTGTAGCAATTCCTAATTGACTATCAAATAATTCTTCTAACTCTTCAACTTGTTGCCGTAGTTCGGGATTATTTGGGTATAGTTTATGATCATTCAGGGCAATTGAATCTAGATACTTGAAAATATCTGTTGAATCTGTAAACACTTCCATATCGGTGACTAAAATCGGAGTCGTTTTCCCTCCTAATTTTGCTGTCACAAATGTGTGAAATGGTGGCGTGTGGGGTTCTTCGATGAAATTAAATTTCATTCTGGTTAGTGCCCAGCGTACTTTTTCGCAATAATGACTCACTGGGATGGTAATCAAGCGAAATGGTTTTTGTTGATTCATAACTGTTTAGGGTTTTGAAATAAATTAAGATGAATAAGACCGAGCGGTCTTTTATTGTGCAAAAAAACTTGAGTTTTGTTGAGAAAATTACATCAAAAATTCTACGCCTTCAAACTACTATTAATGTAATTATTTAAATGTGCGATCGCTCGTTCGAGATGAATTGAATCGTCGCAGAGTTTACTCATCATGACTGAGCCTTCCAGGGTGGAAATGATGATACTCGTCACTTCGTCAACATTAATATTCGGCTGGATTTCGCCTTTTTTGATACCTTTGCGGATAATTCTGCTCAATAAATCACTCCACGAATTCATTGCCTGTTTTGCCCGTGCTTTCAAAGCCGGATGGGCATCATCACTTTCAACAGCAGTATTTAATAATGGACATCCACCTTTCATAATCGGATGTTCAGGATTGTCGATATAGGCACGAAATACATTAATAATCGCTTGCAAACGTTCTATGGCATGGTTTTTGTCTTTCCAAGCCTCGCGGAAACGTTGCTGGATTTGCGAGACTGCATAATCGAATGCCTGCAATGCTAAATCATCCTTACTAGCAAAATGATTGTAAATTCCTCCTTTCTGTAAACCCGTCACCTGCATAATGTCGGACATTGACGAACCAGCATAACCCTGTTGATTAAACAAGGCTGCACTTTTCTCAATAATCATGGCTTTGGTTTCTTCGCCTTTTGACATTATTGCGATCGCCTGACTCCAGAAAAATTAGACCGATTGGTTTGAAATTAACACAATATATTTTTGCAGTCAATTAGGGGCGAACCTGAATATATGTTTATATATGGTTGATATTCGCCCCAATCAGGAAAATATTAGGCGCTCAGAGTCAAAATTTTCTCCACAGTTTCCGGGTTTACGTCTTGTTTTTCCCCTAATGCAGTGTAGCCATAACTTTTCAGGCGATCGATGACTAAGGGAATCGTGTCTAAGCCGACACCATAGTCTGATAGTTTTGTGCGCGTACCTACTGACTCAAAAAAGTCACGAGTTTTAGCGATCGCGGTATTGACTCGTTCTTCTTCACTTCCCTGCTCGATTCCCCAGACTCGTTCAGCATATTGGAGGAGTTTTTGCCATTTATTATCCCGTTTTACGGTTAATGTGCTGGGTAATACAACTGCTAAACTTTGTGCGTGGTCAAGTCCGTGTAATGCAGTTAATTCGTGCCCAATCATGTGAGTTGCCCAATCTTGAGGGACACCAACAGCAATAATGCCATTTAATGCCATCGTTGCACACCACATAAAATTAGCACGGGAATCGTAGTCGCTGGGGTTGGCAATGGTTTTTGGACCTTCTTCCACTAATGTTTTGAGGATAGCTTCAGCCATGCGGTCTTGCAATGGTGCATTGACAGGGTAAGTTAAGTATTGCTCCATTGTGTGGGTGAAAGCATCAACAATCCCATTACTGACTTGGCGAGGGGGTAAAGAAAATGTGGTTTCGGGGTCGAGAACTGAGAATTGGGGAAATACTAGAGGACTGTAAAAGTGTCGTTTTGCTTGGTTTGCGGCTTTAGTAATGACAGCTGCTGTATTCATTTCTGAACCTGTGGCGGGAAGGGTTAAAACGACACCAAAAGGGATTGCAGATTTTACAGGTGCAGCTTTTGACAAGATATCCCAAGGGTCGCCATCAAAGTCAACGGCGACAGAAATAAATTTTGTGCCATCGACTACGGAACCACCACCAACAGCAAGTAAGTAATTTACATCTTCTTGTCTGACTATTTCCACTGCTTTCATCAGTGTTTCGTAGTGGGGGTTGGGTTCGATACCCCCAAATTCGATCAGATTATGCTTTGATAATGCAGATTTAACCTGGTCATAAACACCATTTTTTTTGATGCTACCACCACCATAGGTCATTAATATTTTGGCATCTGTGGGTATTTCGGCTGCAATATTAGCGATTTGACCTTTACCAAAGAGGATTTTGACTGGATTGTGGAAGGTAAAGTTTTGCATTGATAGCACCTTGGGTTAATTGTAGGGACGTGGGATTGTGGAAATTGCTGATTTAAACTACTTATAATCATTGTAGCTAGTGGTTCGCTTCGTGCTGATGTGGGGTTTTTTCCAGTAACGAGGCGATCGCATTTGGACTAATTTTGCCTAAAAATTTGTTGCCACCAAAATTAATATGGCTGCTGAGGATAAAAACCTGCATAAATAATCACTTTGCAACCTATGAGTAAGTAGTTGGATATCACCAGTTGTAAAAGAGATGAAAGCAATGAAAAAAGCAATTAGAAACCTACTCTTGGGATTAACAATCCTGCCATTAAGTGTTTTAGCTCCTAGCGGTAACGCCCAAGCATCCTTCGCGGTGACACAATGGTTTTTCGGGAATTGGGACTGCACTATTGATGGTAGACCTGCAAAGATGCAATGGCGGGTAGTGGATGATACCCAAGTCAATTGCAATGGTGGGGTCTGTAGCAGTTCATCAGGCGTTAAAGTAGTTGGTCGGTTTAGCGATAATGGTAGCGCTTGGGTTCCTTTAGCGACAAGATATTCTAACCGGACAGACTTGGGAATTCGTTATTTGGGTCGAGAACAGGATAATTGGTTTTTGCGATTCCAGCCACGGGGACAGTCAGCAAGTGGTTGGACTACTTGGCGTGGAAATCGCTATCCTTTGATGTGTCGGAAGCTGGCAAGCTAATGACTGATTTCGGATTATCAGGGTTCAGGTAATTTCCAGAATCAAAAGAATTAAGTATCCTCAGATAGATGTGAGACTAAACTCCTTCGATTAATTTAAAAGTGTTAACTAGGAACTGTAAACTATTAAAAAAATATGTAATGTTGAGTAAGGTTGTTTTAATTAATATGACGGAATTTATTAATTTTTCCTGATGTTAATGACAAGTCACATTGAGTTTGCCAATATTTAGCCGACGTATCACTTCTAAATCTTAAATTAAGATTAATAATAATTACAAAGAGCCTCATTTAGGCAAGTTTAATTTTCTCAAAGTCTACTTTAGTAAGCATTAGACAAGGATGAGTGAAGATGTTTACAAGGCTAAAAATTACAAGATGATTTAAGAAAAGTGCATACAAAAGCACAACCAACTTTCAAAAGATTTGCCTAGAATATAGCTGGGGGATATAAAACAGGACTTGTCCAGTAAGTGATGATCGGTAATTGTCAATCCTGCAATTGTATTAGTTAAGTAATTGGCTCATAAACCCAGGCAAAGAACAACTAATCAACCTCCAACAAGAAACCTAATTGCCGAATATTCAAGCGCATAGCAAATTAAGTTCCATCAAAACAAAATCAAATTCTATAAGTCCTGAAGAAACCAAGTCCCAGAGGAATTTTATGTCTAATTTACTCGAACAATTGCGAAAAATGACTGTTGTCGTCGCCGATACTGGAGATATTAGCGCGATCGCAAAGTTCACACCAAGAGATGCAACCACCAACCCTTCCCTGATTACAGCCGCAGCCCAAATGCCTGAATATCAGGAAATCGTTGACCAAACCCTACTTACAGCCAAGCAGGATTTAGGTAAAAATGCATCACAAGCAGAAATACTCAGTTTAGCATTTGACCGCTTGGCAGTTTCCTTTGGCTTAAAGATTCTGGAAATTATCCCCGGTAGAGTTTCCACCGAAGTTGATGCTCGTTTATCTTACGATACCGAAGCAACTGTGAAAAAAGCCCACGAATTAATTGCTCAGTACAAAGCTGCTGGTGTTGACAAAGAACGGGTATTGATTAAAATTGCTACGACTTGGGAAGGTATTCGTGCGGCGGAAATCCTGGAGAAAGAAGGAATCCACTGTAACTTAACTTTACTATTTGGTTTGCATCAGGCGATCGCTTGTGCTGAAGCTGGTGTCACCTTGATTTCTCCTTTCGTTGGACGTATTCTCGACTGGTATAAGAAAGAAACCGGACGCGATAGCTATCCTGCTACGGAAGACCCAGGTGTAGTTTCTGTCACCACAATCTACAACTATTACAAGAAGTTTGGCTACAAAACTGAAGTCATGGGTGCAAGTTTCCGTAATATCGGTGAAATTATTGAACTTGCTGGTAGCGATTTGTTGACTATTTCGCCCCAATTACTAGGTGAGTTGCAAGCTACTATCGGAGAACTTCCCCGCAAACTTGATCCTGCAAAAGCTGCGTCGATGTCCATTGAAAAAATTACAATGGATAAAGCGACTTACGACAAGATGCACGCCGCAGATAAGATGGCAAATGAGAAGCTTGATGAAGGTATCAAAGGTTTTACAAAAGCCTTGGAAAGCCTTGAACAACTATTAGCCGAACGTCTAGCGAAACTCGAAGTTTTGGCTTAGGTTGAGCTTAGAGAACAATTGCTGAATTACCTGAATAATTAGTTCTGTATTTTTAGATATATCCCTGACATAAATGTCGGGGATATTTTAGTTGTGGTAGTTTGCAAATGGAGATTTCAGCTATAAAACAATACGGTACTGCTCCGCAGAAGCAAGCTACAGTTAAGGTTATTAGTCAATCGATTTGTTGAGAACCAAGATTTGGGGGACGGTTGCGTCCCCCAAGCCCCCTCCAAAAAAGTTGATCTGTTTTATTCGCAGTAATTGATTTTATTCTTAACTGAACTGTATTGAGCTATAAAAAATTCTCGGTATGATAATCAAGTAAGAGGGTAAGGATACGGGGGACGCTCGCATTCTTCTACTTTCTATTGTCCAAAATCCCCAAACACCATGTATATAAAAATTCTAAAAATATGAAAGTGTTAAAGCTAGAAACGGTGATTGATGCATCAGGAAATTTACACCTTGACATTGCAACAGAATTATCACCTGGTACTGTTGATGTAGTTATTGTTTTAAATCCGAGCATCCCAGATACAGTCCAGACAAAATCCTACGATTTTTCTGATTTAGCGGGAAATTTAAGCTGGCAGGGTGACGGTGTCGCGATGCAGAGGATGTTACGGGATGAGTGGTAAACGGTATTTGCTTGACACAAATGCCATCGTCGCCTTATTGCAGGGTTCTGTTACGTTAGTTAAATTATTGCAAAATGCTGACTGGGTTGGAATTTCCATTATCAGCAAAATTGAATTCTTAGCATTTTCGGGCTTGAGTAAAGATGACTGTCAGCTATTTGAAGAATTTCTCAAACGTGTAGAAGTGGTGAATTTGCTAGCTAGTAACAATTTATTAATTGAACAGATTATCCAAATTCGTTTGCAATATCGGATAAAGCTTCCAGATGCGATTGTTGCTTCCACTGCACTTCAAGCTGAAGCTAGTTTAGTAACTGCTGATGAGGAATTTACAAATAGTGACAAGTTTGACAGTTGTGAATTGGTAATGACCAAAATTCAGCAGGTTAGAGGGCAAAATTATGAAAATACTAGTTTTGAATGCAGGTTCTAGCACCCAAAAGAGTTGTTTGTACGAAATTAGTGGTGATACTCTTCCCCAGCAAGCACCAAAACCACTTTGGGAAGCAAAAGTAGATTGGAGTCACCATCAAGGCAAAGCCGAAATTGAGATTACAACTGCAAACGGTGAATCTCTACAAGAGGAAATATCTACAGATTCGCGTGTAGAAGTTACCGCATATTTACTAAATACCCTTAATCAAGGCTCTACTAAAGTCATTAATCAGCTTACAGAAATTGATATTGTTGGGCATCGAGTAGTACATGGTGGTAGAGAATACCGAGAAAGTACAGTCATTACAGAAGATGTGAAAAATGCGATCGCTCATCTTGCAAATCTCGCACCAGAACATAATCCAGCAAATTTAGAAGGAATTATTGCCATTGAAAAACATCTGGGCAATATTCCCCAAGTAGCAGTATTTGATACAGCTTTTCACAGTAATATGCCTGATGCGGCTGCTATCTACCCAATTCCCTACGAATTAACAGAGAAAGGTATCCGTCGCTACGGTTTCCACGGGATTAGCCATGAATATTGTGCCAACCGTGCAGCACAAATCCTCGGACAAGATTTAGCTGCTTTACGCTTGATTACCTGTCACCTGGGTAATGGTTGTTCCCTAGCTGCAATCAAAAATGGTCGTAGCATCGATACAACTATGGGTTTTACACCTCTGGATGGTTTAATGATGGGGAGTCGTTCGGGTGCGGTTGACCCTGGTATTTTAATTCACTTAATGCAGAAGGAAAATTACACCCCTGAAAATTTAAACCATGTCTTAAATAAAGCCTCTGGGCTACGTGGAATTTCTGGTATGTCCGGCGATATGCGCCAAATTCGCCATGCTATTTCCCCAGAAAGTAATACTCCCACAGAAATTCGCGATCGCGCTCAACTGGCATTAGATATTTATATTCATCGCCTCAAGTCTTATATTGGGGCAATGATTGCTAGTTTAGGTGGCTTAGATGTGTTAGTTTTTACTGCTGGAGTTGGAGAAAATGCGCCAGAGGTTCGCAAACTTGCCTGTGAAGGCTTGAGTTTTTTAGGTGTAGAACTTAATCAGGAGAAAAACAATAGTTCATTAATGGATACAGAAATTAGCACCGTAAATTCCACAGTACGAGTATTAGTTATCCACACTCAAGAAGATTGGCAAATAGCCTGCGAATGCTGGCAGAAAATCATCAAAAATCAAGTTAAATTTGGAACAGATTAATTTCATTTCTGGAAGTAAAACTTAAGAGCGGCTGAAATACCCAGATAATTATCAAATACTAATCAAATACTAATCAAATAAAAATTTGAAAAAGCTGACTCCAGACTACTATTAGTCTATTGTTCCCTTCTCAATCGCGTCATCCTCAACGTAAAATTACCCTCCACAGATTCATTCCCAAAGCTGCGAACTCGAATAGTATAATTGCCTGTCTTGGGAATACGAGCAAAAATCAGCGAATTTGTAACTCCTTCTCCGACATCATCATTTTGTTCAATTGTTATGCCCTTCGGAGAAAGTAGAGCCACAATAGTATCAAAAGTTTCTGATTTTACCTCAATTTCGATTAAATCATCTGCCGTCAGATTCACAATATAATCGCGAGCAAATCCACCTTCACCTGTGGGAATATCAGATTTTGAAAGTTGATCTTTAATTTCTTTTCCCAGTGTTAAAGGAATGGGATTATATGTTTTATTAGGAGTTACTGCTTGTACGTTAATTTCAGATGTAATCAAAATAATAGAAGTGATAATCGATTGATTTAATATTTTTTTTAGCATGAATTTCATATCCAAAATTTTAAGTGTGAATAAATTTCTGTGAGTGTAGTTGAAAATATATGAATAATCAATAATATCTCAAAAATGCTTTGATTGTATCTTTAGAGTCTTTTCAATATTTTATTATCTTCCTCATGCCGTTTCAATGCAAAAAGCACATCACTTCTGTACTTCCATACTTCTCGATCGCTCGGATTTATTTCAAATGCTTTATTGTAGCTAAATAATGCATCTTCCCAAAGATTTAATGCAGTTTGACTAATTCCTTGATTTTTCCATGCGTGATAATCATCTGGTTTCAGTTCTATGACTTGATGATAGTTTTCAATTGCCTCTTGATACCTTCCTAAGGTATGCAGCGTATTTCCCAAATTAGTTAAAGCCTCAATAAAATTAGGGTAAATTTCCAAAGCTTTTTGATAGCTATGAATAGCAGCTTCATATTGCCCCAAATAATGCATTATCAAACCTCTTTGACACCAAGCTTCCTCATATTCTGGATAAATATCTAAGGTTTTATTGTAGTTTGTTAGTGCTTCTTGATATTGCCCTAAAGAATATAAAATACAGCCACGATTGTACCAAGTTCGATAGTAACCTGAATACATTTCAATAGATTTATCGTAACTAGCCAAAGCTGATTTTACGTCACCTAAATACCCTAAAACATCACCACGGTAATGCCAAGCGAGATAATCACCAGGATGAAGTTGCATAACCTTTTCATAATTTTCTAGTGCTTCTTGATAGCGCTTTAACTTACACAATAAATCGCCACGCTGATACCAATTAGAAATATCATTAGGAAAAACTTCTAACTTTTGATTACATTTTGCCAAAGCTTCCTCATAGCGTTCCCTTAAAGAAAGTAAATTAATCTGCGATCGCCAAGCATCATGAAACCAATGCCAAGGATAATTAAAGCTAGTTTCTATACTTTGAGATTGGAGATTAACAATATGATTATAAGAATCAATGGCTTCATCATAGCGTTCTAAATTTCTCAACGCATGTCCGCGTTCTAACCAGATAATATAAGCATCCGGCTTCACAGCTAAAGCCTGATCAAAACAAATTACAGCTTCATCATCTCGTTCTAAACTGCGTAATAAATTACCGTATTTATGCCAAGCTTCGTGGAAATTGGGCTTGATAGTCACCGCTTGTTCATAATAATTGATAGCGGTTTCTGTGTCTTCCTCTTCTTCAAAAATATTACCCAGGTGAAACCAAGCCTCAGCAAAATCTGGCTTAATGGCGATCGCATGTTCGTAGGAAGCGATCGCATCTTCAGTCAGTCCTAAATCAAATTGTTCGTTTCCCAAGTTGTACCAAAACTCATAGTCACCTAATACGCTCATATTTGGCTCTACCATCGCAGTAACAGATGAAACTCAAACTCACCAATTGATGATTTGAGCAAACACTAATCTAGCCTAACTTCATGATTTTTGACTTTTTGCAGCCACATTTACGTTCAACATGAAGCTATAACTGAAGGACTATAAAATCCCACATCATCAAAACACAGATTGAACCTTCTTGAAAGTTCATGCTGCTAACAATTACAACTACACAGCAACCTGCAACTGACTTGGGGTATTCTCCCACTGGCTACATTGGTGACAAGTTAAGGCTGTAAGTCTTTTGTCAATAAGCTTTCAGAGAATTGTTGAAAAAAAAACTGGTCAGACCCTCGTTGAAGATCGGGAAAAGGAGCGACAATCAACTTAACATTTGGTTTTCGTTTCTGTTTGATAATACCTAAATCTCGATTGTGGGGGTCAGCAAAATACTTAACGGGATCTGTTGCCTTACCTTTTTGATGAGCCATAGTGAAGTGATAAAGACCGCGATAAATCATTTCTAATGAAATCTCATCAAAGGGGAGAGAAAGTTCATCCGCTACAGCATCACCTAAATCTACTAAAACAGCATAAAATAACCAAGTCGCCCAAATTTGTAACTTAATTCCATTGAGTGAACCTGTCCACAAATAACTTAGCCCCAAGAGTCTTTTTACTGTATTAAAAGCATCTTCAATCCGCCAGCGCCGCCGATATAAATCTGCTACTACATAAGGGGGTAAAACATTAGGGTCTAGGACACTAGTTAAATAAGAATGCCATGTTTTTCCTGACCTTACTTCAATCAGGCGTAAGCTAATAAATGGAGTCTTATTTGTTCCAGAACCCAGACGTATCTTACGGTCTCTCAGTCCATAACTATCTGTAAATACCTGTTCTACCTTGATTGCTGCTCCTTTTTTTATTCTGGTAATAAATTCAACTTTTTTCTCGATTAATTGTAGCCAAAAATTAAAGTGATAAAACCCTCTATCCAATAATATAATGGTGTTTTCTGTCACTAAATTTAGGATATTTTTTTCAAGTTTAATATCAGAAGCTTTAGGATTTTCTTCAAACCAAATTTCTACAGGTAATCTGGTCATTAAATCAATGACTGTACTCATCTTTCCTGCTAATTGTCCTCTTGGAGCCAGTTCTAGGCTTTGTAATTTCCTAAACAATGCTTCCAATGTTGAGCCATCTACTATCCAAATTTTCTCAAATTTTAATAAGGTAAACTGAATACTTTCTGGCAGTGGACGTTTATTTCTACTGTGCCAAGCTGTTCTCAAACTCGGCAATAAATCTTTAAATACTTTTTCAAATAATTCGGATGGAAATGTCAAAAATCTCTGTGATACAGCTTGTTGACTAACTTTTGTGGGATTACACCACAGAAAACCGTAAGAGAGCTAATATTCTTGTCAGTTCTCTGACTCCTGCTACATCTCTCCACAACAGGGTTAACACTGCTGCCATCATTAACGGTAAATTCAGTATCCGTTCTCTGAGTCCTAATTTACGGTAGTAATTTTCTTGATTTGTAATGGCTGGTGTCAGTAATCTTTCCAATTGCTCGGCTATGACTTCATCTTCCACCATTGGTCGCTGTTTCTTTTTTGCGTGGTCTCTGTTGGTTTTTTTGCTGCTGCTCATGGCTGGACTCAATCGCTCAATTACTTGTCTAGATTGAGTTTCCCACTATTTTTGACCTCGGCAAATACTACCCTTGACAATTTCCCCTTTTCCTTAACTTGTCACCAATGCACTGGCTATGTTTTACTGGTTTATTTTGGTTACGGTATTTACTTCAGAACCAAGATTTGGGGGATTCTCTCCCAAACCCCCGATTGGGTGAAGTTTATGGGGAAGCTTTCCTTCCACAAAACTATCCTTCGGGAACCAAGCTACGGATGGTTGCGTCCCCAAAGCCCCCTCCAAAAAGTAGATATGTTTTGTTTGCGGTAATTGATTAATTATTCTTAAGAATGTTTTTTAGTCTGGTTTCAATCCCTGATAGGGATTAGTTTGAATTGCAATATTGGCAGGCGATCGCATAAAATACTGTCGTATTAAGTTTCAATCCCTGATAGGGATTAGTTTGAATTGCAATCCCACTCCAGAAATTATGGAATGGTTAAATGAGGGTTTCAATCCCTGATAGGGATTAGTTTGAATTGCAATTCTCGTGGCAGCACAAGCTAATATCTACTGGAGATACGTTTCAATCCCTGATAGGGATTAGTTTGAATTGCAATGTTTGTGATTTGATTTTTACAGCACAATTTAGAGTTTCAATCCCTGATAGGGATTAGTTTGAATTGCAATTTGACTGTGGGGTACACCACACTTTCCTACATTCTGTTTCAATCCCTGATAGGGATTAGTTTGAATTGCAATTGGTAGCATGGCTCCTCCCCAAGTGCCGTTTGTTTCAATCCCTGATAGGGATTAGTTTGAATTGCAATGCGATACGACGCAAACTTACTATTGTCCCTATTTTGCGTTTCAATCCCTGATAGGGATTAGTTTGAATTGCAATAATATTAAGCAAAGGGATGGAATGCGATCGCTTGTTTCAATCCCTGATAGGGATTAGTTTGAATTGCAATTTAATGAGCAGATGAAAGAAAGTGGATTGCCAATGGTTTCAATCCCTGATAGGGATTAGTTTGAATTGCAATTAGTTTTATTCCTTGATTCTTACTACGACGAACTTAAGTTTCAATCCCTGATAGGGATTAGTTTGAATTGCAATCAATGGAATAGTTCATTGTTATCTCTAATTCCTGTTTCAATCCCTGATAGGGATTAGTTTGAATTGCAATCAACAAATAGCACAATCGCAAATAGCGGATAGTCAGTTTCAATCCCTGATAGGGATTAGTTTGAATTGCAATCGACTTAGTTGGTTTATCTCTACTACAACGTAAGGTTTCAATCCCTGATAGGGATTAGTTTGAATTGCAATAATAGGAATGACTGAAAGCAACTACCGGAAATTGGGTTTCAATCCCTGATAGGGATTAGTTTGAATTGCAATTTTAGAGTCTTGATTGCCCATAAATTAGGATACTGTTTCAATCCCTGATAGGGATTAGTTTGAATTGCAATAAGATTCTATTATCTTTGCTGTTTATTTAGTTGAAGTTTCAATCCCTGATAGGGATTAGTTTGAATTGCAATAGAGGGGTTTTACCCTCTAAACCCTGGTTAGTAGTTTCAATCCCTGATAGGGATTAGTTTGAATTGCAATTTGGTAAGTCCCCTTCAATCCCCGTGGCTTTTTTAGGTTTCAATCCCTGATAGGGATTAGTTTGAATTGCAATCTGCTAGGGAAATACGATATACGACAGCAGTAGGTTTTGTTTCAATCCCTGATAGGGATTAGTTTGAATTGCAATTTGTTCTTCCGCCGCGCCCGCCGTTGAGGTTTTTGTTTCAATCCCTGATAGGGATTAGTTTGAATTGCAATAACGGAATCAAGGCAAAGGTACTACAAGAATACTACGTTTCAATCCCTGATAGGGATTAGTTTGAATTGCAATAGGTTGCACCACAATCTTTTTCATTGGGAGAATAGTTTCAATCCCTGATAGGGATTAGTTTGAATTGCAATGCCAGCGCAGCTTCTCCTTCTCCCAGCCTTCGTTTCAATCCCTGATAGGGATTAGTTTGAATTGCAATAGCTCGCTACAGAACCCTTACTGTATTTAGTTTTCAAGGTACATTTGCGCTAACCTCCTTTAAAATACTATTTCAGCCGATTAAATGTCAATACCAATCATGACCAGAAACGCCAAAACCCTTACACAGCAACATATTTCAGACTTGCGCCAACCTCACTTCTGCAAAAAAACGCTAAAACCTAGACTATACAAAGAATCTAGCGGCTAAAATCCATACATCTTTTCCAACACCCACATATTGGCGCAACAAGCTAGCAAATATCAAGCAAAATTTCTCTCCCCATCTCCCCATCTCCCCATCTCCCATCGATTTTATCGTCAGTGCAATGCTTACAATATTAAAGTAAAGAAATATTTATTTTGCTTTAATTTTACAGATGAAATATATTGTTTTAATTGCCGGATTTGAATCATTTAATGCCCAATTATACCGCAAAGCGGCAGAATTAGCGGTTTTACGCTGTTCTGAGTTAGATATACAGGTATTTAGCGATCGCGATATTACAATTCAGCCAGAAAATGTTGAAAAAGCACTCCAAAAGGCAGATGTATTTTTTGGTAGTTTGTTGTTTGATTACGACCAAGTCATGTGGTTGCGCGATCGCGTTTTACAAATTCCCATCCGACTCGTGTTTGAGTCAGCTTTGGAATTAATGGCATTAACAAAAATTGGGGAATTTGCGATTGGTGACAAACCCAAAGGAATGCCCAAACCCATAAAATTTATTTTAGATAAATTTAGTAATGGACGTGAGGAAGATAAACTTGCGGGTTATATTAGTTTTCTGAAAACGGGTCCCAAATTACTGAAATTTATTCCTGTTCAAAAAGTCCAAGATTTACGCAACTGGCTAATTATATATGGTTATTGGAATGCGGGTGGAATTGAGAACGTCGCTTCATTGTTTTGGGTATTGGGGGAAAAATATCTAAAGCTAAAAGTTGGTGATATTCCCGCAGTTCGGGAAACCCCAAATATCGGCTTACTTCATCCCGATTATCAAGGTTATTTTGAATCCCCACGGGATTATTTACAATGGTATCAAGAGAATAAATTACGAGGGGAAGAAAGTGGAAAAATCCTCAATTATCCAACGATTGGTATTCTTCTTTATCGTAAACATGTAATTACTAAACAACCCTATATTCCCCAACTAATCCGCAAATTTGAAAATGCCGGTTTAATTCCTTTACCTATATTTATTAATGGAGTCGAGGGACATGTAGCAGTTCGCGATTTGATGACAACGGAGTATGAAATACAGCAAAGAAAACTGGGAAATATTGAGATTAAATCCCTATCGCCAACAGCAGTTAAAGTTGATGCCATAGTCTCAACTATTGGTTTTCCCCTCGTTGGGGGACCCGCAGGTTCAATGGAAGCAGGGCGACAAGTGGAAGTAGCAAAACGTATTTTAACTGCGAAGAATATTCCGTATTTTGTTGCTGCACCATTGCTAATTCAAGACATTCACTCCTGGACACGCCAAGGTATAGGTGGCTTGCAGAGTGTTGTCTTATACTCGCTACCCGAATTAGATGGTGCGATCGATACTGTTCCTCTGGGTGGCTTGGTTGGAGAAGATATTTATTTAGTACCTGAACGTGTCAATCGTTTAATTGGTAGAGTTAAAAGTTGGATTAATTTAAGACAAAAACCTGTATCAGAACGCAAAATTGCGGTGATTTTATATGGTTTTCCACCAGGTTATGGAGCCACTGGAACAGCAGCTTTATTAAATGTTCCTCGGAGTTTAATTAAGTTTCTACAAGCTTTAAAAAATCAAGGTTATGACATTGATAATTTGCCAGAAGATGGGGAAGTATTAATTCGTTTGCTAAAAGAGGCGGACGAAGAGATAAAAATTGCAGATAAACATGGATTAATACAGATGAATGTTGCGAATACTATTAATACTGTTAATGTTCGCACTTTAGAAAAGTGGCTAGGTTATTTACAAACCAGCCGGATTGAAAAACAATGGAAATCATTAACAGAAAGCGGCATCAAAACCTATGGTGATGAGTTGCAAATTGGGGGGATTACTTTAGGAAATATCTGGATTGGAGTACAACCTCCTTTGGGTATTCAAGGTGATCCAATGCGGTTAATGTTTGAACGTGATATGACACCACATCCGCAGTATGCAGCATATTATAAGTGGCTCCAAAATCAATTTCAAGCAGATGCGATCGTGCATTTTGGAATGCATGGAACTGTGGAATGGTTGCCAGGTTCCCCATTAGGAAATACTGGTTATTCTTGGTCAGATATTTTATTGGGTGATTTACCAAATCTCTATATATATGCTGCTAATAATCCTTCCGAATCAATTTTGGCAAAACGTCGCGGTTATGGTGTGTTGATTTCCCATAATGTCCCACCTTATGGACGTGCAGGTTTATATAAGGAATTAGTGACTTTACGTGAGTTAATTGCAGAATATCGCGAAGATGCAGAAAAAAATTATGTCTTGAAGGAAGCAATTTGTAAAAAAATTGTTGATACAGGTTTAGATGCTGATTGTCCGTTTGAGGAAGCGAAAAAATTAGGAATATCATTTAGTCCTGAAAATGTGCGTATGTTTAGTAATCATATATTTAATGATTATTTAGTCAAGCTTTATGAGTATTTGCAGGTTTTAGAAAATCGCTTATTTTCTTCCGGTTTACATGTTTTGGGAGAAGCTCCAAATGAAGAAGCGATGCAGTCTTATTTAAATGCATATTTTGGAGAAGAGAAAACAGAGAATATTTCTGTTTCCGAAGATAATTTAACAGATAATTCACAAAAGAATATCCAAGAGAATCAAATTCGTGATTTGTTAATGCAAAATACCGATGAGTTAACAAATCTTTTACGGGGTTTAAATGGCGAATATATTCCTCCTGCTCCTGGTGGTGATTTGTTGCGCGATGGCGCTGGTGTCTTACCAACTGGCAGAAATATTCATGCATTAGATCCTTATCGAATGCCCTCTCCTGCTGCTTATGAAAGAGGTAGGGAAATTGCTCAGAAAATCATTCAACAGCATTTACAAGATAATGGTAAATACCCGGAAACTGTAGCAGTCATGTTATGGGGTTTGGATGCAATTAAAACTAAGGGTGAATCTTTAGGTATTCTCTTAGAATTAGTTGGTGCTGAACCTATAAAAGAAGGTACAGGACGCATTGTTCGATATGAATTAAAACCTTTAAATAAAGTTGGACATCCACGAATAGATGTACTTGCCAATTTATCAGGTATTTTCCGCGATAGTTTTGTAAATATTATCGAACTTCTGGATGATTTATTTCAACGTGCAGCAGACGCAGATGAGCCGGAAGAACAAAATTTTATTCGTAAGCATGTTTTAACTTTAAAAGCACAAGGTATTGACAATGCGGCAGCGAGATTATTCTCGAACCCATCCGGTGATTTTGGTTCTTTAGTAAATGACCAAGTTGTTGATGGGAATTGGGAATCTGGAGATGAATTAGCAAATACTTGGCAAAGTCGAAATTCATTTAGTTTTGGGAGAAAAGATAAAGGGCAATCACGTCCAGAAGTTTTAAAAAATTTACTACAAACTACTACTCAAATTATCCAAGAAATAGACTCAGTTGAATATGGCTTAACTGATATTCAAGAATATTATGCTAATACTGGCGGTTTGAAAAAAGCTGCTGAAAAAATTAGTGCGAAAAAAGTCAATGCCAGCTTTGTTGAAAGTTTTTCCAAGGATACAACACCGCGAAAATTAGATGATTTATTGCGAATGGAATACCGTAGCAAATTACTAAATCCTAAATGGGCAGAAGCAATGGCAAACCAAGGTTCTGGTGGTGCTTATGAAATTTCCCAACGGATGACAGCATTAATTGGTTGGGGGGGAACTGTTGATTTTCGTGATGATTGGGTTTATGAGCAAGCATCTGATACTTATGCTTTAGATGCAGAAATGGCAGATAAATTACGCCAAGCAAATCCAGAAGCTTTTCGTAATATTATTGGTCGAATGTTAGAAGCACATGGGCGCGGTTTTTGGAATGCGAAAGAGGATAAATTACAGAAGTTACGCGAGTTATATGAGTTGACAGATGAACAATTAGAAGGAGTGACGGTTTAAAGTCAAATTACAGTACAAAAGAACTATGTAATTCTCACTTGATTTTAGGCACGGGAATTTAATAACTTTTAATTCTCAACGAATATAAACATGCTGCGTTACGCTGTGCTAAGGACACCCTGCTTTTGCACTTTATTTACCTTAGTGTAGCTTACGCGTTTCTCGCCAAGCACCCGAAAATAGTGAACCTGATTCAAATATAAAACCAAATTTCCATATCTTCATCAATATGGAAATCTCACCGACGAGGGCATAATATTGCCCACAAGTTTCCCTCCAGCGAAGTATATTAAGCATTCCTAAGGTGAGACGAATAAATTTCGGGAATGGGGGAAAATGAAGTTGTAGTAGTAGATAACAGGTTGGACACAAACCGAGCATGACTAACTAGCCATATTTATAGACATGTTATTTCAACCAGCCTACAGATATCAAAAATGAATAAAGTGTGGGGGAAGAAACATGAGAAGCAAATTATTGACAGCAGTAGCATTAGTGAGTACGTTATCTTTTGCGGCACCAGCATTTGCACAGTCGGAAGTAAATAGTAACGTTCGTCGCTTAATAGAAACTAGGGAATGCTACGCATGTAATTTGACTGGCGCTAACCTCCAAGGGGCACATTTAATTGGTGCAGATTTGCGGAATGCGAACTTACAAGGTGCAAATCTCAAAGATGCCAATTTAGAAGGAGCAGATTTAACTGGGGCAAATTTACAATCTGCAAACTTAACATCGGCATTTATTAACAGCGTCAGCTTAAATAACGCCAATATGATGAATGCCAATCTCACAAACGCTCAATTTATCAGTGCCGAACTCGATGGTGCTAACCTCATTGGTGTAAACTTGGCAGGCGCAGAATTATTTAACGTCAACCTGGGTATTGGTGGAGAATATTAATTGATTGGGGTTTGAGATATCAGCATATAGCAACCAACCCCTATTTTCGCGATTTTAGTCAAATCGGTATTGCCCATACAAGGTTTTACTGCACAATAATTTAGTGCCTGTTTAATTTGTAGTTCAGCGAATTAAGCTAGGTACTAAATTTAGTTGATCATACATCATGACATTAGCAGATTTTCAAGTTAGCGATCGCGATATCAATGAAGAAACCCTGTCAACTTACCTAGAAAGTGATGCATTAGCGGTTGATACCGAAACAATGGGACTACTTCACCAACGCGATCGACTTTGTTTGGTGCAATTGTGCGATAATTCCGGTACAGTTACGGTAGTTAGGATTCTTCGTGGACAAACAGAAGCTCCCAATTTAAAAAAGCTGCTGGAAGCTAGCAACGTCACCAAAATCTTTCATTTTGCTCGATTTGACATTGCCACACTACGTCACCATCTGGGCATTCACGTCAACCCCGTATTTTGTACAAAAATAGCCAGTAAGCTAGCCCGTACATATACAAATCGTCATGGACTCAAAGATTTAATTTTAGAACTCGAACAAGTGGAACTTGATAAAAGCTCTCAAAGTTCTGACTGGGGAAACGCCATCAATTTAACCGAAGCACAATTAAGTTATGCAGCCAATGATGTACGTTATTTAATTAGTGCTAGACAAAAACTCATAAATATGCTTAAACGTGAAGAACGCTACGAATTAGCAGAACAATGTTTTCAATGCCTATCTGCGATCGTAACGTTAGATTTAATGCAATTTAAAGATATATTTGAACATTAGTGTTTGAGAATATTTGAGGATTCGATAACTCAAAACTGGGTTTGGGGTAAAAGGTTTTCTCTTTTACCCCTCACTTTTTTCTAGAATTGACAATGCTAGAAATAAAGCGATGTGTCAACGCTACTAATTTCAAATTCGCAGGCACGAGAAACCAATTCTTGAGGTAATTCCTCAAAACTTACCAAAGGTAAATGTTGGGGATTTTCCAGTAACTCTTTGGCAAGTAAGAAACCAGCAATTGTCCAAGTTTGATATTTTCGAGATTGCTTACCAATCAATCTTCCTTTTTTGCCATCATAATATTCAATCCATTCATCCTGCCGTAAGCGTGGTTGGGCAATTGCTAATGCCTTCTTCGCCAAATCAGTACGGTTGGTTTTTACCGCCGCCGCCGCCAACATCCACAATAATACAGGCCAGCTACCCCCATTATGATAAGACCAAGGAATATTCTTTGGATCGCATCCAGTGACAATACGATATTCTTCACCCTCCAAAGCTGGAAAACAAATCTTCATTGGCATATCACCAATAAGATTGTCCCATCTTTCATCAATCAAATTCATAATGGCTTGTGATTGTTCTTCGGTAGCTAATTCGGAAATAATAGCCATTAAGTTACCGAGTGAAAAGAAGCGTGTATCCAGTTGAGATGGTCCTACATTTCCTGCCAGATAACCACCTTTAACAGGCAACCATTTATCTAATTCATAATAAGGCAGAGAATCGGCATAAATATTAAAGAGATTGACTGCCATTTTCCCATATTCTTCGCCTTTAAAACGGTAAATTGTATTGAGACGATTTAAATCAATCCAGTAGTGTTGGCGAATATGAGCGCACAAGAGCGGTAAGCGATTATCAATAGCCGCAATAATATCCTGATTTCCGGTATTATTCTCACAAATTAATAGTTCGCGGGCGGCTCGCAATGCGGCATAAAATAAAGCTTGGATTTCTAAAGGGTGTCCGTAAATTCCCATCCGACGGTCAATCATACAAGCACCATCTGGTACTAATAGTGTCGGATACATATCAAAACGGTTAGCCAAACACAATTCCAGAATTAACTTAATTCCTGTTTGGAATTCTGGACGATATGCAAAGCAAAAATCCTTTGTCGCAACTACATAAGCCCGTAATAATATTATCCACCACAAACAAGAATCTACTGGTGTAACTCGTGCGATCGCATGTTCACCAAAATCTGCATCAAGGAACTCTTTCCCATCAACTGAAACAACTTTAAAACTTGCAGGCATTAATCCTCTTGCAGCTTTATAAGCATCAAGTTGCCTTTCTTTCGGCTGCAACTTTAAGGTTTCTTCTAAAAAATTGCGAACAATTTCAGTTCTACCTTTAGCGAGGAAAATCAAAGCTGAAGATACAAAATCCCGGACAAATACTTGGTCATAATTGAGAGCATCTGCTGAAGTATCAACAGCTGCTACTGTGCCAATTGGTCGCCCCTGATAATATACAATAGATTTTTCTAATGCTTCCCAAGCTTCCGCTTCGATATTTTTTACTGTCACAAAATCCTCTAGTTGCATTGCCAGAATAACTCCAGTTTAATTGTTTTTTCGTGAGTAGATGTACATTATTTGTATTCTGCTATTTTCAATCTTAAACAATTATTTTATTATCTATCTAGATGATAGATAGCTGTAAAATCATGTAATCTTAAAAACAAATATATAGCGCCAGTTAAAGCTGCTTTTTTAATCACAACCATCGCTAAAATTTGTCTTGATTTTTGGCAATTAATATTCTCAACTTAACCAGCTACTAGGGCTTTAGCTTCATATATAATATTAATTGCTAGGAAATTACACTCAATTACTTATTAGATAAAAGTGTCATTTTTTGAAAAAACACAATATTGTTTTCACAAGGAAATGTACTTTTGACGAACTTAATTTCTGAACTTGAATAGCAGGAAATTACAGAATTACTATTTACCCATATATTAATTATAATTTATAACTTTTTTTCACAATATGCAATATGATTTTCAGACTTCCTGCATTACACTGATGTCTAAGTAACATAATTGACGTAAAAAGATGTTTTTAAAGATTTACGCCAGCAGAAAAACACTGAAAAATATTTAAAATTATGCCTTTTTACCCCTAAAAGTGATCTCCGACAATAATATCGGTACTCCAGTATAAAATTTTTCTTGTTCTGCTAATAAATTCTTAACTAGACACATCATTATTACTAAGCATCTTTAATAAAAATGAGAGGTATACAAGGGAGCATTTGACTCTTTTCAAAAGTAATAATCTTAACCATTTGCTTCATTATTTTAGTCAATAAATATGAAGTAGTTATGACAAAATTTATTGTCAATTACTATACAAAATCATATTTAATGCTTTTATTTGATTTACTGAGTTCGTTTACAATCGTTTCTGAAGCTTTACAGCATAAGTATTTTAGACTAAGAGTTCGGAAAATCCGGTATTAAAAATTAAAGTTTTAGTAAATTTACTCATTTGACAGCGATGTATATATTATTCCAGCTTAACCTTAATTGTTAAATCGCCCTTTAAAAATTATCATCCGTTATTATGCTGAAATATATATTATCATTGATAACTAGCACACCACATATATACTTAAGTAATAACTCAGAGATGATTTTTGATACG
Source organism: Calothrix sp. UHCC 0171 (assembly GCF_034931845.1). NCBI lineage: Bacteria > Bacillati > Cyanobacteriota > Cyanophyceae > Nostocales > Calotrichaceae > Calothrix > Calothrix sp. UHCC 0171. The sequence continues at coordinate 153,627 of NZ_JAYGHN010000005.1, forward strand.
TAAAGATTTTTTTGGAAAGATACCACTTGGGTTACAATGTGTGAAAAAATATTTTTGCAAATTGTCAACAGAACTTAGCTAACACAAGTATTTTCAGCATCTATCACCGACAAAATGTGATTAAAGCTACAAATTAGCAGTTAGATATCCAAAGTATATGGTGACACTGGTAATAATTGTTTATACCTAGCAAGAGCAGATGCATATTTTTAATTGAAATTGGTATATATTTTGACAATTAATTTGATTATTTGGATTCATCTGCAAAAATGACTTTAAGGCGTTACTCAAAAAATAGACAACTCAAACTACCCCAATCTGTGGGGTAGAAGAAGATTAACATTCCAAACAAGCATTTGTGTAGCTTGATTTACTCCCAACTGTACTCATCTAAAAACAGAGAAAAATCTGATGTTAATAAATGCTGAAGTCATAAGTAAACCATTGGTTGAGAATTTACTAAATCTTTGGGCACAACGTTACACAATAAACTTAGCTTCGGAAGAAGCACAAAATTTATTATCGAATCATGCCTTGTTAAAAGCCATATCACCTCAAGGGCGTAGCCGCACCGTCCAAAAATTAAATGGAAATATCTTAAATATAAATTGTCAGATGGCTTTAATTCAAACCAAGAGTTTGTATACCTATAAATCAAATACATTAGATTTATCTGAAGCAAAACGAATTTCGCAATTTACTTTTCGTATTTATAAAAAAATTGTTGATATCTATCAAAATCATCATTTGGAAGCAATTGTAACTGCAACAGAAGAATTACTTAATAATTCTAGTATTTCCATGATAAAGGTAATTGGAATCCCAAATATTCTAGAACTTTCATCCGCACTCGAACCAACATTACTGATATTTCAGGAACAACATATAATATCCAAAGACTGGTGTTCTTTAGGATTTATGACAACACACTTAAACTTTTGTAATCAATTAATTTTGAACAAACTAGAACCAGCCGAGAAATTTTTGTTTACTCCCTATTTAAAATTTCTTGAGGAACAAGTAGCAATACCTTGGCAACGAGTTTGTGTAGCTGCAAGTAAGGACAAAATTGATTTTGTGAAGCGCAAATTAGTGCAAGAGATGCTTCCCAAAGCCCATGAGATAGCTGATGCTGCGTATTATAAACTTTTAAATTTATTACCTCGTCATCATAGCCGTCGGGGACTTTTAGATGATAAGAGAATTAAGCATTCTTGTATTCGCGATTTGAATATGTTTCAGGCATATTTTTGGCTATGTTTTTTGGAAGAAACTGTTGCACCAGTTGAACAAGAGTTATTGCCTTTGTGTGTAATGGTGGTTGAGGGTATGAATATTCAATGGGAATTGACGCAGAAGTGGTGTGAAGTTTTAGCTGTGGAAATGATGAATCACCTGACTCCAGAATCAAAACATTTATTACAACCTTGCTGGCAAAATATTCAAGAGGTATTTTGGCAGCAGCGCCATAATTTAGGTTGTAGGGAATAAATAAATTTACGAGAGTTAATTGAGGAATTTAGGAATTTCAGAATTAAAAATTATCAATGAATCCTATAAATTTGAATATTGGTGTACAGCATAAATTAAATCATTTGGTGTACCAATATCTAGATAACTGCCATTTGGAAAGACTTCTGCTTCAACATGCATCCCATTTTCAATTGCGGCTTGAATAACATTACCAATAGGAATTTCTGGAAGTTGTGAAATGTTAGCCTTATTTTGTAACGTCAAAATATACTCGTGGAGAAATTCAGTGAATACAGGTGTCCAAACTGCGATCGCCCACATGTATTTTAACTGAGAATGTTGCGGTTTTTCTATAACTAAATTAACTTTTCCCCTGGCATCAAAGTCAACCATGCCAGCTTTTTGTGGCGTAGAAGTGGGGAATAATCCTAAAACGACATCCGCATTTGTTGTTGCTTGACGCGCCAAAATTTTTGTAAAGGCATCCTCTGGTTGAAAAAGAATATCAGGGAAACCCAATGCCACAATTGCATCCCTGACAAATGGATACGCCTGTTCTAGTGTAAAGGGAACACCATAGGATAACCCCATGATTAAATATCCCAAGTTCATCGACAGCATTGTGCCATCCCCAAAATATGTGGGAATATCCCATTTGCCAGGTCGTAGGATAAAATAAGCTATCTCGATTCCTGCCAGGCACATTTTTTCTAACAGGTAATGTGACACCACCTTTGGGTGTAAATTAGCTGAATTACTTTGATTATTTAAACTTTGGAAGCCAATTGGATATAATTCTTTACTCAGTGGTAAAGGCGAAATACGTGCCGCTTGTCCTCCAGCAGGTAACAATCCAATAATTTTTCTTTGATTCATAATTCATTGGCATGAGAATATAATGTATTATTTTACTCACGAATGAACTCACAAATATCCGTTTCCAAAATTCGCTAGTACACAACGGCGCAAATAGCGCCAAGTTGGCGGTGTCGGTTTCCGTCATACTAGTATTTGGCTAATACTTATTAATATCAAGTTCATACGCCCCAATAAGCAAATAAAAATATCCCCTTCTTTACATCCACTTTTGAGTAAATAATGCAAGAAAGGGTTAATACATTGTATTCTTTTGTAATAATTACTCAACTGACACAGCATCAACATCAATTGATTCGGTTTGAGATGTCGATTGCGAAGATGCATTAGCAGTTTGGGATTCTGGGGTGCCTCTGCGTGCTTTAAAACCTTCAATGGCAATCTGTGATACTTCTGATACTAACAATGTCAAAATCAAAACATCATCGAGTTGTCCAACAATAGGTAAGAAATCAGGAGCAATATCAATGGGGCTAACAAGATATAAGAATGTTCCCAGAACAACCCACCAGCGATATTTGGGATTGCGAAGTAAGCCGCGATACCAGTTATAGAGAGCTTCGATAGAAAATTTCATTTTTTTCACCTCTAGTTACCTTTAATTTTTACTCGTATTGCCCTAAACTTCCTGTGGGAATAACCGTCCTAAAATTGTCTGGAAGGTGCTACATAGGTTTTTCCGTAAAGCCTAATAGTGAGATACTTAACACCAACAAGATATTTATACATCTATCTCCAGAGACGATTATTTCGGGAAAACGGATATAGAAATCAAGGGAGGAAAGTTAGCAAAATGGATATATTAGCTGAATTTAGAAAGGGCGGGATTGCTATGTACCCCCTAGCAGTCTTGTCGGTTTTGGTTGTGAGCGTCATTTTGGAACGGCTTTGGTTTTGGCTGCGACTTTTAAACCAGGAGAAGCAAATTGTGACTCGTGTACTAGAAGCGGCACGGGAAGATTGGACTGTAGCGCGGGATATTGCTCAACGTGCTATAGATCAACCTATCGGTAGATTTTTGTTTGCTCCTTTAAATTTACCAAAAGCTGACGCTGAGACCTTTAGATTGGCGCTAGAATCATCCGCAGACCATGAATTATCGGGAATGCGGCGAGGTGATAAACTATTGGAAGCCGCGATCGCATTAGCTCCGCTTTTAGGATTATTTGGTACTGTGACGGGATTAATTCAATCTTTGCGAGGTATCAAAATTGGTGATTTGGTGGAACCAGAATCGATTGCGAGGGTGACTGGCGGGATTGGTGAATCCTTATACAGCACTGCAACCGGAATGGTGGTGGCAATTGTGAGTTTGGCTTTTTATCGTTTATTTCAAGCATTTATTTTCAACCAAGTCAGAATTTTTCAACGGGCTGGTAACGATTTAGAATTGCTCTATCGCCAGTCTCCCCCTAATTACGATTTATTACGTTTAAGTGCAGAAACTCAGAATCCAGAACGTTACTCAGCAGCAAACTATCCCACAGAAATCACTCCAGCAACTACCCCAAATCCAACGACATCGGAAACAACCACACAAGATTCTTTCAATTATCCCCGTCGTCGCCATCAGCGCAATTTCGGCGAACCTTACGAACCCTCAAGCGATAATAATTCTCCCGATTCGGAAAACTCCTGAGTAAATCATTGAGTTTGTCGCCATTACAATTACTCGATAACTTCTGCCATCATCTTGCCGCTATGAAAATCAAATCAACAACTCCAACCGATGACGTTCAAGTGCAAATTGTCCCCCTAATTGACGTTATTTTCTGTATTTTGACATTCTTCATTTTGGTGACACTGCAATTTTCCCGGCAAGAAGTTATCAAAGTGATTAATTTCGACTTACCCAAATCAAATACGGGAACAGCGATTCCTGGTGCGAGCAACTTACCCGGTTCCCCTGCGGAACCCCAAAGATTAGTTTTACACCTGGATGGACTCGGACAAATTCGCGACACGAACCAACCTGGGCAACCTGTAATTACTAAAGAACAGCTACCTGCTTTTTTAGAAAATTATGTCAAGCAAAATCCAGACAAACCTCTGATTTTGAACGCTTCGCGATCGGCACAGTATAATGATGTCATTGAAACCCTGACATTATTGCAACAAGTTGGGGGTTCCCGTGCCTCTCTTGGTGTTGCCGACTCTTCATCCTCCCTACAACCAACCAATCCAGGTTTTCCTTCCTTTCCTGGTACAGTTCCCCAAGAAAACAATCCCCAACTCACTCCAGTTAATCCCCAAGGTGGCACAATCCCGAATCTACCACCCACTACCAATCAAATTCCTGAACCAGAAAAACCTGCGGCGACAACAGTACCACCGCAACAATAAAAAACTAAATATTAAGTTCGCCTCAATACCTGTCGAAAAAAAGACACGGGGAATTTTTAATCACAAGTGTTGATTCTGAACTTAATATTTACATCATTTCTACATGATTCGCCATAATTCACCGCAGAGATAAATACATTCCCACCCTGTTAGCGGGGGTGCTTAGTAATTGGAGAATGATTTTATTTAAATAAAAACACGTAAGTAATTATACTGTTAAGTATAATAAACTTTAACTGTTACTGGATAGCTTCAGTAATCTTTGTGATATCATAATTTATAGTCTTAAAAATTAGCTAACTAAATAAAATTGACCAGTCTACCACAACTGGTCAAAACTCACTCTAATTTATCTTCTCAGTAGAGTATGTCCCGTTTGCGCGTCTCAAAGCGCACCAGGAAACTTTTCTTAACAATATTGTAACATCCAACACAAAATTTTAGTTGACTTTTCTAAAAAAAAGTCTAGTGGAGAATGGCAAAAATAACTATCCAGTTAAAAAAGTTGAGAAAGCCCTGAAAACAACGCCTTCTTCCCGAAATTGGCTTATTCGCCATTCAAACTAACTTTATTCTCGCTAATTGTGGTTGTCCCCAAAGAATACGTTCATTTTTGTAAATTGCGATTCCTGGCTTGGCACCTTTGGGTTTGTAGACATGTTTGAGTTGGGTATAAACTACAGGAACTTGTTCACTTTGGCGGGCACGGCTGTAATAGGCTGTAATATTGGCAGTATATTGTAAATCGCTTTCTTCGGGAACTTTGCCAGCTGGGAGGCGTAGAAGGACATGACTACCGGGAATTTCTTGGGTATGAAACCATAAATCGTAATCGCTAGCCACACGAAATGTCAGTTGATCATTTTGACGGTTATTGCGTCCAATCAGAATTTCAAAACCACTGGGAGTCCGATCGCGTCTAAAATTAAAAGTGGGTTCATCGCGATCGCGACTTTTATAGCCTGTATCTTCGATATACTTTTGAGAAACCAATTCGTCGCGAATTTCTTCTAAGGCTTGTAAATCCTCGGCTGTTTGATAAGTTTCAATTTGAGTGATTGCGGCTTCCACTTGTTCTAAATATTCGATTTCGGCACTAACTTCTGCCAGTAATGGTTCAACGGCTGCACGCGCCCGTTTTAATTTTTGGTGCTTTTTGTAGAGAATTTGGGCATTAACTACGGCATTTTTATCTGGTTCGAGAGTGATAGTTACAGGTTCTCCAGTTTCAAAATCAGCCAGTCTCATTTCCTTCATCCCTGGTTCCCAGGTATGCAGATGTGCCATTAGTAAATCTGCTTTTTGGCGGTATTCATCCGCGCGATCGCTTTGTTGCAATTTCTCAGTAAAGGTGATTGCCTTCTGTCGCAGCTTTTCCAAAATATTGTTAAGCTTTTGACTCAATTGGTGCCGCAACTGAGAAAATATTAATTGATTAAACTGGCTTGTATAGTAGCTATTTACCAATTGTTGTGTATTGGCTGCCTTCTCGATGCCACCCCAACCAAGAACACTGTACCCCGATTCCAAAAAAACAGGCTCAAATTGATGTTTTTGCAAACATCCCAACCATGACTGCCAGTGTAAAAATAAATTTTGCCATTCTTCTACACTCAAGGAGTCAGTATTCACTTCCAAATCAAGATTTGCAGCCTTTAACATCGACTGAATTAAGGCTGGGGACGTACCGCGATAATTTTTGAGTAATTGTTTTTTTAACGCGCCCGGTAATAAACTGACTCTTTCTTGCCAGCGTTGCGAAGATTCCTCCAGACTCGGTATGGTATTCGTCATCCTGGGTGGTGATTCATACAATTGCCCCGTGAGGACGGTACGGATACTTGATTGTTGTTGATTTACTTGATGAGCCGTAGTAATAATCTCATTTTTGGCATTTGTCAGCACAACATTACTATGCTTGCCCATGATTTCCACATAGACATGGTATAAAGCATCCTCCCCAGGACGACGGGCAAATTGCAAATCAACAACCCGTTCCCAAGGTGATGTAGTTGCAATTTCTACAAGTGCTAAACCACCTAACTGACTAAGGAGCTGCTGACTGAAAGTAAAAGTATCGGGAGTGCGGGGAGGCGCATCACCAATATGTAAACGTGCCGCTTGGGGATGCCAAGAAATTTCTAGCCAGCCCCGTCCCTGTAGCGTACGCAGGGCAATACTAATTGTAGCGCGATCGCGTTGATAAACTTGTTCCAGACGCGATGGTAAAAAGCTTTGGCGCAGTTCGCTACAAACCGCAGTTAGGGTAGTAAAGTCAAAGGATTGCACGGCGAATGCCCATTTTGGTTAAAGCTTCGTTGGTTAGTATAGCTTGAGTTTATCGGTGTTTGTCAGCTGTTATTGGTTTCAATGATTTTTTGGGTAAATGAACCACACTTAAGAACGGGAATTTAATAACTTGCAATTCTCATGGAATATAAAATGGTGTGCGACGCTGCGCTAACTGCACTTTTGTAATTTATTTAATCCACATTCGTTACTGACAGTCGCCCAGTCAAATGATTTCCTGTAAACTATTGCGGTTTATTTACAGAATTGTATTATTAACTTAAGAAAAAATTTGTAATATTTAGCGTCCCCCGATCATGCAATGCTTGCAGGTGACATTAGCGTTAAAATCATCGCTTCCATGCAGAGACTGGAACACCTGTTGCGAGATTACAAGTAATTACAACATTATTTTATAAAACCCAAGCCTAAATGCAGAAACCAAAAATAACTCAAATTCCCAAGCCAACTCGCTACCAGAATGCAGCGATAGATTACTATATGGGAATTACAGGTTCTTCCTATCTCCATTATGGGTATTGGGAACCACTGCCACAACCAGGTGAAGAACTGAATATATCCCGCCTACGTGTTGCCCAAAAAGCATATACAGAGAAGCTTTTCAGTTTTCTTCCAGAAGGTGTTAATACTATCCTTGATGTTGGCTGTGGTATAGGTGGTAACGCAGTATACTTAGGCGATCGCGGTTTTGCTGTTGAGGGGTTAGCTCCTGATATCATTCAAGAAGAAAAGTTTATTCAGAATACCAAGGGTAAAATTCCTTTCCATTTGACGAGATTTGAAGACTTTCAGTCATCCAAAAAATACGATTTAATCCTGTTTAGTGAAAGTAGTCAATATATTGCTGTTGATGATTTAGCTGAAGGTGCGGCTGGTTTACTGAGTCGTGGCGGCTACTTACTGATTGCTGATATGATGCGTGCGGATGCCGAATATACAGAGGGCATTTTTTCCAATTGCCATGTAGTTAGCGAACTGAAGATTGCTTTGGAAAAAGCTGGCTTTAGTTTAATTAAAACAGAAGATATTTCTCATGCGATCGCACCTACGATTGATTTGAGTATTGAGAATTTCCGAACTTTTGGGTTGACGACGATTAAATATATTGCTGACGTTGTCAAGATAGCTGTACCACCCATACATGCCATCGGCAGTTGGGCATTTAAGCGCTGGTTAGAAAAACTAATTGTCGAAGGTTTGCAAGCAAAGAAAATCTTTGAAAGTCATCTGTGTTATGAAATTCAACTTTGGCAGCTATCAAAGTGAGTCAAAAATCCTAATTGTTGGATTTGCTAACTATATGGTGTTAGGCAACACCCTCAAAGGCACTACCTGAACACCATATGATTATTGAATCATTATGCAATGCGATCGCTCACATTCGCACCAACTCCGACTTCGTCGGCAATTCCCACTAATTTAGCTGTTAATTCCCACATACGCACAGCTTTTTCGTCATCACGAGCTTGGGAAGAGACTCTTTGCACAAATGCTTTACGTTCTTGGCTGTTGCGATTTCCCCAACTCCAGTATGCACCAGATTGCTTAAATTCTGGGTCGGCAATTACCGAGGCAACTCTTTCTCCGGCTAATTCCTGAGAAACGTAACCCTTAGTTATATACTTTTGGAACAAGGGGAAAAGTTTCTGGAATAATGGATAGTGATTGCGGAATAGGGGTGTATCGGCAACGCATCCGGGATAAAGTGAGGTAAAGCTAATCCCAGTGGAGTCATGGAAGCGTCGGTGTAGTTCCCGCATGGTTAGCACATTGCAAACTTTACTATCTTTGTATGCTTTGACGGGTTCAAATTTTTTCCCATCAACCATCGAAATTGGCTCTTTAAACCCAGCTTCAAAGCCTTCAAAATTGCCCAAGTCGGGGCGAGGATAAACTTTTCCACCTGGCTCATCGGGATTGTGGGTGACAGTACCCAAAATCACCACTCGCTTGTCATACTCTGGCGAGTTTTTCAAATCTTCCAACATCAGGTTACACAGCAAGAAATGCCCCAGGTGATTGGTTGTCATTGTCAACTCATAACCTTCTGGGCTTCGCAACGGTTCTTTCAGCAAAGGCATGTAAATTGCGGCGTTGCATAACAAAGCCTTGAGAATCTTACCACTGGCTCGAAATTCCCGGACAAATCGGCGTACACTTTCCAAGTCGCCTAAATCAATTTGCATAATGCTATAACTACCCTGTGGCATTCCCACAGCTTGAGCAGCGTCTCCAGCCTTGCGGACATCGCGACAAGCCATTATCACATGCCATCCTTTGTTAGCAAGGGCTTTTGCAGTGTACAAACCGACTCCAGAGGAAGCTCCTGTAATGATTGCTGTTGGTTTTCGCTCTTGCATGATTATTATTAAAACTTCTTTTTCTTTTATCGTGTTGACTGTATCTAGAATCGCATATCCGGCTCTCAGTAACCTTTATTTTTTTTTAAGCTGCTCTTGCCCTTCGGTAGCTAGTATGTGAAGACGAAAGTAAAAAGCGCAAAGTAGAAGGTGTCGGTTTCCTTCACGTCTAACTTTGTAAGAGGGCAAAAGAAAGACAGAGGATTATATAAGTTTTTCAACCATTTTTGGATGGTGGCTTTATTGCCGCCGTTGTGTAATAGATTTATTGATTAAAATGGTGTTTTTACGACCAATTTACATATCTTGCTGAAGTTTGGATGTCTAAAAGTAAGTTCTCTAGCGTGCAAATGTAACCGATTCACATCTGCCTGACACCCATACAATTTATCACCTAAAATCGGCATATTTAAACCCATTTTATCACTGGCATGTACCCGAATTTGGTGAGTTCTTCCTGTGATTGGTTGAAATTCCACACGGGTATATTTGCTTTGTCTTTCCAGAATTTTATAATGGGTTACACTTGCTTTCCCATTGGTGAAATTAACTTCTTGATAAGGACGATTTTCGGGATTTCCCCATAATGGTAATCTGATGACACCATTCTGAGTTTCTAAGTAACCAGAAAGCACTGCTTCATAAATTTTTTCCACCTGTCTTTGGAGAAATTGCTGACTAATTTGGCGATAAATATCCAGGTGACGAGCGAATAGTAAAATACCAGAAGTTTCTTGATCTAATCGATGTATTGCCATTAAATTCATTCCATCTGGGAGTAGATTTCGCAAGCGACTGAGAACACTATCTTGGGTATGATGATATCTACCAGGAACAGAAAGTAATCCTGCTGGTTTATCAATCGCAATTAAATATTCATCTTGGTAAATAATTGGCAGTGGTGAATGGGGATTAGTAATTAGAGATGGGGAGATATTTTCACAACTTTTTTGTGTCTTATTGTCCACCAAATCAAGTTTCTCCACTTTTTCCTTTTCCCTAGCTTGATTTCCTCCAATTCCAGATAATAAAAACCCCATTATCGGCTGACAACGTTCCCCACAAGCCCCATAAAATTCTCCTGGTATCTTATCACCAATTCTCGAAGGTTCACCCCACCAAAATTCTGCCATTGCTAAGGGTTTTAATATATTTATAGCCGCATAATGTAGTAGTTTTGGCGCACAACAATCACCTGTTCCCGTCGGCAAACCTAAAGGCATTAATTGTCGTAAAGTTTGTGATATCCCCAAGAAGTTTGTCAGGGAATATGTGGTATGCATTTGTGCTTGAAGTTGTTGAGAAAGTTGTTTACGAAGTTGTTTGAGTTCTACAATGCGCTTATCTGCAACTTCTATAATTTGTCGAATGGAATGTGTTTTTTGATTGACTTCGCGTTTCCATAATTTTAATTCAATTCCATCTTGACGACTGGCGGCATCGAGTTCTGCAAGAGCTAGCGCCAATGTTTCTCCAGTCAGGGTTGCAGTAAATATTTGTCGCTGTTGATGTCGCTGTTGTTTACGTTGTTGGTGAACTTGCTGAAGATTTTGCGATCGCACTGCCAATTCTCGAGCTATAGTTTGATATTGTTGGCGTTCTGGTATTTGTTGCAGGGTAATTATTTCCTGTTTAATATTATCTAATTCTGCTAAAGTGCGACTTTCATCTAAAGCGACTGCATCTCTTCCAGGGATAGGTGGAACCCAACCTGCAACTTGACTACATCCATTTAATAATCCCGAAAATGCTTTGAGTATTCCTTGTTCGCCATTTGGTAATTCAACTAGTAAGATGCCATACATTTTGCCTTCGCGGGAATATTGTTCATCGCTGGCTAAATACTGCATTAATCCACGAGCAATATTTTCCACTAGGGGAGTACGTGGAAGTTTGAGTAATGTACCAGTTTGAGGACAATTCCCTTGGTAGAAGTAATTGGCACTGGCGGTATTGAGATAGTGCTTATCAATGGGATAATTATGATCTAAAAAATCTGATAGTGGATGTAAAAGTCCCATATATGGAAAAATAAAATGGACAAAATCAAAGATGCGATCGCAATCTATGCTGCTAATTTCGTTTTATTCAGCTTAATTGTTCTCTCGATTCGATTTCCAGCTAATATTTTGAATGAAGTCATAGTATCTAATTTACCAAAAACTACTAATGAATTACTACAGGCTGCCAACGAAGTCAGAATTGCTAGTTTAATTAGTGCAATTCTAGACCCTATTTATATTGGTGCAATTGTTTACTGTGTGTGGCAAATTAAACGAGGTGGAGCTTTTAATTATACTAATGCAATGTCTGTTGGACTACAAAATTGGGGCAAATTATTTACCGTAAATTTAGTAGTGGGAATATTTATTGTCTTAGGTACTATTGCTTTTATTATTCCCGGAATTATGTTAGCTGTGAGATACTCCTTGACTACATCAATTGTGATTGTGGAAGGATATGGAAACAGTTCGGTAGTTTTAAAGCGCAGCGCTAATTTAACCACAGGAAAGCGTTGGCAAATATTTAGCATTAGTTGTGTATTGATTATTTTATTGTTGATTATGTCAATTATCATTGGCATCCCGTTTGTATTTTCAAACAGTATTATTAGTAACGTCATCTCTGCATCTATTGTTGATTTGATTATCCCTATATTTGCAATTGTGCTGTTTTTATATTATTGGCAAGCACAACAGGAAGAAAAAATTGCCTAAGGGAACCTGAGTTCGGGTTAAGAGTTTTGTTTCAATTTGAATTAAGAAGCGTTGCAATTTGTCAAACCCAAAAATTTTTCTATTTCTTATTTGCAGGGGGCTTGGGGGACGCAACCGTCCCAAGTTTGACGGGAAGAAAATCTCCCCCCAAACTTCTCCCAATTCTTGGTTTTAGCCATAACAACAGAAAAAATATTAGTTGGATTCAAGGAATTGTGCTGAAATTTGAATAAAGTAACATCACAACCACTATCTCAGCTGATCCCGAACTCAGGTTAAGTAAGCAGTTATTGAGCGATCGCACTTTTTGTATAAGCTAAAATAATACCCTGAACGAGAAAAAAGCAAATTTATAATTTTTATGTCTACTACTACGACTGTAAAGACTGAGTACGAGGCGATTATTGGCTTAGAAACCCACTGTCAACTCAGTACCAACACGAAAATTTTCTCCGATAGCTCCACAGCATTCGGTGCTGACCCTAATACTAACATTGACCCTGTTTGTATGGGTATGCCTGGAGTATTACCCGTTCTCAACCAAAAGGTTTTGGAATATGCGGTAAAAACTGGGTTAGCTTTGAATTGTGAAATTGCTAAATATAGTAAATTCGATCGCAAGCAATATTTTTATCCCGACTTACCCAAAAATTACCAAATTTCCCAATACGATTTACCGATTGCGGAACATGGCTGGTTAGAAATTGAGTTGATTGATAAGGATGGGAATCCGACTCGCAAAAGAATTGGTATTACTCGCCTACATATGGAGGAAGATGCAGGCAAATTAGTCCATGCAGGCAGTGACAGACTCTCCGGTTCCGCATACTCTCTAGTAGACTACAACCGTGCTGGTGTGCCTTTGGTGGAAATTGTCTCCGAGCCGGATTTACGTTCTGGGCAAGAGGCTGCGGAATATGCCCAAGAATTACGGCGAATTGTCCGTTACTTGGGTGTGAGCGACGGTAACATGCAAGAAGGTTCGCTACGGTGTGACGTAAATATTTCTGTGCGCCCTGTCGGGCAAGAAAAATTTGGCACAAAAGTCGAAATCAAAAATATGAACTCCTTCAGCGCTATCCAAAGAGCGATTGAATACGAGATTGAACGTCAAATTGAGGCTGTGGAAGCGGGTGAAGAAATTATTCAAGAAACTCGACTCTGGGAGGAAGGTTCGCAACGTACTATCAGTATGCGGAAAAAGGAAGGTTCCAGCGATTATCGTTACTTCCCAGAACCAGATTTGGGTCCAATTGAAGTTTCTAGCGAACAGCTTACCACTTGGAAAGGCGATATACCCGAACTTCCCGCCAGTAAACGCCATCGCTATGAAGAAGAATTGGGACTTTCAGCTTATGATGCGCGTGTGTTAACGGAGGAATTCGCAACTGCTGCATATTTTGAAGCTGCGATCGCATCGGGAGCAAATGCTAAAATTGCTGCTAACTGGATTACCCAAGATATTGCTGCTTACCTAAATAAGCAAAAACTGAATATTTCCGAAATCGGTTTAACTCCCCAAAATCTCGCAGATGTGATTACTCGCCTCGAAAGTGGCAAAATTAGTAATGCGATCGCTAAAGAAAAGTTACCCGATTTGCTCAATGGTGTTACTCCTGAGAAAGCCTTCGCTGGTAAGGAACTTATTTCTGATCCTGGGATTCTTGAACCCATAGTCGATGAAGTTATCGCCGCCAACCAAAAAGAATACGAAAAATACAAAGCCGGAAACACCAACCTCAAAGGCTTTTTTGTGGGACAAGTCCTGAAAAAAACAAACAAACTCGCCGAACCTCGTCTCACTAACGAGTTGGTGGAGAAAAAACTCAACGCCTAATCTCAAAGCACAGAATTATTCTGACTTAAACCGAATTAAAATACCAGGTTTCTACTCAAATACTACCTTGCACAATAGCAGGATGAATTAGCCTCACCCAGAGATTTCAGACATTGAATCAGCAGCACCCAAATACTGAGACTGTGTAAAGCCTTAAAGATATCTTTACAAAATCTTTACCAGAAAAGTTACAATAATGGGTAGCGCCCCTCATCCCTATAGTGATAGTATGTGTTAAGTAGATGCACCCTGATGATCCGGAGAGCTACGCAAGTGGCTCTCTTTTTTGTGCAAAGACATTTAACAAAATATCACTAACTGGTGACACGAACTTGATATAATCGCCAGTCGAGTCATCAATGGGAAAGAGTCATGGCAGACTGGTGGGAAATTACAGGCGGAGTTACAGCACCCAGAGGGTACAAAGCAGCAGGAATCAAAGCTGGATTAAAACCTTCGGGATTACCAGACTTAGCTTTAATAGTTTCAGATGTAGATGCGATCGCCGCAGGGGTGTTTACAACAAGTTACGTGAAAGCGGCTTGTGTGGATTATTGTAAAGAAAGATTGCAGGCAAAACACAGTTCCCGTGCGATTCTCTGCAATGCTGGACAAGCGAATGCCGCGACAGGGGAACAGGGAATGCAGGATGCTCTAGAAAGTGCGGAATTACTCGCAAAAGCATTAAATATTTCGCCAGAATTAATCCTCCTGGCATCAACGGGAGTGATTGGACAGCGCATCAAAATGGAGGCAATGCGAAGCGGAATCCCGCAACTTGTGGCAGCCCTTTCGGAAACTGGTGGAGATGCGGCGGCAGGGGCAATTATCACCACAGATTTAGTCACAAAAAGTATTGCTCTAGAAACTAATATAGGCGATCGTCCGGTGCGAATTGGGGGAATTGCCAAGGGTTCGGGGATGATTCATCCGAATATGGCGACAATGCTAGCTTTTGTCACCTGCGATGCTGCTGTATCACCTCATCTATGGCAGCAAATGGTTTCCCGTGCGGCGGATAGAAGTTTTAATTCGATTACCGTTGATGGCGATACTAGTACGAATGATAGTTTAATTGCTCTGGCAAATGGAGAATCTCGGACTCCAGCAATTACAGACATCGGTGCAGAAGCAGAGAAACTCGAAGCAATGTTGACAGCAGTTTGCCAGCATTTAGCTAAATGTATTGCCCGTGATGGAGAAGGAGCAACTTGTTTAATCGAAGTTCAAGTTACAGGTGCAGCTGATGAACACGCAGCTCGTCAGGTAGCAAAAACTATCGTTGGTTCATCTTTAGTTAAATCTGCAATCTTTGGACATGACCCCAACTGGGGGAGAATTGCGGCGGCTGCTGGACGGGCAGGCGTGGCGTTTGAACAAGAGAATTTACGGATACAGTTGGGTGATTTTTTATTGATGGAGAATGGACAACCTCTACAATTTAACCGCGCTGAAGCCAGTGCCTATTTAAAGCAAATTTCCGCAAATTCATCTCTGCCAGCAAATGTGACTGCTACCAATATGAGCAATGTTGCACCGCAGCGAGTTGATAACCCTGTCGTCATTCAAGTTAATTTAGGAAACGGACATGGTTCGGGAATAGCTTGGGGGTGTGACTTGAGTTACGATTACGTCAAAATTAACGCTGAATATACAACGTAGATAGGAAAAATAACAGAAGCTTTCATAATCATGTTTTCCTAGACTACTGGTGATAAAACAGATGCAGATAGTTTTGAATCCTCAGTAAGTAATCGGGTTCAATTAGAGCAAAGCAAATGCCGGGTTTCGATACTCAAGCTCTGTGCATTGCCATAGGAATCATGTTTGATTGTTGTTGGCGTAGCCTGTGCTTTGCACTTATAAAATCTCGTAGTCGGGTATGTTAGAACAGAGTTCGTAACGCACCAAATCCTCGCGAATGGTACGTTACGCTGTCGCTAACGTACCCTACGTATATTTTCAATAATCAAATCTGACTCCTATATGCTCAACCCTAATTCAGTAGTTGTTTTGAGCATTGAGGGTAGTCGAAATGCATCTTACCAACAATTCCGCCTTCCCACTTAACTCAAAATCAAAAAATTAAATATCGTCAGGTAAAATCCATTTGGGCGGTTCCATCATTTTCTTCATCCGCGCCGCTTCGGCAATTTCCAACATTTTATCTAACGGAGTATCTTCGATAAACTTTGATGTCGCTTCACGATGCTCGATACTAGGACACTTATCACCCAAAACACAACCATTGACACAATCAACTTGGCAATTAACTTGTTTTTCTTCCACCATAAATTTTCTCTCCTCTACATTTTTGATTTTGAGTCGCAACTGAATTCTCAACCGCTCATCAGCAAAAATATTGGTATTCTCTCAAAATGATTTTAACTTGATATCTTATCCAGAAATGGAACTATTAGTGCGATCGCAACTTGATAATTTTAGCTTGACTCGTCGTCAATCATGTTAAGATTGCCCCACCCATTAACCGCTCATAGCGCGATCGCAATTCTTGCTTCATCAACTGCCATCGCTCTAAAGTCACGTCAATTTCTATAACTTTTTCCGCAGCTTGGCGCGCCAAAACTAATATTTCTTCGTCTTCAACTAAACTGGCTAGGGTAAAATCTGCGACACCAGATTGCCTTTTTCCTAACACCTCACCGGGACCTCGAAATCGCATGTCCATTTCTGAGATAAAAAAGCCATCTTGCGATTGTTCTAACACCTTCAATCTTTGCTGTGCATCGGGACTTTTGGAACTACTCATCAACAAACAATAGGATTTTGCTGCACCCCGCCCCACACGTCCCCGCAATTGGTGCAGCTGTGATAAGCCGAATCTCTCGGCATGTTCAATCAGCATTACCGTGGCATTGGGCACGTCTACACCCACTTCGACAACAGTCGTAGAAACCAAGATTTGTGTTTGGCGATCGCGAAATTTACTAATAGCTTCGTCTTTTTCTGCGGAACTCATGCGCCCATGCAATAACCCAACTTGAAATTCCGGGAAAATTGCTTCTTGTAATTTTTGATGCTCCTCTATCGCCGATCGCAAGTCTAATTTTTCTGATTCTTCCACTAAGGGTAAAACGACATAAACCTGTCTCCCTTGGACAATTTCCCGACGGATTAAGTCGTAGGCATCACTGCGCTGACTTGCCATTAATGCTGTAGTTTGTATCGCTTGTCGTCCTGGTGGTAATTCGTCGATTTGGCTCACATCCAAGTCCCCGTGAATGGTTAATGCCAGGGTGCGGGGAATCGGAGTCGCTGTCATTGTTAATACATGGGGTTGGTCGCCTTTTTGTTGCAATTTTGCCCTTTGTTCGACCCCAAAACGGTGCTGCTCGTCAATGACGACTAAGCCAAGACGGTTAAAGTTGACTGGGTCTTGAATTAAGGCATGGGTTCCCACCAGTATGGGTAATTCTCCGGTTTCTAAATGGGCATGAATTTGTCGTCTTTTTACTGTTCTGGTTGAACCAGTCAGTAATTCTACGGGCAAATGTAAAAGATTAAACCAACTAACTAGCTTGCGATAATGTTGTTCTGCCAATACTTCAGTGGGAGCCATTAGTGCTGCTTGATACCCAGACTGGATGGCGGCAACAATAGCAATGACGGCAACAACTGTTTTTCCAGAACCGACATCACCCTGAACTAAACGGTTCATCGGTACAGGTTTTTGTAAATCTTCGAGAATGTCGCTGACAACACGTTGTTGTGCCCCTGTGAGTTGGAAAGGCAAAATTTTGTAAAAGTCTTCGAGTAATTGACCACGAGGGGTAAATACGGCAGTAGTTTGGACTTGTTTAGCTTGTTGTTGACGTTGGAGTAAACCCAGTTGCAGGTAGAAAAATTCATCGAACACAAGACGACGACGGGCTGCTTGCAAAGAGTCACTATCGGGGGGAAAGTGAATATTCGCGATCGCATCCTTCAATTCCATCAAGTTGTATTTGTCTCGCAAACCTTTCGGTAAAGGGTCTTTGAGGTTGTATGTGGCTGGTAGGGCTGCAATTACTGCTTGACGCACCAGGTTAGCAACTACGCCTTCGGTGAGGGCATATATGGGGACGACACGACCGATGGTTAAGGATTCGATAGTGTCGCCGGGATGTGCCAAAACTTCGAGTTCGGGATTGTCTAAAGTTTTGCCATATTTACTTTCTTTGACTAATCCGCAAGCGGCAAGGGTTGTCCCAACTGGATATTGCCGTTTTATACTTTCTTGCCATCCGCGACTGGCATACCTAGCACCTGCATAAAAACGGCTGATTTTCATGCGTCCGCTATTGTCCCGCAGTTGCATTTCCAGAATGGTTAATTTTTTGTTTCTGGGGCTGGTAAAGCAATTTATACTTTTGACGGATGCGACAATTGTCACCGTTTCCCCTGCTTGTAATTCGATAATTTTGACTTGTTTGGCATAGTCAATATGATCGCGGGGATAGTAAAAAAGCAAGTCGCGAACGGTATATAAACCAAGGCGGGCTAATTTATCAGCTTGTCTGGGGCCAATTTCCGCTAATTCACTGAGTTTCTGGTTAATGCTGGGGGCTAATCTTTTGCTGATTTCCGCGACTATGGGGGATTTAGGATTGGCAATTGCAGGAGATATGGAGACTGAAGAAGTGCTTGCGTCCTTTTTGATTTGCCCACTGTCTTTATTTCCCCCTTCCTCCAGTTTTTGTAGTTGGTAAATATAACGACGGGTTTGGGCGATTAAACTTTGACGTGCTTCGATGTCTAGATGGGGATAATTGGCAAATTCCTGGGCTAATTGCTGCCAGCGATCGCGATGGGACTCTTCTGGTGTATCATCTATTTCGGTTAGCATCCCTGTGGGAAATTTACCGAATGTTAAACACAAAAATTCGCTAAAACGATATTGTCTCCCCATCAAGTCAGTAAAACCTTGTTCTGCTTCGATGGTGAGGGCTTTTTGCAATCGTAACCAATCTGGTTTTTCAATCATTAGTTAATAGTCAATAGGTAGTAGTTAATAGTTAAGTGGGTAATGAAGACAAAAATTGATAACTCATAATTAATAACTAATAACTAATAACCAATCAATAAATAACTAATCTTCAAACCAACTGGCACGCCATGCGTTTTCGGCTTCCACAACAGCACGTTCACGTTGTTTTTTCAGGTAATCACGGCGTAGTTTTTGCAACTGTCCCATCAAGATACGAATTTGCTTGCGTTTTGCAGCCAGAGCGACATCAGCAAACTCAATTTCACCCAAGCGTAGGTGAATAGCCATAATTTTGGTCAGTTTAGCATTACGCGATATTCTTGCCCCTTCCGGGAAAGCTTCGCGCTCAGAATTGCTACGTGGCGATCGCCTTTCTCCATCCACTTCTATGACTAAGTTGATCAAATTTGGTGGTCCAGGCATAACTTCGGTTGTAGCTTCAGATGCCACCGCAGCTATCTCTAAAATTGGTTCAGGTAGCTTTTTCGGTAAAATTCCGGATTTTTGAATGGATAAGTTTGCATCCCGTGAGGCTTTTTTTAAGGTAAATTGCAATGCCATTTCTAGACTTTGTTGCCATTTACTAATTTCGACGGGATTCGATGGATTAATTTTGGAAAAATGTAAAGGTTTGGGCGGGGTAAGTTTGGAAAATGGGAAGGCTGAAGACAATGACGATAATACGGAAGCGGGAATTCTTTCGAGAACTTCCTTTTTCAATTCTTCATTGTTTTCGCCCTCTTCACCCTCTTCGCCATCTTCACCATCTTCATAGTCTTCATCTGCATCTAGTTCTCCCATGTCAAAAGGAGAATCTTCGTCACTCAATGATAATTCCACAAATGCCAAGGGATTTGGACTATCATCAGTATTTTCTAATACCTCACCTGTCAAATCAAAACCTAGTGCTGCCTGGATATCCTCCATATCATAATCATTTGAAGAGTTATCAGATGCCGATCGCTCTTCACTATTAATAGATTCATTAGTTAATTCTGATACCTCTGGTTCCGCGTTGATGTACTTCAGAAGTTGTTCAGCTGTCTCTGTGCCTAAATTACGAATCGCTTGTTGAACCTTTTGTCGCTGACTCAAGGACAAACGCAAAAAAGCTTCTGGGTATCCTTGTGTACATAGGTGATACGTTGCCAGCATTAACTGCTGTCGTACTGCTTGTCCTAATGAACTGAGATAGGCAGTATAAGAATCATACAATTCCTGGGCGACAAGTGCGATCGCCGCTTCTAATGATTGTATATCACGCTCAATTCGCTCAATTGCTCTCGCCATATTTTCTGCTGGTACATACGTAAATACAAAACAGATTTTTTAGTACAAAATTACTTGTATTATAAAACGTAAGTTAGTAGTTAATAGTTATTTATTGGTGGTTATTAGCTGTTTGTCCAAAATTCGCCATTGACAAAATATAATGAACGAAAAACAGGTCAATCGCTTGACCTGCCTTGTCATATAGTTACGATGAGGTAGCGATTAGTTACAAGCTAAAAGTTAAATACCAGACATTAAAAACTAAAAGTTAAAAATATTAACTCTTAAATTTTAACTCTTAACTCCTAACTCCTAACTCCTAACTAATTACTTTGCACCTATTTGTGCTGCAACTTCATCAGCAAAACTAATTTCTTGTTTTTCGATACCTTCACCCAGAACATAACGAACAAAACGTGTAACTTGAATTGTATCGCCAAGTTTTGAACTAGCTTGCTTAATTAATTCTTCGACAGTGATGCTTTGGTCACGAATGTAAGGCTGATCAAGCAAAGTCAATTCTTTCAGGCGTTTTTCAATACGTCCCTGCACAATTTTTTCTTTGATATTATCAGGCTTATTCGCGAGGTCATCGCGTCCCATCTCAATGTCTTTTTCTTTTTGAGCAATATCAGCCGGAATTTCGCCAACATTGACATATTCAACGTTGGGACAAGCGGCAATTTGCATTGCTACATTTCGAGCTAATGTTTTAAAGTCTTCATTATTAGCTGCCGTTTCCTTTTGGCAATTTAATTCCACCAAAACCCCAACTCTACCACCAGTGTGAATGTAGCTATCAACTGCACCTTGTGTACCCTCTGGCAATGTAAAATTGACAAAGCGACGCACTTGCATGTTTTCACCCAATTGGGCAAATAACTCTTTAATTGATTCGGCAACAGTCACGTCTTTGTTGGCAATGTAAGGTTGAGCCAATAGGGAATCAACACTATCAGCAGTGGCAGCTTGCTTGGCAATGTTATGTACTAGTGCCTTAAAAGCTTCATTACGGGCAACGAAATCAGTTTGGCAATTGACTTCAGCCAATACACCAACCCGACCATTTGCTTCCACAAAAGTATCAACTAAACCTTCAGCCGCAACTTTACCTGAGGCTTTCTCGGCTTTGATCATACCTTTCTGACGCAACCATTCGGAAGCCTTTTCGACATCGCCCTCATTTTCTTTAAGGGCTTTTTTGCAGTCCATCATACCAGCACCAGTTTTTTGGCGCAGCTCTTGGACAAGTTTTGCAGATATTTCCGCCATGTTGCCTCAATCCCTAGATACCTATTTGACTGACACTTTACTAAAAAATCAGCGCTGAGTAATGAGTACCGCGTAATAAGTTTTATTTGAGATTCAGATTTGAGATTTAAAAATAACAATTTTCAACTTCAAAATCTGATAGTGCGATCGCTCATCAGCAGACGCAAATCACAAAATGCCGAACATTTGGTTAAATATTTGAGTTAAATATTTAGCGAAATATCTATCATTCTACTAACTACCAGCACTCAGTCCTCAGCCCTAAACCCGCAGAACTAAATAATTACTCTGCTTCTTCTTCCGAAGGTTCGACATACTCAGATTCTTCGTATTCGTATTCTTCTTCTGCACCTTCGTAATCTTCGTAATCTTCCTCAACATCCAACTGACCGTGACGACCTTCGTAGATTGCGTCAGCGAGTTTGCCAATAATTAGCTTAATCGAACGGATAGCGTCATCGTTGGCGGGGATGGGGATGTCTACAACATCAGGGTCACAGTTAGTATCCAACATGGAAACGATGGGAATACTTAACTTTTGGCATTCCTGGACGGCGTTATATTCACGACGCTGGTCTACAATGAGAACAACATCGGGTATTTTCCGCATGGCTTTGATACCGCCCAAATACTTCTGTAACTTCGTCATTTCCCGACGTAGCATCGAAGCTTCTTTTTTGGGTAACAGGTCGAGTGCGCCATTTTCTTCGCGGCGTTCGAGGTCTTTAAGACGATCTACGCGAGTTTTAATGGTTGTCCAGTTGGTGAGCATTCCCCCCAACCAGCGTTGATTGATGTAATATGCACCACAACGAGATGCTTCTTGAGCGATGATGCCTGCTGCTTGGCGTTTGGTGCCGACAAATAAGAATTTTTTACCTGCTTCAGCTTGCGATCGCATGTAAGTATACGCTTCGTCCATTAATTGGGCGGTTTGCACCAAATCAATGATGTGAACACCATTACGAGCTGTATAGATATACGGATCCATTTTGGGGTTCCAACGGCGGGTCTGATGCCCAAAGTGAACCCCTGACTCCATCATTTGAGCCAATGAAACTACTGGCATATTTGCTTTTCTCCGATTCGGGTTAATCCTCCACCCAAGTGCATTTCCAATATCGGAAACACCCGAATGCTTGGATGTGCGGAATTTTGTGAACTATATTAAGTTAGCATAACTTGGCAAATGTGAAGGGTGGATTTCCCGAATATTTTTGAGGAGAATACTTGACTGAATAATGACTTCATCAAATAATCTGACTGCGATCGCACTCCAGCATGTCTTGAGCAGGCATCAATCCAAAAACCTGCTAGCATCTGAAAATACTAACAGGCACAAGTTTTAAGTTTTCATCAGAAAAAGTTCTTCAATACTAAAAATCGGAGCGGCGGGATTCGAACCCACGACCTCCACTACCCCAAAGTGGCGCGCTACCAAGCTGCGCTACGCCCCGTAACAGCGATTTTAGATTGTTTACACGACTAATCTAAGCTTCGCATCGGTCAACCAAAATATAATAGCACAATCTGCCAGAAAAATAATAATATCGCCAGAAAATTAAAATACTTTGAGCATACTCGCAGCTTGAAGTAAACCAGAAACGGCAGTGGCGGCAAATTCCCCCTCTACACAGCGCCCAGAGTTGAGAATAAACCGCAAACTATAGTTATCGGGATAACCAGCAACTTCCATCCAAACTAAATCGCTTTCAGCTTCACAAGCAATTTTTTCTTCATCCATCAACTCAGATGCAAGTTGTTCCATGGTATTTGCCAGTTGTGCAGATAAACGGCAAAAATCATCCAATTCAGCCTCAGTTAATTCCACAGCCCAATTATCAGTACCCACTAACCCTTTAAATAAAGGTGCAGAAGGATTCCAACCAATTCGCCAACCATTTCCAGATTTAATGACACGATTCATGATTTTGGATATTGGGCATTCTCCGCTCTTTGGCTTTCCTTCTCTTTTTATCTACTGTTTTTTGGGACTAAATACATTTACCAAAGCTTGGACTAATGTATCACGTTGGCGACGAGAAAGTTTGGTGATCGCGGCTTTATCTCCATCCAAGGGATTTTTTCTCAAAAGTTCGTGCCCTGGATAATTTGTGTCATAAATAACTTCGTTGACACCTAAATAATCAGCTAAGGTTAGTTTCCAATCCAAGCGGTAATTTGGTGCGCGTCCTTTAAGATAGACATGATATTGAATCATCCGCCCAACTAATGTGTTATTTTCGGCAATTTTTCCGCCTTCTCTATTGGTGTAAGTATTTTCTTTAGGAAAATTGGGTAATTGCTGATAAACTTGTCGCCAAGCATCACCAACCGTAATGCGCTGTGCCATCACGGGTTGAGTCGTGAAAAAGTTGGAGATGAGATTAGTATTGATATGACTGGGTTCAGCACTAAAGAATACAGCAGCCATGACTATGAGTAATAGTGCTAAATATAAAATTCTGCGAGTTGATTTCAGTCTGAAAAATCCCGATTGAGTAATTAAGTTAAAAGGGATATTTGGCATATTGGGAATTTTATGATTAGCCATTGTTTTTAGGAGTTTGTCTATTTATTGTGTCTACATTTGGTCTGCCGATAAAAATAATTTTAAGTTATATTCAAATCCGGTGAATCAGTTATCATTAATTTTCTCCACCTCGGTTTTATCCTCATTATTTCGGCGAACGTAATATTACTGCCTCAATTAAAATTGAAACGCTGGAAACGCTACAAATAGGGAATTCCTAGCCAAAATATAATCTTACGAATATATGGAATATATATAATTTGCGGGCAAAGAGTTCTTCGATTTAATTCAAAGATTCTTCGCCCGCCCCTATTATTCAGATATTACGTCCCTCAGTTTTTCCGTAAAACTTAAAGTTCACCAATAATTTCCGGTTGAGTCAACTCATCAGACATCTCGATAATTGCCCGCAACACTGGTTTCATCATCACATCATCCGCATTGTCGAAATCTTCGTAACGACGACGCTTTGCACGGTTTGCTACTTGAACGGTAATACGATAGCGATTAGAAGCAGCATGAATCAAATCTTCTGCACGATGCATAATTTGAGATTGCGTTGTCTCGAACTTAGAGCGCTTGAGCATAATCACTGGTTCTTGAGGTCAACTTTTAGTGTAACAGCAGTGCATAGGGAATAGGACATCTCTATTCCTCCAACAACGCGATCGCATCTCCTATAATTTTCCCACAAATGCGATCGCTAAAATTCAGTTACTAACAGGCTCTAAAATTATGGGAAGAAAGAAAAATTATCAACTCTGCATCTTCCCCTTTTGGGAAAACAGACAGCATCTTTTATCGTCTATTTCAATAATTTCCCTATATCTTCTTTGAATTAATTGGCAATTCTCCCGACCTTACAGCAAATTACCAATTTTCATCAGTAGAAATCAAGCAAACAGCTTTCCGTATTGATGGTGTGTTTATTCCCCAAACCCAAGAACAACCAATTTATTTTGTAGAAGTTCAGTTTCAAGAGGATTTGGGAATCTACTCACGTCTATTTTCTGAAGTTCATTTATACCTTCGACAAAATCAACCTGAAAATAATTGGCTAGCTGTAGTTATTTATCCATCCCGCAACATTGACACCGCATCAACCAACCATTACAGCGAATCCTTTGCTTCCGGGAGAGTCACCTGTATTTATTTAGATGAACTTGGGGAAAGTGCATCCCTACCCATCGGAATTGCTACGATAAAATTAGTCATAGAAAATGAAAAACAAGCAATAGACCAAGCCAGGGAGTTAATTACTAGAACTAACCAGGAAGTTGCTTCAGTAACTCAACAGCAACAATTATTACAAATAATCGAGACAATTTTGATTTATAAATTTCCCAGAATGAATATTGAGGAGATACAAGAAATGTTTGGATTAAGTGAGTTAAAGCAAACACGGGTATACCAACAAGCTTTTGCAGAAGGTGAACAGAAAGGAAAACAAGAAGGAAGACAAGAAGGGAAATTACTTGCTGTAGCACCAATGTTAGCAGCTGGGTTAAGTATGGAGCAGATAGCGCAAGCTTTAGGTTTAAGTGTGGAGGATGTGAGAAAAGCTGCACAAAAATCTCCCCAGTAAAAAATGGCGATCGCACACTCCAAACCCATCCCACTCAAACTAAAACGCGATCGCACTCTCGTCGCGCAAGCTTCGCTAACTACAAAACAAACTCAATTGCTAATTTATCTCATCTCATCAAAGCTTGAAAGCCTGCTTGTACAAAATGCTGGTCGAAAGTTAAAGCTTGAGTAATTCCAGATTGCTTCATAACTATAAACGAAATACAATCAACTAAACCCCATGCTTTATCTTGATGGGTTTTGTAAAGCTTAAATGCTTGTGTAAAGAATTCCGGGTTCAGTCGTACAATTTCTACTTCATCTGAGGTCAGGAAATGCTCAATAATTTCAACAGCCTCATCTTTGTAGTTTCGAGCTAGAGCATTACCAATTTCCAATAACACTGCATCAGTTGTGATTAAGGGATGAGTTTCTAAGCTATCAGCTAATTCGCTAGCTTTTTGGTGATATTGGTCACGCTGGTTAATCAGTGCTACCACGAATAATGTATCAACGAATATTTTATTTCTCACCCTCATCCGCAACTAGATAGGAATCAAGATTACTAGCAAAATCCTCTGGAGCATCAATTTTAATTTGTTTCAATTTTGACATAAAACTATGCTTTCTCAAGTTTTGTTTGGATTGGGCAAAATCTTTAATTAAAAGATATAGCTCGTCTAGATATTCTTCGTTGAGGCTATCAATTTCAGCTTTGATGTTGTCTTTTGCGGTCATTTTCGCCTTTCCTGTAAATACCATACTTATTGTAACTTTTAGGCATAGTTGGAGAGCGATCGCACTCCCAAACCCATGCCAAACAAACGCGATCGCACTCCCAAACAAACCTAAAATGCGATCGCATTCCCTACAGCTTCCCCAAAAACGCGATCGCCATTCCTCAAAACCAAACGCGATCACATCCCCCAC
This sequence comes from Calothrix sp. UHCC 0171, assembly GCF_034931845.1. NCBI lineage: Bacteria > Bacillati > Cyanobacteriota > Cyanophyceae > Nostocales > Calotrichaceae > Calothrix > Calothrix sp. UHCC 0171. The sequence continues at coordinate 180,103 of NZ_JAYGHN010000005.1, forward strand.
AACCACCCTACAAACGCGATCGCCACTCCAAAGTTTCCCAAACAACCGCGATCGTCACCCCTACAACCCAAACAGTGTCGTCATCTCCGCAACCACCCCAAACCAAGCGCGATCGCATTCCCTACAACCCAAAACGCGATCGCACTGCAACCCTTCCGTCATTGCGAGGAGGAACGACGAAGCAATCGCAATATCTCCAAAGTCAACGCGATTGCTTCACTCCACTTCGTTACGCTCGCAATGACAGACTGAAAAACCCTCCTTCGTTACTTCAACCCCAATTTTTTCCTAAATTCATTACTATAGTATGCGTCTTCCCAATTCTTGGCAGCTTTCACTTGCTCAGGTGTGAGGTTTTGAACATATCTTAAGTCTGAGCCTTCCAGGTTGGCATTAGTGAGGTTGACACCTTGGAAATCAGCATTCCAAAAATTAATAGAACTCAAGTCAGCACCACTGAGATTAATACCAGGAGCTATCAATATCATTTGCTCTTTGCTAGGGTCAAAATTTTGGGGTAGTTTTGTATCTTTGTTGTAAATAGCTTTTTCGAGGTTTGGAATCAAGAGCTTTGCATTGCTAAGGTCGGCACTAATGAGGTTAGCACTACTGAGATTAGCACTACTAAGGTCAGTATTACTGAGTTTAGCAAGGCTGAGGTCGGCATTACTGAGGTCAGCACCATAGAGCTTGGCACCATTGAGATTGGCAAAGCTGAGGTTGGCATTACTGAGGTCAGCACCATAGAGCTTGGCATAACCAAGGTTGACACCATTGAGATTGGCATAACCAAGGTTGGCATAACCAAGGTTGGCACCATTGAGATTGGCATAACCAAGGTTGGCATCCTTGAGGTTGACACCATTGAGGTAGGCATCATAGAGATTGGCTCTGCGGAGGTCGGCATCGTTGAGGTCGGCATCGTTGAGGTCGGCATCGTTGAGATTGGCTCCATTGAGATTGGCTCCGTAGAGGTTGAGTTTGCTCAAGTCTTCACGATAAAAACTAGAACACCCCCCAAAGAATAGAAATAATATATTTTCGGGAATCCATTGCCACTGCCTTTTTTCCCAACATCCCTCAGTCAGTAATTCCATCGCAGCACGGCTTCCTAGTTTCTTATTCCTAATAGTGTTCCATGCTTCGTTGAAACTTTGCTGCCTCAAGTGCGGAATAATAACCAAAAATGCCACAAAAATCGGAATTGTCACCCACCCAGCAGTTAGCAATAACGCCCTTTGTCGATATTTCTCACTCGCTTTGATAAACTCTTCAGCCAGCTGTGAAAGCCCTAATTGTTTCCCTTCCCCTTTCTGCCATGCTTTCACCTTCTTTAATTGTCCACCTGGCAATAAATAATCCTTTTTTCTGCCTTGATTGCTCCATTCCTGTGCCGCAGCTTCAATTTTTCGCTTTTCTCTCAACCTATCCCGGTTCTCATCCAACCATTTTCTCAACAGCAACCAATGACGAATCAACGCCTCATGGGCTACATCTACAAATTCTTCCTGGGTGACAATTAACCGCGCATCTGCCAATTTTTGCATTACCTGTTCCACATGGCTGGATGTCACCAAATCCCGCAATAAAACCCGTCTGCGGGTATCTTCCGTTCCCTCTCCCAACTGCGTCAACTCTAAAAAAATCCGCTTGGCTGCTTCCTGTTCCTCCCCTGACAAATCCTCATACACCTCAGTTGCGCGTTTTTGTAGGGTTCCTTTCACCCCACCCAAACGGGTATAAGCAGCTAGGGTTAATTTATCCTCTGTTCTCTGTCCCCATAATTCCGTCAGGGTATATTGCAACAACGGTAAAAAACCCGGAGAATCAGCCACATCGCTAATTATCTGCTCCACCAATTCCGATTCCAGGGCTAAATTTACCTGCTTTGCGGGTGCGGTAATTGCTTGTCGCAATTCGGACTGACTCATGGGGGTGACTGTGAGTAAATTATCCTGAATTTTTGCCGCTAGTTCCCCATGTTCTGCACATTTACCAAAAAAATCTGCTCGCATGGTCAACACCAAGCAGAGTTTATCCCCGCACCGTTGCAAACCAGCCAATAAATAATCGAAAAATTGCTGTCGTTCGTTCCCATCGCTACAGAGGGTAAACACCTCCTCGAATTGGTCTACCAGCAACACAACTCGCGGGGTATAAAAAACGGTAATTAACTGAGAAAAACCACCCCCAGCAATCAATGCTTCCGCTTGCTGTAACTGGGATGCGCGTTCAATATCCGATAACCCACCCGATAAACCAACACTCACAAAAGCCCGTGCTAAACTCTGCAAGGGATGCTCACCGGGTTGAAAAATCTTGATTTGCCAGGTGTCACTCCCCGATAACCGTTTACCTTGCTGCAATTGATACAGCAGCCCCGCCCTCACCACACTCGATTTCCCGCTTCCCGAAGCACCCAAAACCGCGAGAAAGTTACTTACCCGGACTTTTTCTAGTAATTGGTCTGTGAGTGATTGCCGACCGTGAAAATACTTAGCATCTTCTTGGATAAAGTCAAAATATCGTAATCCGCGATAGGGACAAACCAGACTCGTCACCCCATTCTCAGCCACTTCTTTAATTGGTTCCTGGGTGCGGGTAAGGTGAATAATACCGCCAGAATTAGCGAAAATCGGACGCTGGGGAAACTTGGGTAAGTTTTGAGAAATGGCATCCACTACAGTATAGTTTGTCACCTGTTTCTCTTTCGGTTCCAAAGCCTGTAGCAGCGCTGTGGTAAGGACACTGTGATTTGTGTCGATCGCCTCAAAAGCTGGCTCAAACTCCCGTGAAGCGGCAATAAAACACCTATCTCGACCTTTTCCCCTATCCCCTGGATCGGCTTCGGCAAAGTTAAGCAATTCCCCACTGTAACAACAATCTAACCAGATAATTTGCTGTTTAACTTCGCTTGACTGCAATAATTGCCGTAACCATTGCAAAGACAAACCCCAGTTACCCAAATCTGGATTGACATCACTCGTCGCTAAATATCCTTGGTGAATACCACCGCGACTTTTTCGCAACCCATGACCGGAAAAATACAGAAGCGTAGTGTCGGGAATATTTCTCCCTTCCGGTTTGAATAATTGGACTATGGCATCTTCTAAATGAGCTAAAGTTACTCCAGTTTTCTGCCCAACCTTAATCGTATTATTTTCCTTATTTTTAACCGCAGGAAGTCGTTTAACGTTAAACTCACCGTAGCTTTCCAATAGTTTCGCTACTGCTTCTGCATCTTGTGCTGGTGCTGTTAAATTGCTCAGACGCTCGTAACTATAAGTATTAATGCCAACAACCAAAGCGTCTCGACTCATAGCAGCAAGCCTTGTTTAGTTTTGTAGAGTGATGATTTTACTTACACAGCTACAAAATATTTACCATGATTTCCAAGTAATTTTGCTGAAATCCTGTTTTAATTAGTAATTATTTTTCTCTTGCCGCATCCATAACTATGACTCAACTCACACCTATCCAAATAGATGAAAACACAATCATCTACATCGAAGCATCGGAAGACGTAAATATTTCCCCTGTTGCTACAGAAGAAGAGGAGGAAGAAGCACTAGATGAAAAAGGAATGAGTCCGGAAGCAGTTCGCAAGCAAATGGTGCAAAATTTCCAGGCAATTCAAGGCACAATCCGCGCTTACACAGTTTATTCTTTGAATGCATTTAAACAAATGCCTGTTAGTAATGCCAATGTAGATAAAGTCACCCTAGAATTTGGCATCGAACTCGGTGGAGAAGCAGGAGTTCCCTATGTGACAAAAGGAACGGCGAAAAGCAATATGAAAATTACCGTTGAATGTTCATTTCCCAAAGAAAAGGAAAACAAATAGTGACATGCGTGACAAGTTAAAATGATGCACTGGGAATTGAGCGTTAGCGCAGTTCCTCCAAAGGAGGTTAGCATCCTTAACAATCATGTTTCTTTCCCAGATTTTGACAATATTTTAAATACAATGACTTATTGACAAAAGGAAAATGAACTTAACTTGTCAGCAATGTCTCCTAATTTCTATTTTGCTACTCCCAAAATGCAACCGCTACGGGGAGCTACATCTAAACTAAGAGTTTTTGTTTTACCTTTTTCATTCTCTTCAATTTTTGCATTCCCATAAAGCAATTTATTAGGAAGAGAATCCAACTCAGCCACATCTAAATTTGCTTTTGCTGATACTGTACCTGCATTGACTGCAATTATTAACTCTTCATTTCCCTGTTCATTTTTCAAACTGCGGGCAAAAATATACAACTCACCTTGGGCATACAAAGTTTTGTAGTCTCCAATCCGCAAACATGGGTATTGGTGTCGAATTGCAATTAGCTGGCGATGCGTGTCAAATATATCTTTATCCCAATTTAATTCTAGGGGAAATACTCGACGACAATCTGGGTCTATTCCTCCTGGTAAGCCGACTTCATCTCCATAGTAAACACTGGGCGCACCCGGAAATGTCAGTAACAACAATGTGGCAAGAATGACACTATCTTTATCCCCACCTGCTATTGTCATTAATCTTGCAGTATCATGACTAGCAAGTAAATTTAACTGTGTCAGTTGGATTTCCCAAGGGTAAAGTTCGAGTAATTCTTCAATTTTGGCAGCATATTCAGTAGCAAACAATGGTGGATACGGTTTGTAATCGCGTGACTGTACTTGTTCTAAAACAACTCTATCACCTGCTGCAAATGCGATCGCAGCACCGGCAAATAAATAATTCATCACGCCATCAAATTGGGTTCCATCTAGCCATTCTCTAGAATCTCCCCACACTTCGCCAACAATATAGGCTTCGGGATTAATTACTTTAACGCGATCGTGAAATTCTTGCCAAAAACCTGGTGTCTTAATTTCAAATGGCACATCCAATCGCCACCCGTCAATGCCAAATTCAATCCAATATTCGGCAATTTCCATGATATATTCCCGCACTTCGGGGTTATCGTGGTTAAATTCTGGCAAGGCACGGTTTCCAGCCCAACTTCCATAATTTGCTGGTGCATCTCCAGTGTAAGGAGCCAGGGGCCAGTTTTCTATTTTAAACCAATTGACCCAAGGAGAATAGGGACCATTTTCTAAGACATCGTGGAAAAAAAAGAATCCGCGACTCGAATGATTGAAAACCCCATCCAAAACAATTTTGATATTACGTGCATGTGCAGCATCCAATAATTCCTTAAATGCCCTATTGCCTCCCAGTATGGGGTCTACTTGATAATAGTCGTGAGTATGATAGCGATGATTGCTGGCTGACTGAAAGATGGGAGTGAAGTAAATTGCATTAATCCCTAAAGATTCAATGTAGTCCAATTGTTCGAGAATTCCCCACAAATCTCCTCCCTTATATCCTTGTAAAGTTGGCATTGCTTCCCAATCTTCCCAAGTGACATTATGGAATAATTTTTTGCGGGGTTGTTTACTTTTGGCAAAACGATCTGGGAAAATCTGATAGAAAACAGCGTGTTTTACCCAATCTGGTGTTTGAATTTGCATGTATAGCTGAGTTATAGCTTCATCGCCATATTTACAGATTCATTTGAGTTTGCGATCGCACTTATGATAGAGTTATCGCCTCTATAATTCCTCACACAAGCTGATTTCAACATGTGAAGAAATGTTACTAAATTTATTATATCGAGCCAGAAAATTGGCTGAAAATTGATACTTAGTTCAAGGGCGATTAGGTAGCCAGTTTAACCAAGCATCCCAATTTTTAACAATATCAGCAAATGCTTGATAACCTCCAGCACGAGGGTGGGCTTTGTCATAAGCGTATACTTCATCAAACCAAATATTTGATTGTTTTAGAACCGAAAAAACATCAAGATAGGGAATGTCTAACTCCCGACAAATTCTTGCAAAATACTTTGATAATTCCGCAATCCGAGTATTTTGATCATTATCCAACATCGGTGGAGGTCCCACCATTAAAACTGGATATAATTCTTTTGCTTCTCTCAAAATTTGTCGCACATTAAAGATAGAATTTAGCAGCGATACCCGCAGTTTCCCATTGATAATGACTGTATCGTTGACACCAAACGAAAATACAACTCTACCGTTACAATCGGATGGTAAACGATATATAACTTCATTTCGCCAGCGCTGTTTGAGTTCTTCAGTTGTCTCGCGTCGAACTCCTAAATTGTAATAAGTGATGTCATAACCTCTTTTATTTGCATCGACACAAATTCTCCCAGTCCATCCCAGACATTCACTATCGCCGGTTCCATTCACAAAAGATTCGCCAACAAAGCAAATTCTGACTTGAGACTCTTGTTCTGGTTTCACTTTTTTTAGATTTAAAAATATATATTGTTCAAAAATCTTAACCGAATAAATCCCTATCGACAAATTGCGATCGCAAATTTTGAGATTTCTCTCTGAAAATAATTTAGTAATTTGGTATTAGTTGTTAAAAACAATACTGAAAAATAAATAGGAGAGATAGAAATATCTACCTCTCCTGTACAGGGGATAAAGAAAAAATTAAAACCCTAATTGCTTAACCAGACTCAAACTTCGTACTCAATACTAATGTATCAAGTCTTAATACTTAGTAGCGATAGCCACCACCACTTGTACCTGGTTTGTGAACGATAAAGCTAAGAACTTGACACTGTTTGATATTGTCAAAACCAACAACACGGATGTAGCAGTTGCCATACTGTGAGCGGCACTGTTGTACTTCACCAAGAACTTCTTGGGTACTACGTGCATTGAACAAAGGCAATTTCCACAATGTCCAGTAAAATTCAGTTGGTTCAGACTGTTCATTGAACTCAACCGCAGGAATGTAACCTTGGTTCAAAATGTATTGAACTTGTTTTTGGATTTGAGCGTCAGAGAGAGGAGGAAGGTAAGAAAGAGTCTCAAAACGACGCTCTTTTGGTAAAGTTTGCATAGCTTAATGGTGTGATGGGTTGCAATAACTGGTTATTTGTGATGCTGGGGAAAATCGCGATTAGGTTTCCGATTCCGTTTTCAATTCAGTGTCCGAACTAGGGTTAGACAAGCTAAACTGCGTGATGCGTTCGAGATGCTGCTTACGGTGTTCCATATTGGCTTGCTGAATACCGGTGCGTACCATTTCTGGTAAAAACTCGGCGACTTCTTCGGCAATGTGTTCGCGAACAGTCATGATTCGCATTGCTAAATCTGGCTTTTCACTAAACAAACTTTCCAGAAACTTTTCCCCATCTTGCACCTTCCCGGCAGAAAAGTTATGCAACCAATGCTGTAAGGGAGGATTTGTTTCATCAAGCTGTAATAACACTGTTCGCAATGCCTGATATGTCAAGTAGCTTTGCAGCGTCTTTGCTGTGTCTTTCGCAATTTGCTTTATATTCATGCCTGACCCCAGCCTTAGGAGTTATGAGTTATGAGTACAAATTTTTTGATTTAGTTAAGATTCGTGTATTTTGAGGAAAACTTTCTGTCTAGCAGAATACTTCACTCAAGATACTGAATTTTCCCTAAACTAATTAGCACTAATAACTCAACACACATCTGCGTAGACGCTTCGGCTTCTGAAAAAGTGAAGACTGAAGGCTACAACACTGAATATTAAACGGTATCCATTGCCTCGAACTCGAACTTGATTTCTTTCCAAAGTTCACAAGCAGCAGCAAGTTCAGGAGACCACTTACAAGCTTCGCGGATAACATCGTTACCTTCGCGAGCCAAGTTGCGTCCTTCGTTACGTGCTTGGATACATGCTTCCAAAGCAACACGGTTTGCGGTTGCACCAGGCGCATTACCCCAAGGGTGTCCCAATGTACCACCACCGAATTGGAGAACGGAATCATCACCGAAGATTTCCACAAGTGCGGGCATGTGCCATACGTGGATACCACCGGAAGCAACTGCCATCACACCAGGCATAGAAGCCCAGTCTTGGGTAAAGTAAATACCGCGAGATTTATCTTGCTCAACGTAGTTTTCGCGCAATAGGTCAACGAAGCCCATTGTAATTCCACGTTCACCTTCCAACTTACCAACAACGGTTCCGGTGTGGATGTGATCACCACCAGACATACGTAGGGTTTTAGCTAAAACGCGGAAGTGGATACCGTGGTTCTTTTGACGGTCGATAACCGCGTGCATCGCCCGGTGGATGTGTAACAAGATACCGTTATCACGACACCATTTAGCCAAGGTGGTGTTAGCGGTGAAACCTGCTGTCAGGTAGTCATGCATAATGATGGGCATCTTGAGTTCTTTGGCGAACTCAGCCCGTTTCATCATTTCTTCACAGGTAGGTGCGGTAACGTTGAGGTAGTGACCTTTGATTTCGCCTGTTTCTGCTTGGGCTTTGTGGATTGCATCAGCTACAAACAAGAAGCGATCGCGCCAACGTTGGAAAGGCTGAGAGTTAATGTTTTCGTCGTCTTTGGTGAAGTCCAAACCACCACGTAAACACTCATAGACAGCGCGTCCGTAGTTCTTTGCCGACAAACCTAATTTGGGCTTAATGGTACAACCCAACAAAGGACGACCGTATTTATTTAATTTGTCACGCTCTACTTGAATACCATGTGGAGGACCTTGGAAGGTCTTGAGGTATGCAACTGGAATCCGTAAGTCTTCCAAACGCAATGCACGCAACGCTTTGAAACCAAATACATTTCCGACAATCGAGGTCAACATATTTGTTACAGAGCCTTCCTCGAACAAGTCCAAAGGATAAGCAACGTAAGCGATGTATTGGTTATCTTCACCAGCAACTGGCTCGATATCATAGCAACGACCTTTGTAGCGGTCTAGGTCGGTGAGCAAGTCAGTCCATACAGTTGTCCAAGTACCTGTGGAAGACTCCGCCGCAACAGCAGCACCAGCTTCTTCGGGTGGAACTCCAGGCTGGGGAGTCATCCGGAACGCAGCAAGAATATCTGTATCTTTAGGTGTGTAATCTGGGGTGTAATAAGTAAGTCTATAATCTTTTACCCCTGCCTGATACCCGGATTTGCTCTGGGTCTTCGTTTGAGCGTAAGACATATTTCCCTTCCAACAAGATGTCACTATTGACGCGATCGCAATTCCCACATTATGCAATTTCCGCTTTCTAATTCCTCAAATCAAGGAGCCTTCCCCAAGGACTAAGCCTTATAAACGAAGGTTAAGCATTGCCGCCACAAATACACAGGATAAACACCTCTGATAGTGAGTACCAGAGTTAACTAACCCTTAAAACCAAAGGTTTTACTTACTTGTTGACATTTAAACCATTTACTCAAGCATGTCACTTTAAGTTGGTCTTGCTCTTCCTGTCTGCTAGATGAAGAGAGCTTCCTTATCTCTTTGCTTAACATCCAACTAAATCGTCTCGACTTCATCGACCACTCCGAACAACGAAGATGGCTCTGTATTTTGTTTCTCTGTCATACTCTGAGAATTCAAGTTTCTGACTCGCCAAAAGTCTTTTCGGCTCTCGATCGCGATTTGACTTGACTCTAAACTAGGCACGGCACAGACAAAAAAATTCTTTGACGAATACTTAGCTGAGTGATAAGCGAAAGACAAAATTGCACACTGCGTAAATTGTGATTCGTTAATCACTATACCAACTATACAATAAGTTAATCTTTGAATATTCTTAACTTTCTGATTTAAATTTTTTATTACATATTGTTTTAAACATTTTGTAACAACCCATTTACAAACTGTCCAAGATGTGAGTCAAGTTGAAGATAAACAAGAAGCAATTTATACTTATAAATAAAACATACTTAGATAATGTTGAAATTTTCTGAATTTGGGAACACTGATAATAATCCTGAGCTTTTCGCAAAGGCGATGGGGAGTGTCTCCAAAGGAAAGTTGACAGTGATATTTTTTCGCAAGCATATTAATTTAATCATGACCTCAGCCTTGACAGGGTTGATGGTTTTTCCTGGGGCAAATACAGCGACATTTGCCCAAAGCAATTTAGTAGATATTGATCCATCTGAGTTAACTCCAGCTTATCCATCTTCAGCACCTCCTCCTGGGAAAGAAGAATCAAGCGATCGCACCCAAGAAATTGACTATCGGGTAAATGCTTTACAAAGGGATTTTACAGGTAATCTTTGGGTTGGTTCATGGCGAGGATTATCGCGGATTGACCCGAATACAGGTCAAATCTTAGCGAGAGTTAGTTTACCGAATACAGCCATTGGTGCGATCGCTCAAGATAAAGTTGGGCGTTTATGGGTGGGAACTTATGAAGGCTTGAAGCGAGTAGATTTACGTACCAGTGAAATCACCGCTCAGAATTTATTTTTACCTTCTAAGCGCGTTCTTTCTTTGTTAGTAGATAAACGCGGTTACTTGTGGACAGGCACTGATAGCGGTTTAGCCTTAATCAGCCCCGACCAAGGTTTAATTATGACCACAGTCAAAAATTTACCTGGTGTGAGTGCGAATGCCATGACCTTAGATGCCGAAGGACAACTTTGGGTAGGAACCTTAGATGGCTTAGTACGGGTAAATACAGCCAATGCCTTCATTATGAAAAAAATTCAAAATTTACCAGGGGGGACAGTACAAACCTTAGCAATTAGTCCCCAAGGCTTAATTTGGGCGGGTATGCCAAATAACTTACTCGTGATTAATCCTAAAAATGGTATGGTGTTACGCTCTGTAACAAGATTGCGTGGTAAAAATGTGACATCAATTCGCTTTGCCAAGGATGGTAGTGTTTGGGTGGGTACAAATAATGGTTTAATGCGTTTAAATCCGAATACAGGCGCACTTTTAGACCAAGTTGCTGGTTTACCATCAAGTCGAGTTTTGTCATTAGAACCTGATACCGGTAACAAATTGTGGGTGGGAACTAGCGAGGGTTTAGCCTGGTTAATGCCGAAAATGCCAAAAGCAAAAACCCATGTAGCCTTCAGTCGAGAAGTAAAATAATAACTATGGGAATGAAGGGGGATATGGGGATACGGGGACGCGGGGACGCGGGGATGCGAGGACGCGGGGACGCGGGGACGCGGGGACGCGGGGACGCGGGGACGCGGGGACAAAGAAGCAAAGAGGTTTCTTTTATTAATCTCCCACTCTCCCCCTCTCCCACTCTCCCACTCTCCCACTCTCCCACTCTCCCACTCTCCCACTCTCCCACTCTCTCCCTCTCTAATTCCTAATGCCTGTCACTATTCAGCAACTTATCCAATGGAAACAACAAGGTCGTTCAATTGTCTCTTTGACGGCATGGGATTATATTACGGCACAACTTCTTGATGCGGCGGGTGTTGATTTAATCTTGGTTGGCGATTCAATGGCAGTCGTGCTTGGGTATGAAACGACACTACCAATTACGCTGGATGAAATGCTGTATCATGCAAAAGCTGTACGACGTGGAGTAAAGCGGGCATTAATGGTCGTAGATTTACCATTTTTGACGTATCAAGAAAGCATCAAACAGGCAATACATTCGGCTGGTCGAGTATTAAAAGAGACAGGCGCACAGGCAGTAAAATTAGAGGGAGGATATCCCGCAATGGTGGCAACTGTCGCGCGTTTAGTGCAAGCAGGGATACCAGTGATGGGACATGTGGGTTTAACGCCGCAGTCAGTACATCAATTGGGTTTACGACAGCAGGGAAAGAGTGAAAAAGAGAGCGATCGCATTTTTCAAGAAGCTGTAGCATTAGCAGAAGCAGGAGCATTTGCGATCGTTTTGGAACATATACCCGCAGATTTGGCTTTACAAATTACCCAAAAATTAAATATCCCCACAATTGGTATTGGTGCAGGTGTACATTGCGATGGACAAGTTTTAGTCACTTCTGATTTGTTGGGCTTGTCAGAAAAACAACCACCTTTTGCCAAGGTTTATACTAATTTACGTCAGATAATAAATAGCGCAGTTCAGGAATTTAGCACGGAAGTCAGAGAAAAGAAGTTTCCCCAATAAATCCCCAACAAATTTGATTATTATGTAAAGGCAAACTCCAACCTCAATTAACTTGGAGTATTCCTATGGTTCTACAAATTCAACCAATCTCAAAAGAACCGATTGTCACTTGGGAAGCACTCCCAGCAGACTATGTCCTCCCCGATGATCCAGTGGAAAATATTCAACAACCTCCCCTTGCAGCAGCACTTACCGATGCTTTAGGTGCAGCAGGACGCATTCAACCACAAATGCTAATTGGTTCTAACTTTGGATTAGTCGCGACAGTCAACAAGAAAACTGTCGTCAAAGCTCCAGACTGGTTTTATGTACCCCAAGTACAACCTGTCGCAGCAGATATTATCCGTCGTAGCTACACCCAAAATTTAGAAGGTGCTACTGTTGCTGTTGTCATGGAATTTCTTTCCGATACCGAAGCTGGAGAGTTATCGGTACGTTCGACTCCTCCCTATGGGAAGCTTTATTTTTACGAAAATATTCTCAAGGTTCCGACTTACGTTACCTATGATCCCTACGAACCAAGTATAGAAGTACGTTGCTTGCAAAATATCGAATATACCAAGGTTGCCGCCGATGAGAATGGACGCTATTGGATTCCCGAACTGGAATTATTTTTGGGAATTTGGCAAGGTGAAAGGTTATGTCAAACCCTAAACTGGTTGCGGTGGTGGGATAAGGATGGAAATTTGCTGTTGTGGAGTAGCGAACAAGTTGAACAGGAAAAACAACGTGCCGAACAGGAAAAACAACGTGCCGATTTATTAGCAACTAAATTACGAGAATTGGGTATTGACCCAAACAATCTATCGTAATCAGGTTCTTGTTCTAGTTTAACCTCTACTGCACTAGAACTTTTATACTAAAATAATCATCGAAATAGTAGAATGCAGTTTCATCACAAGCTTATATGACTTCTACTCCAGAAATGTTATCAATTTCAACACCAGTTCCTTTCCCAGACCACAAGCAATTACCAGAGTCTGATGGTAATTTTGTGAAAAATTTTCAAGAGCATCCCCAAAGTATTTTACTAACAGATTCAATTACTCCAATCTTGCAAAAAATTCATCCAAATGGAGACTATTGTATTGGTCAAGATAGTGGAATTTATTGGCGAATGACAGACCCGCCAGAAAAAGGTGCAGAAGCTCCAGACTGGTTTTATGTAGGAAATGTACCACCAGTTTTAAATAATCAAATGCGACGTTCCTATGTGTTGTGGCAAGAGTTGATTCCCCCACTAATTGTTTTAGAATTTGTTTCTGGAAATGGCGAAGAAGAAAGAGACAAAACTCCTTGGTCTGGTAAATTCTGGGTTTATGAACAAGTAATTAGACCTGCTTTTTATGGTATTTATGAAGTGCAACAAAGTCGAGTAGAAGTTTATCATCTAGTCGAAAATCGTTACGAATTAGTTACAGAAAACCAACGAGGGCATTTTTCGATACATCCCCTTGGCGTGGAATTGGGTATTTGGCAAGGTCTGTACCAAAATGTTACTTTACCTTGGTTGCGTTGGTGGGATGCCGAAGGGAATTTGTTATTGACGGGTGATGAGCGTGCCGAACGAGAAAAACAGCGTGCTGATTTATTAGCAGCTAAATTAAGAGAATTAGGTGTTGATCCCAATACTCTTTCTTGAAATAAATATTAAGTAATTTGGTATTAAAGAAATCAACCTATATAACTAAACAGAAGCGGGATTTTGGAAAATATTTTGATTTGGATATTTTTGGTATTTAGAGACGCAACATCTCACGTCTCTATGATATTTTGAGATTTATTTTCCGTAGGAATTTATTCAGTAGGTTTTGCCATATCTCCAACTTTGAATGTAGTGCCAGAAATAATTTTACCAACGCTGGATGAGGCATCAACTTCTGTTAATTCAACTAAGCCAATTTGTTGAGTAATTTTGCGAAGAACTTTACCTGTTGCCGGGTCTTTGACTTCTCTAGTGACTCGTTCAATTGATAGTTTCATACCTTGACGATAACCACTAGCACTACCTTGATTCAAGATTACAGTTCTACCAGAAATATCAGCAACTAAAGCTTCTTTTGTTGGTAATGATTTTGGGACTGCTGCAATTTGACTGGAATCAGAATTGATTTTTTTGGCTACTTGCTCGATCGCATCTGCTGTTGCCAGTGTCAGTAATTTCGACTCTTTGTTGGAGTTACTATTAATACTAAATCCACGCACACTGAGGTTGCCATCACCGCGTCCTGATTGACCTTTTCCTTCTGCGGTGGCAATAATTTCACCTGTGGTTGTATTTACCATACGTATATTTAATTGAACATTCGCTGAAGCTTTTTTACCTCCTGCACAAACTCCAAAAGCGCAAACTCCACCATTATCACGTTCAATATTAAAACCAGTTACAGAACCAATGACAACAACATCGACTCCCAAAAGTTTACCAATTTGGGCGGCAGTGCTAGTATCAACTCTTCCCGAAGCACCAAGATTTTGCTCTTGTAAAATTGCGTCTAATTTACTCCGTTCAATGACACTATATTTGCCACTATCTACTAACTTATTGACTAAAATATCGCTGACACCTTTACCATCACCTCGAATATACCAGTACCAGGAATTGTAGTCAGCAACGGAACTATAATCAAAATCGAGGACAGCTATTCTAACTTTGCCTTTGGATGTGGATTTAAGATTTTTAAGTTGAGGATTTTGTGACTGGATATTTGCGGAATTAATATTAACAGATACAGTATTTTGTGTCGATATATTTACTAGTTGTTTCTCTGCGGCATTTACACCATTAATATTGATGATTCCTCCACAGCCAAATATTAATCCAGTAGTGATGAGAGGTAAATAAAAGCGTCCTAAAGCCATAATATTTTGTGTAGATTTTGTATTTTTGCTAATTTTATGCATTTGTATTACTCCCTTCACCATCAATTTAACTGAGTAGCATTGAGTCTGATTTTTCTGCTTCTAAGTATTTAGCAGGTAAATAGATGACTCATAATATCTATAATCATCTCCTAAAAACAGATATTTTCACTAGCTAACTCAGCAAATTTACTTAATCTTCATCACTTACTGTCAGTAAACACAACTACAAATTAGAAATTTGATTTCCTAACCCCGTAACTTAGAAATTTCATACTAAAAGTTGGCATTTTTATTGTGGGAGAACCTAAAAGTACAGAGAATTATGAAAAAAATAATAAAAGTATTGGTATGTGGGGGCAAGCAATAGTTTATATTTACCGAATGGGGCGATGCGCCTTCGGCGTTAAGCTTCGCTGATTGCAGTCACTAGCTTCTTGATAGTGGAGTACCCAAAGCCGCACAAGTAGACTTAAACAAGTGGCAAACGAATAATAACGAATAATAAAAGTTATCAAAAGTTGTTGTCGTTCCTGCTGAATCGGAAGCATTTAAGTCTAAACTGAAGAGTCTTGCCCAAAAATACCTCAAGCTTTAAACCTCAAGCTTAAAAAATCAAGCAATCATGTCTAAGGTTCTCGTCTCCGATCCAATTGACCAGGCTGGGATTGATATCTTATCCCAAGTCGCTACAGTTGATGTAAAAACAAGTTTAAAACCAGAAGAACTCATTAGCATCATTGGTGAATATGATGCCCTGATGATTCGTTCGGGTACTCGTGTCACCAAAGAAATCATCGAAGCTGGTACGAACTTAAAAATTATAGGTCGTGCGGGTGTCGGTGTTGATAACGTTGATGTTCCTGCGGCAACCCGTCACGGGATTGTAGTAGTCAACTCGCCAGAAGGTAACACGATCGCGGCAGCTGAACATGCGATCGCCATGATGCTATCCTTATCTCGTCACATTCCTGATGCTAACGCATCCGTAAAACGTGGAGAATGGGATCGCAAAACTTTTGTGGGTGCAGAAGTTTATAAGAAAACCTTGGGCATCGTCGGTTTAGGCAAAATTGGTTCCCATGTTGCTGCTGTTGGCAAAGCAATGGGAATGAAATTGCTTGCTTATGATCCTTTTATTTCCAACGAACGTGCTGAACAAATCGGCTGTCAGTTGGTGGATATGGATTTATTGGTACAACAAGCTGATTACATCACGCTCCACATTCCCAAAACACCGGAAACCGCCCACCTGATTAACGCTGAAATGTTGGCGAAAATGAAGCCCACCACCCGCATTGTTAACTGCGCCCGTGGGGGTATCATCGATGAAGCCGCTCTGGCAGATGCAATCAAGGCTGGACAAATCGCAGGTGCCGCATTAGATGTATTTGAATCTGAACCCCTGGGTGAGTCTACACTACGGGACATCGGCAAGGATATCATTCTCACACCCCACTTAGGTGCATCCACCACGGAAGCCCAAGTCAATGTTGCCATTGATGTCGCCGAACAAATCCGCGATGTTCTCCTCGGACTTCCCGCACGTTCTGCTGTCAACATCCCCGGACTCGGGCCTGATGTTCTCGAAGAACTCAAACCCTATATGCAACTGGCGGAAACCTTGGGTAAATTGGTCGGACAACTCGCTGGTGGACGAGTAGAATTACTCAATATTCGCCTACAGGGTGAACTGGCAACCAATAAGAGTCAACCACTTGTAATTGCTTCCCTTAAAGGTTTGTTGCATCAAGCTTTGCGCGAACGGGTTAATTATGTCAATGCCAATATTGAGGCAAAAGAACGGGGTATTCGCGTCATTGAAACCCGTGATGCATCAATTCGCGATTATGCAGGCTCGTTACATTTAGAAGCGACAGGTAATTTAGGAACCCATGCGGTGACAGGGGTGCTTTTGGGTGATAGTGAAATCCACCTAACTAACATTGATGGTTTTCCGATCAATGTTCCCCCCAGCCAACACATGCTATTTACTCTACACCGCGACATGCCAGGAATTATTGGTAAATTAGGTTCCCTGTTGGGTAGCTTTAATGTCAATATTGCTAGTATGCAAGTTGGTCGTAAAATCGTGCGCGGTGATGCGGTAATGGCTCTCAGTCTTGATGATCCCTTACCTGATGGCATTTTAGCTGAAATTACCAAAGTCCCTGGTATTCGAGATGCGTATACAGTAAACCTGTGAATTTTCTGTTAAGTCTATAGATTCCTGTCTATCGATGGTTGGGAGTTAAGAGATATGAGTTAAGAGTGATTAGTTAAGAATTAAAATCTAGAATTTCTAACTGTTTAATTCCTAACTTTAACTTTATTCTCACTCTTAATTCCTAATACTGATTCAAAAAATGTTTGCAACACATCCAGAATATGAGACGCGATACATTGCGTCTCTACAAAATTCATCTGTCGCATTCTTTTTTCAAATTGGTATAACTTTAAATTTGTCCAACTCTAAACTCCTAACTCATAACTGTTTGTTGTGTCTAACACCTGGTGGGAATTACAGATTTTTTGCGAAACTGAACTAGAAGACTCTATTTTCTGGCGATTAGAGAATTTTGGCTGTCGCGGGACTGCAAGTGAGAAAAAAGGCGATTCCAGCCTGGTTAAAGCTTATTTGCCGCAAATAAAAGTGGATTTACTCGATTTAGCGGCACTATCATTGTGGCTGCGACAGGATGCCCTTTGCTTTGGCATGGCTGAACCAGAATTACAGTGGAATTTGATTGACGAAGAAGACTGGGCAAGTAGTTGGAAACAGTATTGGCATCCCCAGGAAATAGGCGATCGCTTTTTAATCAATCCGGCATGGCTACCTCCACCAGAAAATTCAGATCGTCTCGTCATTAAACTTGACCCTGGTGTAGCTTTTGGGACAGGCAATCATGCCACTACCCAACTTTGTTTAGAAGCCTTAGAAATGCGTTTCAGTGACTATAATGCCTTTTTTCAAAGTGGGAATACGAAAGAAGACAATGTGGTAATTGCGGATATTGGTTGCGGTTCCGGTATACTTTCTGTAGGCGCAATTTTACTGGGTGCTAAGAAAGCTTACGGAGTTGATACAGACCCTTTAGCAGTCAAAGCGACTATGGAAAATTGCCTTTTAAATGGCATCGCTGACGGGCAAATAATCGCGAGAGAAGGCAGCGTGGAAACCTTGGCAAAAATCCTCGAACAGCCAGTAGATGGCATTGTTTGTAATATTTTGGCAGATGTAATTATTAGTTTAGTACCCCAAATGAGCGCGATCGCTAAACCTTCAACCTGGGGAATTTTTAGCGGAGTTTTAGTCGAACAGTCCAAATCCGTGGCAGACGCTTTAGAAAAAAATGGTTGGATAGTGGCAACCCTATGGAAACGTAAGGAATGGTGCTGTTTAAACGTGCGGCGTTCTTAGGATTTCAGATTTTCATCTGGAAATTGAAGTTTGAATTGAACTTTGAATGGCAATGCAATCTTCCCAACTTCAATCTTCCCAACTTAATGAGATATATGAGCAACATAACAACCGGGATACTTCAGCGAAGAGCCCGGTTTTGTGACATTTCTAGTTAATTTAAAGCTTCGATTCCAAATGTCGGACTAAATCAGGTGCTTGCATTACACCCTCAATTTTGTCCACAGGTTGACCTTGTTTAAATAAAACTAGCGTTGGTAAAGCGTAAATCTGATATTGACTTGCTAATTGCGGATATTTTTCAGTATCGATTTTCGCAACCTGCATTCTACCTTGGAGTTGGGCATTTACCTGTTCTAAGATTTGGCTCATGAGTTTGCAAGGACCGCACCAATCAGCATAAAAGTCAACCAGTACGGGCACATCAGAATGAGCAAGCATTTCTTCAAAACTATTGAATTGCTTTTTCGTAGCCATATAGCACCGACTTATTCTATGGTTCGTCTCTAATCTTAGTTTGGGAAAAGGGGAAACGGGAAAAGAGAAATTTTTATTTGTAATACTCTCCTTGAACAGCAAAAATCAGCCACAAAATTCCATTAACCATTACCCCTAAACCTGTAAGATAAATTTGCGCGTTAATTAAATATCTTGAGGAATCTTCAATGGAATTGCTGCCAGAAAACTTGCAAACATTACGGAGTCAAGTTGCGATTGTTACAGGTGCATCGAGAGGGATTGGACGCGCGATCGCACTCGAATTATCCAAGCAGGGTGCGACTATCGTTGTTAATTATGCCGCTTCTAGTGCTGCTGCCGATGCAGTTGTTGATACCATTACCCAAGCTGGAGGTAATGCGATCGCTCTCCAAGCTGATGTTTCCAAAAGTGAGCAAGTTGATGCACTCATTAACGCAGTGATGGAAAAATTTAGTCGTGTTGATATCTTAGTTAATAATGCTGGTATAACTCGCGATACTCTCTTACTCAGGATGAAGCCTGAAGACTGGCAAGCAGTAATAGACCTAAACCTCACAGGTGTATTTTTTTGCACTCGTGCTGTCAGTAAAATTATGCTCAAACAGCGCTCCGGTCGCATTATTAGCATAACCTCCGTTGCCGGACAAATGGGCAACCCCGGACAAGCAAATTACAGCGCTGCCAAAGCTGGGGTAATTGGTTTTACCAAAACTGTCGCCAAGGAACTCGCTTCCCGTGGCATTACAGTAAATGCGGTTGCTCCTGGTTTCATCGCTACCGACATGACTAGTGAACTAGGAAACACCGAAGAAATTTTAAAATTTATTCCCTTAGCCCGTTTTGGTCAACCTGAAGAGATTGCGGGAATGGTACGCTTTTTAGCAGCAGACCCAGCCGCAGCTTATATTACTGGGCAAGTGTTTAATGTTGATGGTGGTATGGTGATGGCGTAGGGGGTTTATTTGTCTTAGATAACGGTGAAGTTGTGCGGCGGCAGATAACCTCGAACACTCACCGATAAACTCTAATCTGTCTGCACCAGTGTATTAGGTGTGTATCTGTTGTTTATGATGGGCAGGTTCCTCCGCTAATCACAATTACAGACCACTAGCAACTACTGGAACAGCTTCAGCAGCCCATTGCAAATAATTATCCAAAACTTCTAGTTCTTCTGCAACAGCCTTAAGGGATAACCGCCTTAAAATATCTATAGTTATTGGTCTTTTGTCATCCCAAAAAATCATAGAGTCAAAAAACTCTAGGGAAGGATTTGAGGTAACAAGACCAAAAATAAATCTAGCTTCTTCCTCAGTATCAAACGACAAAAAATTTACAGTATCGTCAAGCATTACTGGCTTTCCGCCCAAAGGTTCGATAAGGCAAAATCTTAATTGCTTATAAAGCCCAGAAATTGCTATTTTCCAGCTTTTGAAGGAATACGAGCCAATGCCAAATATAGAATATGGTGGCTTATTCTTATAAATAGAACTTTTTCTGTTTTTTAGATGCTCATCGTGTTTAAGTAGATATTCCCAGGTTTTAGGTGCTTCATGTTGAATGATGCTTGTATCATCACCAATAAATTTTTGTGTAATCAAAACAAGTTTTCGATAATCATTGATTCTGCCATTACCAACATCTGAACTTTTGAGGAGAGGATATAAGTAGCTGTTCTCTAAAGGATATTTTTCACCCATTCCATTTATAAAAAAAGTATCATGAGCTTCCTCTAACTCCATCACCTTAGAGCAGTCATGCTTAATTCCAGAATGCCAAATATATCTTAATTCCTGTCCTGCCAAATGTTTCCACTTCTCAAATTTAACCGTATCTTTTAGGAGTAATCCATTTCTTTCACCAATTAGGTATGATGCCTGCCTAGACTTTAAATCCTCATAAATTTTACAATCAAGGTTATCATAAGAATCAGTGGATAAAACAAAGAGACACGCCTCAACTGAAGCTCTAAAATAAGACTTTGCATCAATTATATAAATCTGAGCAGAAAATTTATTATCTGATTTCTTTCCTATCTGGCGTATTACCTTTCGAGCAACGGAATATTTACAGAGAATAGCTATAGTTCCTTCTCTTTTTGACAACCACTCAACATATTTCAGCAGCATCCATTCGGAAATATCGAAATTTCCTGAGCCAGTAATAGCCTCAATACCTCGACGATTCTGAAAGTTTGATTTAGAGGGAAGATTTTGACTATTAAGAACACTTAAGTCACTACTTGTAACCCAAGGGGGGTTACCAATAACTAAAATATAACCCGAAAATTTGGAAATCAGATCGTCCCAGTTTGTATCAAAAAAATTAGACTCATATATAGTTGCATTTCCAGAATTTACATATCCAGAGATAGAGAGCCTCGCTTCTCTAACATATTCCTTGTTAATATCTAAGCCTATAATTTTTGAATTTTTAAACTCATTCAGCGCAGCCCGAATAAAAGCTCCTTTCCCACAGGTTGGCTCTATAACAAATTCTGGTGATATCTTATGATTTCTCCTAAGAGTTTGAATAACCTCTCTTGCAAGATTGTCAGGAGTTTGAAAATCACCAAATTGCCATTTTTCTGCTGATTTTCGCATTATTACCTATCTAACTCTGATGATTCCTGATGTGTTGCCAGCCTGCTGAATAACTCGACTATATTGTAATCTCCACTGAAGAGCATTTGAAATTGTTAAATAGCCTTGATTCGGGGGCGATTCTAAAATTCTGTCAGCTAACTGATTAGCACCTATTTCGTCAACCGGCAAATTCCTCTCCATAATAAAGGCGATAATATCATCCTTATTTCCTTCTCGACTTAGAATATCTATGATGCCTCTAGTTGTCTGAAAATCACCTGTTCTACTCTTATCTACAAAAATAGTGTGTCGCATATCTAATCTTCCAGTTCTATTTACAGGATCATCATACTTATCGTAAACAAAAATAAGAAGATGATACCCCAACCCAAATACTTTTTGGGTTGCTGACTCAAAGGGGCAAGAAGATTGCGGCTGCTTTATGCTTGTTACTTTAATATCAACTTCAAGGGCAGGAAGATCAATACCTAAGGCTGAATTTCCTGGTTTATAATTATAGGCTTGGGCTAAATAAGCCGTGAATTTACGTTCGAGATAAGTTCCGACAGCTTTTCCATCTGTGACACCGTAAAGCGTAGGTTCGTCGTATATGGACTCTATTTCAGCAAACCTAGCTGCTTCAGAGCACAAATATTCTATGGTCAGTATGGGCTGCATTCTTTTCTCAGATTATGGCACTGAAAATAATACATCAGTTTGTAGCAGCAGAAAAGCATACATCAAAGTACTCCAGCTTATACCTGAAGTGCTTTCGCTTGGTGCTTTGGAAGAGATGAACTGCTCACACGTGTAATATTGATGATACTTAACGCTTCCATATAATCACGCCTCAGAGGTCATTTATACCGAATCTTTCTGTTTAATTCCCTTAATCCCGGTATTATACGAAACTTTCCATATAAACACCCTTTTAAGTATGGTTATACGGAATTTTTCTGCCTAAGTTCCTAATTATACGATCGCGAGAGAGCATATGTCTTGCTGGTTAACCATTCCTCTCTGAGGCGCGATCGCATTTCACTACTCAATTAAACTTTATTCTCCTTCCTTGACAACAACTACCCGCTCCTTCTCAGGTATCATCATTTTTGAGGCGCGTATGCGCTGCCAAACTGTAAAGGCTAATAGTAATACGATCGCTATCGCTGTGGCTAATATCTGTACTGGAGTTAATCTTTGGAAGTACATTGCCACTAAGTTAGATACTAATGCGATCGCCCATAAAGTTAAAGCTGCATGGCGTTGCGATAAACCCCACGCCAGTAAACGATGGTGGAGGTGGTCTTTTCCTGGGGTATTCATCGGATTTTTACCCGCCATTAACCTCCTGACAACCACTTGAGTTGTGTCAAGCACTGGTAGCAACAAAAATAAAACTGTCGGTACTAATCCGAAGATTGTAGATGTTTGAAGTTTACCTAAAATTGAAGTAGCTGCTAAAACATAACCAAAGAAGTATGCACCCGCATCGCCCATAATGATGCGTGAGGGGTAAAAATTGTGACGTAAGAAGCCGAGTGCTGCACCTCCTAAGGCTGCTAATACCAATGTTGCAGCTGCACGGTTATAAGATTGGGCAGATACAGCCAGCAAACTCATTGAGGTAATAAACCCAACTCCTCCCACTAAGCCATCCATGCCATCCATTAAGTTAATGGCATTGGTAATTCCTACTACCCAAAGCACTGTCACCAAGGTTGAGAGGGTTGAGTCAAATGGTGTGCCAAGAGTTACTGCGATACTAATTTTGTTGGCAACTAATAAGAGCGCTGTTAGGACTTGCACCAACATCCGGACTGAGGACGGCAAGCCAAATTGGTCGTCGATGAAACCAATCAGCACTAGTATTGAACCCCCTAGCAAAATAGTCAGGACTTGGATTAAGACATTTTGGACTTCAATCGGTCTTAACAAGCTCGCCAATACCATTGCCGCCATTACGCCAGTGTAAATAGCCAATCCACCTGCATTTGGTAAAGGTTCGCGGTTCAATCGTCGGGCATTAGGTTGGTCAGCCCAACCAACACGCAGAGCAAATTTCCGGACTGTGGGCATTAAACGCCATGTAACTAGCCAAGCCAATAAAAAAGTAAACACTACTGCCAACCAGCCGAAACCGCTAGGTTTAGCAATTCCGAGAGACTGAAGAAATCCGTTTATATCCATCTCCCGACTCAATAATTATTGTGGTTTTCCGCGAGCTTCAAATGTATATTAATCATTTTTTTCTACTTTATCTGTATCCAAGTGGATTTTAAATTTGAGATTGGGGATGTGTGGGGTTTGACAATAACCTGCTAATCTAACTCCTTCAAAGACTGAAAGCTTTCTTCCGGGTCAATCTCACAAGTGCGATCGCATTACTTTAATAACGTAAATCTACCATCCAAATTTATTTGACGGTATTTACGAATTAGCACTCCCTGCCTTTGAGTGCTAAATTGTCTAGTGTAAGGATTAAAAACGGATAATATGGCGAAGATTGTAGCATTTGATGACGAATCTCGGCGTGCCCTCGAACGGGGAATTAATGCCCTGGCAGATGCTGTGAAAATTACCTTGGGTCCGAAAGGTCGCAATGTACTTTTAGAAAAGAAATTTGGTTCTCCTCAAATTGTCAATGACGGGATTACCGTAGCTAAGGAAATTGAATTGGAAGACCCCCTAGAAAATACTGGGGCGCGGTTGATTCAAGAAGTAGCTTCTAAAACCAAGGATGTTGCTGGTGATGGTACCACAACTGCGACGGTTTTAGCGCAGGCAATGATTAAAGAAGGCTTGCGGAACGTTGCGGCTGGTAGCAATCCGATCGCAGTTAAACGCGGGATGGATAAAACGATTGAGGCTTTGGTTTTAGAAATTGCCAAAATCGCTAAACCCATCGAAGGTAGTGCAATTGCCCAAGTAGCTACTGTCTCTGCTGGTAATGATGAAGAAGTCGGCGCAATGCTTGCCGAAGCCATGGAGAAGGTGACGAAAGATGGCGTAATCACTGTTGAGGAATCCAAATCTCTTTCTACCGAACTCGAAGTTGTAGAAGGGATGCAAATCGATCGCGGTTACATTTCTCCCTACTTCATCACCAACAACGAACGGATGACGGTTGAGTTTGAAAATGCTCGCATCCTGATTACAGATAAAAAGATTAGCAATATTCAAGACCTAGTTCCGGTTTTGGAAAAAGTTGCCCGTTTAGGTCAACCTTTGCTAATTATTGCTGAAGATGTGGATGGGGAAGCGTTGGCAACTTTGGTTGTTAACAAAGCCCGTGGTGTTTTGAATGTAGCTGCGATTAAAGCCCCTGGTTTTGGCGAACGTCGTAAAGCGATGTTAGAAGATATTGCGGTACTCACCCAAGGACAGCTAATTTCTGAAGAAATTGGTTTGAACTTGGATACCGCAACTTTGGAAATGTTGGGGACTGCCCGCACAATCGAAATTGATAAAGAAAGCACTACTATTGTTGCTGCTGGCGAAAATAAGGAAGATATCCAAAAACGTATCGCCCAAATTCGCAAACAACTTGACGAAACAGATTCCGACTACGATAAGGAAAAATTACAAGAACGCATCGCCAAATTAGCTGGTGGTGTTGCTGTAATTAAGGTTGGTGCGGCAACTGAAACCGAACTCAAAGACCGGAAATTACGCATTGAAGACGCACTTAATGCGACTAAAGCCGCAGTCGAAGAAGGGATTGTCGCTGGTGGCGGTACAACCTTAATTCACCTATCGACAAAAGTCGAAGAAATCAAGAAAAATTTCAGCGAAGATGAAAAAATCGGCGCTGATATCGTTGCCCGCAGTCTCGAAGCACCCCTACGCCAAATGGCGGACAATGCTGGTGTTGAAGGCACTGTTGTAGTTGCCCATGTTCGCGAAGCCGCTTTTAATGTCGGTTATAACGCTGCTACAGGGGAATATGAAGATTTGATTGCTGCTGGTATTATCGATCCCGCCAAGGTAGTACGTTCTGCTCTCCAAAACGCTGGTTCCATCGCTGGGATGGTACTGACTACTGAAGCTGTCATTGCTGAGAAGCCTGAGAAGAAACCTGCTGCTGCGCCTGACATGGGTGGCATGGGCGGTATGGGCGGCATGGGCGGTATGGGCGGTATGGGTATGGGCGGCATGGGTATGGGTGGTATGGGCATGATGTAGTAGATGCAAGTAATTGCCTCAACTACCCCAACCAGATTCATTCCGTCTCTACGGATAAATTAATTATTTGTAAATTTTTATTAAGCAGTTTGTCTAAGTCTGGCAAGCTGCTTTTTTATTAAGATTGTTGACTAATATTCTTGATTAAGATTGTGATTATTTAGAGCTAGGAATATCAAATAATAAATCCCAAATTATTACTAACTGGTAGTATAATGTGGCTGTCTTTTAACTAAGTCTATCAAATGCCAAGTTAGATATTGTCATTAAATAGCGATCGCACCCATCTCGAAATTGCAAATTGAGAAAAAATTTGCGTAAATAACCAATAAAATTAGGTAAATTTCATGGGAAAAAAATATCGTCGTATTTCTCAAGTAACTTCCCAGGCGATCGAAGACACAGATGATTATCGAGAATTTTATCATCATCCTGGAGAATTACCAGGGACAATCAATATTCGCACGGATTCTGTACCTTGCACAATCAGATTAATAGATTACAACGATGGCGAATTTATTGACAAAAACAATATTTCTCTGGAGGAATGTGAAAAATATTTAGATACCCACTCTGTATCTTGGGTTGATGTTCAAGGATTAGGAAGTATAGACACTTTAGAAACTTTAGGTAATATCTTTAATCTGCATAGTCTGGTATTGGAAGATGTGGTGAATATGTCAGAGCGTCCAAAAATCGAGGAATATGAAGAACAGTTAGTAATTATTGCTCGTATGGTTGTACCCAAGGACTTTACTTGTGGATTTTATAGCGAACAAGTCAGTTTTGTCTTAAGTAAAAATTACTTACTCACAGTTCAAGAAGAGCCAGAACATGATTGTTTTGAGCCTGTACGCAGTCGGCTAGAACGTAGTCGAGGAATTATTCGCAAACGTGGTGCAGACTACTTAGCTTATGCACTTCTGGATGCAATTGTTGATGGTTTTTTCCCTGTACTAGAAAAATATGGCGATCGCATAGAAGAATTGGAAGAAGAAGTAATTGCAAACCCTACTCGTTATACTCTTCAGAGTATATATCAAATACGCCGAGAATTATTACAGCTACGACGTGCGATTTGGCCTCAACGCAATGCCATAAATTCATTAATTAGGGATAGTAGTGAACTAATTAGTGCAGAGGTTCAGTTTCATTTTCGCGATTGTTATGACCATACAATACAGGTTATGGATATGGTGGAAACCTATCGCGAGCTAGCCGCCGGATTAATGGATGTTTACATGTCAGCAGTTAGCAATAAAATGAACGAAATCATGAAACTGCTCACCGTTATTTCGGCAATTTTTATTCCCCTAACATTTATTGCCGGTGTCTATGGCATGAATTTTAATACCGAAAAATCGCAGTATAATATGCCAGAGTTGAATTGGTATTGGGGGTATCCACTCTGCTTGGCTGTAATGGCTGCGATCGCCTCAGCTTTACTATTCATTTTTTGGCGACGTGGTTGGTTAGAAAATCATTCATCAATTAAAAATTAGTTATTAAGCTGTTAACTTTTAAATCTGAGCAAATTGCTATATTATTCCCAAGAATTAGCCGTGAGGAGTCAAGACTTAAAATTATGCGAGCAGGCGACAATAATTTACTAATATTAACCTTCTACATCATCGGTATATCTTACACAATCAATCGGATGATTGAGTCTATCGACGACAAAATAAATTTCTCTTTTGACAAAGCATCCGTCGATGAACAACTAAAAAAGCAAGAAATATTTGATGATGTCGGCATTAGCTTTAAACTATCTCCAACCTCTGGATTAGAAGACTTAAAAGAATTATTAATGTTTGTTGAAAACAAGTCGAAAAATCTGGCAGTTTACGTTGATTGGGATAATAGTTCTATCGTCATTAAACATAACAAACAATCGATGCGAGTCATTCGGAAATCACCTGATATTACTCGTGACTTAGCTGTGTCACAAAGCCCTGGCTTAGTAGCTCCAGAAAAAACCCTCACAACAACAATTACTTCTGAAAATACATTTGAGCGCGATAAAGAAACCGGAACTTACAACACGAAAAAACCAATTGTTGATATCAAAGGCTTAGAGAAAAACCCCGTCAAAGCCAATCGGATTTTATTCAAAAAATTCATGAATGAAGAAATCACCTTAGAATTTTCGCTCCAACTAGTATTGAGATTATCAGAAGTACGTGTCGGACTTGCCCCAGGACAAAATAAACCACCCATGTGTATTGTCAATTGTCCCTTTATCATCAAAAAACTCCCTTGGACTTACGCCCTTCCTTGGAACCAAAAAAGAAAATAATTACAATCTAGGAACTATCTGGTCATCAAAGATTAAACTGGATAATGGGAGAGAGTAGGTGTAGGTGGTTGCAGACCCATAAAAGTGCTGAAACAAAGAATGCTGAGGGCTGAGTATTCAGGATTTAGTATTCCACTATCAGTCATTTTATGGTTTGAGGAAAGTCCGGGCTTCCGAAAGACCAAACTTGCTGGATAACGTCCAGTGCGAGCGATCGTGAGGATAGTGCCACAGAAAAATACCGCCAAAAGCTTGTTAGGAGTTAGGGGTTGGGAATTAGGAATTAATCACTCATAAGTTTTTAACTGACAACTCCCAACTATTTTGGTAAGGGTGCAAAGGTGCGGTAAGAGCGCACCAGCAGCGTCGAGAGGCGTTGGCTCGGTAAACCCCGGTTGGAAGCAAGGTAATGGAACTACGGTTGGTCTTTTACCAGTTCCGCAAATTGAGCCGCTAGAGGTGTCCTGGTAACAGACATCCCAGATAGATAACCGCCGTTGTTTTGTCGAGATGTTACTTGTAGCATTTCTACAGACAATAACAGAACCCGGCTTATGTCCGACTCTCTCCTTAATTTTCTGATTGGTTAATAGTTAGTGATTGCTAGTCTTTTGTTATTTCTTAACCAATTCCCAATGCCCAATTCTCAATAAATAATAATGTCTCTTGCGTACCCACGCCGTCAGCGTCAACTGGAAAATTTGGTCAAAAAATTAGGTTTGCCACTGGAAGCACCAATTAAGTGGCAGTTACTTGATATGGCGTTGACGCATCCAACAGTATCCGAATCTGCAAACTACGAACAACTGGAATTTGTTGGTGATGCAGTTGTACGTTTGGTGGCTGCTGTTGTGTTGTGGGATAATTACCCTGATTGTTCAGTGGGTGATTTTGCTGCCATTCGTTCGGTTTTAGTTAGCGATCGCATTCTCGCTCAACTTGCTCGTTCCTACGGCTTAGAATTATACTTGCTCGTTGCTGGTAGCGCCACCACAGACAAAGTTGGTCAAGAATCACGATTTGCCGATTCGTTTGAAGCTGTACTTGGCGCACTTTATCTCAGTACCAACAATCTTGACTTAATCCGCCCTTGGTTAGACCCCCATTTTAAAGAACTAACCACCGAAATTCGCCGCGATCCCGCTCGACTCAACTATAAAGCCGCACTTCAAGAATGGACACAAGCGCAGTATAAAGTATTACCAGAATACCGAGTTATAGAAATCCAGCAAGCCCAGCACAATCAAGACAGGTTTAATGCAGAAGTGTGGCTACATGGGAAAAAACTCGGCGAAGGTAAAGGGCGATCAATTAAAGCTGCCGAACAAGCCGCAGCAAAAGTTGCCTTTTTATCTATTAATCCTCAGTAATAACTCTGAACTCAATCTCGGATTAGTCAGTTAATAATCGATAAGACTGTTAATGCTTACTGATGCTTTGTAGCAGAAATTACTTAGCGTTAAAATTCTGCATTGCATCAGTCATAGTTTATTAGTACACAAGAACTAAACTAATAACCATTAGCTAATAACTATTAACTATTAACTACTAACCAATGACAAAAAAAATTAATCTAGCTGTAATTGGAGTTGGACGCTGGGGAGTTCACTGGCTCAGGGTTGTATCCGAAAATCCCCAGGCAAATTTAGTCGCTGTGGTAGAGCCAAATCCAGAACGTCTTGAGGTTGTCAAAAGACAATACCGACTCAGTGATGATATTTTGCTAACAACTGAGTGGCAGGCATTACAAAAGTTGCCTGAACTTGATGGAGTCATCATTGCTACCCCTGCGGTAACTCATTACTCGCTGATTATGGATGCATTGCATTGGGGGCTACATATTCTTGCTGAAAAACCCCTGACAATTCATCCTTGGGAATGTCGAGAGTTGTCTCAGTTAGCAGAACAGCAACAGCGCATTCTCATGGTTGATCATACATATTTATTTCATCCCGCCGTCACAAGGGGTAAAGCAATTATCGAGTCAGGTGAATTAGGTAATTTACGCTACGGATATGCCACTCGTACTCATCTGGGACCAGTGCGTCAAGACGTTGATGCGCTTTGGGACTTAGCTATTCACGATATTGCAATTTTTAATACATGGCTTGGAGAGTACCCCGTGAAGGTGCAAGCAACAGGTTCAGTGTGGTTGCAAGAAAAACAATCGGACTTAGTTTGGGCTACACTTACCTATCCGAGTGGATTTCAAGCAAATATACATTTGTGCTGGCTAAATAACGATAAACAACGACGTTTGGGTATTGTTGGCAGTCAGGGTAGTTTAATTTTTGACGAAATGTTAACAAATGCACCATTAACCTTACTGAAAGGAGAATTTGATATCCAGGACAATTGCTATATTCCCGTTAACCACAGTCAGCAAATATTAGAATTAGAAAAAGCTGAACCATTACAAAAAGCCTGTCAATATTTCCTTGAATGCATACAAAAAAATACTTATCCTGTAATTTCATCCGCGCAGGTAGGTACTAAGTTAGTGGAGATTCTCACTGCTTTGAGTGAATCTTTGCATCAAGGAGGGGTAACAATATTTCTTGATTAAAGGGAAGAGAAAAAATAGGGAAAAGAGACAAAAGGAAGACAGGGAAAATAATTACGAATTAGTACGTAGTGAGTTGACAATACCATTTTCTGGATGTTCGTGATTTTTCTTGAAATTATCATCAGGAGATGTCATCACTAATTCTTCGATCGCTAACAATTCTGGTGGTATTTTTAATGATGCTGTGTCGATTAAGGGTAGAGTAATGGTTGCAGTCGTACCTTGGTTAATGCCATTACTTTCTAGGGAAATTGTCCCCCCCATCAACTCCATTAAGTTACGGGAAATGGCTAGTCCTAAACCTGTACCTTCAAATTTACGGTTTGTAGAACTTTCAATCATCACGTAGGGACGAAATAATTTTTGTTGCTGACTAGGTTCGATACCAATTCCTGTATCTTGAATGGAGATAATTACATAGGGCTGGATTTTTGGCGGGTGTTCAAGTTGATTTGTGAACTGATGTTCCAGCTTAATTTTTGTTGTGATTGTAATGCTACCTTCTTCTGTAAATTTTGTCGCATTGCCAATGAGATTTATTAATACCTGTTTTAATTTTTTCGGATCAGCTTTGACTGGCATTGGCGATGTGAATTCAGGAATACTAAAATGTAATCCTTTTTGTTGAATATTCACAGATTGTAAGTTAATCACTTCTTTTAATATTTGCCGCAAATCAATTGTTTCCAAAAAAACTGATAGTTTGCCAGCTTCTATTTTAGAAATATCCAGTAAATCGTTAATAATTTCTAGCAAATGAATGGCAGTATCATCAGCCCGTTTGAGAAATTCTAATTCTTCTTCTTTGTTATCGCACAAATCTTCACGCACTACGCGGACGCAGTTAATAATGATATTGAGTGGGTTCCTGAGTTCGTGAGATGTTGTTGCTAAAAATTGACTTTTAACTTGGTTTGCTGCTTTTGCCTCTTTCCAGGCACTTTCAATTTCTTCAGACCAAGCTTTGAGTCTTTCCAGCATTCTATCAATTGCTTGTGCAAGCTGATTAAATTCGC
This sequence comes from Calothrix sp. UHCC 0171, assembly GCF_034931845.1. Classification (NCBI taxonomy): domain Bacteria; kingdom Bacillati; phylum Cyanobacteriota; class Cyanophyceae; order Nostocales; family Calotrichaceae; genus Calothrix; species Calothrix sp. UHCC 0171. Next base: position 211,416 of record NZ_JAYGHN010000005.1, read on the forward strand.
GAATTTGAAAGTCGTGGGGTATGGGTTGTGTTGGCGAAGTGGCATGAATGTTTAAGGCATAATCGCGCAATTTTTCCACTGGATTCGCCAAATAACGGGCGATGTATAATGATGCGATTAAACAAGCACTAATTAAGCCTATTGTCAAGAGGACAAGAATTATTTTGATTTCCGTTAACCCATATAAAGCATTATCTAAAGTTGTGACATCCAAGATTACCCATTTTTGATTTGTGGTATTGGGGATGGGACTGGGAATGGCTGTATAACCTGCAAGTAATTCTTCACCTTGTTTTTCAAAGAAAAATTGCAAACTATCCTGTTTGCCTGCGATCGCATGTTGTACAATCTTCTTTAACCTGGATGCATCCTCATGTTGGTTAATATTAGTACCAACTCTTTGAGCAATGGGATGCGCCAAAATTGTCCCATCATCGGCAATCACAACCGTTGAACCAGTTAGCAATACGGGTTTATTCTTAATTTTTTGCTGCAATTCAGATTGAATTGACAGTAAATAACGCATATTCCCGGTATTGTCATATACTGGAGATGAGAGAAGCATCTGTAATTTGTTTTGTGTACCTCGTTCAGAATCTCTTAAGGATTTAATATATATTTTTGGTGGCACAATCACCTTGATGCGAATATTATTTTCTAGTCCCACTGTTTGTGAAGTTGAAGCTTGTGAGCTTGAAGTTTGTGAGCTTGAAGTCAGATTAGTTTGGCTATTAGTAAAACTATCATTGACATTTCTCGCTTCCAAAGGCTCATCACCGCATGTACTGGCAATGACTCGATTAATTGCTAAATCTTGAAATTGAACGCATTCAATTTGTTTTGGTAAATTCTGTTCGAGTAAATTGATAAATAGCTGCACATCCACACTAGAACCAGAACGTAGTATCGTTGTTTGGCTCGCAGTTAGTAAGTTTGTCTTCAGATTTGCGACTCTATCTAAAATTTTTTCCCCTTTGAGAACTGCACTTTCGGTTAAATTTTGACGGGCGGTGTTGAGCTGAGTATGGCGGGCTTTTTTGAAGACTACAATTTCGCCAATCAACAAGACTGGAACCGACAGCAGCAAAATTCTTGTCACTAGTAAGCGACGAAATGATAATTGACGCGGTTTAGGCATCGGCAATCTCACTGAGCATACGCAAACTATAACAGCAACAATATACAATCAAATAGTGGACAAACATTACATAATGATTATCTCTTTGGTTGTTGCAGTTATTAATATAACTTGATTCCGGTCTCTCATACACTGGAATTAGCAATCTATCAAGCATTGAATTACCTAAGTACTTGTTGCAAATTTAAATCATGACATGAAAAAGCTAACCTTTCCTTAACGTTACTAAATCTCAGCTTGAATAGCTAATCTCAGAACAGCCAGAATCATGAAAACAAATAAACACAGAACACAGACAAACAATCTCACGAGATACTTCTTTAATCTAAATGTTGCAACATCATCCTTATGTTACAGTTATCCTCGCCATGAGTGCGGATGGCAAAATTGCGGACTTTAAATCTTCTGCCGCACGGTTTGGCTCAAAATTTGACAAGGCACACCTGGAAAAACAAATCGCGGTTGCGGATGCTGTACTATTGGGTGCTGGCACTCTCCGGGCTTATGGGACAACACTTACTGTCTCGAATCCGAATTTACTACAGCACAGAGAAAAGACAGATAAACCTTTACAGCCTCTTCATATAGTAATTACAGAAAGCGCAAATCTCAATCCGGAAATTCGTTTTTTTCAGCAGCCTGTGCGACGTTGGTTGTTGACGACACAGGAAGGTGCGAATTTTTGGCGGAAACGCTGGGAATTTGAGCGGATTTTCACTTTTGCAGCAAATCTCGGAAATGAACAGCTTAATCAAAAAATTAACATAACCGCAGCATTAGCACAATTTAAACTCGAAGGTATAGATAATCTGGCAGTCTTGGGTGGTGGTAAGCTAGTAGCTGCAATGTTCGAGTTAGACTTAGTGGATGAATTATGGTTAACAGTTTGTCCTTTAGTTTTGGGTGGTGAGATTGCGCCGACACCCGTAGCTGGTAATGGATTCCTGGAAAATTTCGCACCTCGTCTCGAATTACTAGAAGTAAAAACAGTCGAAAATGAGGTTTTTTTACACTATCGAGTCGTGGGGAGAAAAGAAGTAAATATGATTGATATGGGATGAAGGAACTGCGATCGCACTTCTCTTGTCCTATCCTAGAGAAGATCATATGTCATGGGTGGTGAAGCCGTGTTTTTTAGCGTTGTAATTCCAACTTATAACCGTAAACCGATATTAGAAAAATGCCTGCAAGCTTTGGAAGTACAGCAGTTAAGTCATAGTGCTGTCACTGGCTATGAGGTGGTGCTTGTCGATGATGGTTCGACTGATGGGACTTTGCAATGGTTAGAGAAATGCAAAAACGAGTTTCCCCATGTGCGGGTATTTTCACAAAATCATCAAGGTCCTTCTGCGGCGAGAAATTTGGGTGTCGAACAAGCGACTGGTGATACAATTATCTTTATTGATAGTGATTTGGTTGTCACGGAAACATTTTTACAATCCCATGCTGATGCTTTAGTCGCCGGGAAAAATAAACTTGGTAACGACAAGTTTTTTACTTATGGTGCGGTAATTAATACAGCTAACTTTGAAAATCCCACCTCCGAACCATATAAAATTACCGATTTTTCACGAGCTTTCTTTGCAACAGGAAATGTCGCGATCGCTAAACATTGGTTAGAAAAAGCAGGACTGTTTGATACAGAATTTCAATTATATGGTTGGGAAGATTTAGAATTAGGTGTTCGTTTAAAAAATCTGGGATTAGTATTAATAAAATGTCCCCAAGCTGTCGGCTATCACTGGCATCCAGCCTTTAATATTGACCAAATTCCCAACTTAATTGATAAAGAAATTCAACGGGGAAGAATGGGAGTTTTGTTTTATCAAAAGCATCCCACTTGGCAAGTACGATTAATGATTCAAATGACATTACTCCACAAAATATTGTGGGGAACGCTATCTTTAAATGGATTTTTAAATGAGCGGACAATGTTACCGATTTTAAAATGGTTAATTAGTATTGGTCAATCACAGTTAGCTTTAGAGCTAGCACGAATTTTCTTAAATTGGTATAACGTCAAGGGTGTTTATCAAGCTTATGCTGAGATGAAGGGATAGAGGCAGTCCCGATGAAAAAATTTCATCACCAAGCATGAAAGGCGGACACGGAGAAACGGGGACGCGGGGCGAAGAATACGAATGACTCTTTCAAGCTAGAGGGGGCATTTTCACCCTCACTGTGAATACGGTTAGTTAAGGATATTGATTTTAGGGATTTTATCCCAATTTGAAAAAAGAATGCGACAGATGAATTTTGTAAAGACACGGTATAGCGTCTCATATTCTGGATGTGTTGCAAACATTTTTGGAATCGGTATTAGGTCTACAAAAATATGGCAACAGATTTAAAAAGGCTACTAAAAACTATCTGTTGCCATTAATTAGGGAATTGGTATACTTTTGATTTCCGACCTCTTTTTGCAGTCAGAAATACTAAGTATCCCTGAAAATTTTAAGACTTGTAAAGATTGACTTTTTTAGCTAAACCTAATGTCTGTAAGACTTTGATACTCCACCAAGTGACATCGATTTCCCACCAATGATATCCAGCTTTGGCAACGTTGGGATATTTATGATGGTTGTTGTGCCATCCTTCTCCATAAGTAACAATGGATACCCACCACAGGTTACGAGCATTATCATCTGCCTCAAAGTTGCGATAACCCCATGCATGGGTAGCTGAGTTGACAAACCAAGTTGAGTGCCAGAGTAATACCGATCTAACTACGACTCCATAAATTACAAATGACCATCCGCCTAAAACATAAAGTAATACAGCTAAAGGTATTTGTAAGATTAAGAAATGCTTATCCAGCCAACGATAGAAAGGTTGTTTTAATAAATCGGGTGCGGCTGTTTGGTAAATTTCGCGATTGAAAAACTCAGGACGTGGGTACAAAAGCCATAGTACATGGCTCCACCAAAATCCACGTTTAGCTGAATATGGGTCTTTATCCACATCTTCCGTATGTGCGTGGTGTTGTCGATGTCCACTTACCCAAAATATTGGTCCACCTTGCAATGCTAATGCTCCCAAAATTGCGATCGCATATTCTAACCACTTAGGAACCTGAAAGCTGCGATGGCTCAACAATCGGTGATATCCCAAACAAATACCAATACTCCCAAATAGCCAGTGCAAAAACAGCGTCACAAATAATGCTTTCCAAGAAAAGAACCAAGGTGCAAGTAACGCTAACCCATGAAACGCTCCAAAGAATAATAGATAAGTCCAATTAAAAGAACTTTTAGTAGTTGATTGTCCGCTTGCTAGAGCGGTAGAAACAGGTTTTGATGTCATAAAATTCTTGTTGTTTCTTCTTGATAATAAAGCGAACTGCCCTTAACTCTGTGTAATTTTTGGCTTCTGAGCCTGGAATTAGCTATTTGATGATCATGTCCGCAAATCAGTTACAGTAGAAAAGCAAGTCTCACTTACATTACTAATCCTAGCAATATTTCCAATATTGTGCAAGTGCCGCTTGCATTATTTTTCAAAATTGCTAAATTATGCTTGAGGAGTAGTATTACTTGTGACTCAGGAGGGATGAACTGAGTTAGTATTTTGAGTATTTACCCCTTATTACTTTTCTTTTTCGGCTATGAACTCTACTCATGAGCGTTTAATGCAAGCTGCACTTGAATTATTTACTACTCAGGGTGTGGCGAATACAACAACTCGGCAAATAGCGGAATTGGCTGGAGTGAATGAAGTGACGCTATTTCGCCAGTTTGGTAACAAACATGGGTTGCTTTTGGCTTTATTTGAAGAATCAGAAAGATTTACAAATTTGGCAGAATCATTGGTGGAAGAAATAAATCCGGCTGATGATGCTGGTCAAATTCTCAAAAATTATGCAAGTAACACTTTACTTACTTTCGAGCGGGTTCCTGATTTTATTCGTTCGGTGGTGGGCGAAGCTAGTCAATATCCGCCAGAAAGTCGGCGTGCATTGGGAAAGGGGCTGAAGGAAGTTAATCGCAAAGTGGGTGAATATTTTGCAAATGCGATCGCCCAAGGATTATTAACGACAAGTTTACCTGTGGAAAAGCTGGCGGCGTTAGTAAACACGATGACTTTGGGGTATGCGATTATCGAGTTTACTAGTGAGATGCACGAATTTTGGCAGGATAGAGATGAGTTTTTAGAGACTTTGGTGGAGTTGTTTGTCGCTAAAGGTTTAGATTCTTCCGCAAATTTGGCGAAAATAAACCAAAATTTAGTAGTGACGACGAGAGAAATTGTGGATTTACCTGGGAATTTGGTTCACCAAATTTTACACCAAGCCAAAAAATCGAGTGTGCAGGATTTTGCTTTAGCATATTTATTATTTGCAACTGGGATATATCCGACTGAAATTACAACTTTGCAAATAACCCAGCAAATAGCTGATACTCAAGCAAATATTCTCCAAATCACGACACCGAAAATTACCCGTCAAGTACCTGTAAATCAATGGGTGATGGGTAAGCGGTATGGTTCCTACACTAATAATCCGCTAACTCGATGGTTAAAAAGTCGTAAAGATAATCAAACTGCCATGTTTATTAACGAAGCAGGTTTAGCCATGTCGGCATTAGAAATAGAGGAATGCTGGCAAAAGTGGACGGAGACAATTGTCACCCCAGAAGGAAAACAGCCGACAATTTCGCAAACCCAACCAACATGGTGTGTCGAAATGTTAATGCGGGGTATGAGTTTAGAGAATTTAAGTATTTTAACTGGATTGGCGATCGCCCAATTACAACCACTGGCACATCGAGCCAAGGAAAAAGCGGCGATCGAACAAGCAACTCGTCTCGATCAAAAACCTGGCTAGATGAATTCGTTTAATTTGTAATTGTAAACAAATACCCCACAGAAAAGCATAAGCTTTCCCATAGGGTATTAAAAATTGCAAATTGTACTGATTTAACTCTATGCAAATTCACAATTAGGAATCATATAAAAATAAGTAGTGCAAGCGTCTCTGCTATTTCCCAAGGTTGGGCTTTCCGTCGCCGGAGTTTTCCGTGAAAAACATCTCCCCGGAAACTCCTCTCCACACTACTTGTTCAATTCATTTTTACACGAATACTTAGAGGAAATTAACCCACATTTGCCAAAAGTAATTCCGGCTGTGATGACTTAATTACCTTGATTTGTCCATCGTCATCAACATCAACAGTCGCGGTATCGCCCTCTGTGACGTGACTACCAAGTATCGCCTCAGCGAGGGAATCTTCTAACAAACGCATAATTGCCCGACGTAATGGTCTAGCACCATAGCTAGGATCATAACCTTCTTGAACCACACGTTCTTTAAAGCGCTCTGTGACTTCGAGACGAATACCTTTCTCCAATAAGCGAATCGCAACATCCTTAAGCATAATTTCCGAAATCTGCTTAACTTCGCCTTTATTCAACTGGCTAAAGACAATAATGTCGTCGAGACGGTTGAGAAATTCAGGACGGAAGAAAGCTTTGAGTTCTTCATTAACCAAAGTCTTGATGCGGTTGTAGCTAGCTTCGGCTTCGTTTTCGATTTGGAATCCTAAACCACCGCCACCTTTTTCGATTACCTTAGAACCAATATTGGAAGTCAAGATAATCAATGTGTTCTTAAAGTCAACTTTTCGACCCTTAGAATCGCTGATGTGTCCATCATCAAGCATTTGCAGTAATGTATTAAATACATCTGGATGTGCTTTTTCTATTTCGTCGAAAAGAATTACACTGTAAGGTTTGCGGCGTACAGCTTCCGTAAGTTGTCCACCTTCATCGTAGCCTACATAACCTGGAGGCGAACCAATTAACTTGCTGACGGTGTGGCGTTCCATATATTCGGACATATCGACGCGAATCATCGCATCTTCCGCACCGAAGAAATAAGCTGCCAAGGATTTCGCCAACTCAGTTTTACCGACACCAGTAGGACCAGAGAAAATAAAGCTAGCAATCGGTCGGTTGGGATTTTTCAAGCCGACACGGGCACGACGAATCGCACGAGATACAGCTGTAACAGCCTGTTCTTGACCAATGAGACGCTGGTGTAAAGTATCTTCGAGATGTAGTAACATCTCCGACTCAGATTCAGTCAACTTGTTGACAGGTACACCAGTCCAGGAAGCGACAATTTGGGCAATGTCTTCTTCATCAACCACAGGATTGCTAATAAATTCGGCTGATTCGGCGTGGAGTTGCTCTTCTAGTTCCAGTTCCTTGTCCCGCAGATTACCTGCTTTATCAAAGTCTTGCAGGCGAACAGCTTCTTCCTTTTGTTTGCCGACAGCCAGAAGTTCACGCTTAACTTCCCGACTGGTGGAATGCATGGAATTCCTTAAACGGACGCGAGAACCTGCCTCATCGATGAGATCGATCGCCTTATCTGGCAAAAAGCGATCGCTAATATATCGATCTGACAATTCTGCTGCTGCCTTCAAAGCGGCATCGGAAATTTTCACACGGTGGTGCTGTTCGTAAATAGACCGCAATCCGTACAAAATCTGGATGGTTTCTGCAACCGAGGGTTCGCCCACCATAATTGGTTGGAATCTCCGCTCTAATGCGGCATCACGTTCAATGTGCTGGCGATACTCATCCAGGGTAGTTGCACCTAAACACTGCATTTCCCCCCTAGCTAAAGCTGGTTTGAGAATATTGGCGGCATCCATGCCACCTTCAATTCCCCCTGCACCAACCAAGGTGTGAATTTCATCAATTACGAGGATGATATTTCCGGCGCTGCGGACTTCCTCCATGATTTTTTTGAGTCGTTCCTCAAAGTCACCACGGAAGCGTGTACCTGCAACCAAGGAACCCATGTCCAAACTAATAACTTGTTTGCCCATGAGGATTTCCGGCACATCTTGATTGATAATGCGCTGTGCCAAACCTTCGGCGATCGCGGTTTTTCCCACTCCAGGTTCGCCAATCAACACCGGATTGTTTTTGGTGCGACGACCAAGAATTTGCACGGTACGTTCGATTTCCTTGTCACGACCGACAACTGGGTCAAGTTTGCCTTCTTGGGCTAACTTGGTCAGGTTTTTACCAAATTCTTCGATTGTGGGATTTTGTTGATGACGACGCTGGCTGCCACCAGAAGCACCAGGAGCAACTGCCACATCTTCACCCAAACGGCGAATTACTGCCGTGCGGAGGTCTTTGAGGTCAATAGCAAGATTTTGTAAAACTTTGGCGGCGACACCCTCACCTGCCTCGGTTAAGCCCAAAAGTAAATGTTCGGTACTAATGTAATTGTTGCCGAGCGATCGCGCTTCTTTGAAAGCCTGCTCGAATAAGCTTTTAACTTTAGGGGTAAAGGGGATTTCTGGTGGTACGAAACCAGAACCTCTACCGATAATTTTCTCTACTTCTCGACGCGCATCCTTGAGGGTAACGCCCATGTCACTCAGCACTTTAGCGGCAACCCCGTTACCTTCTCCAATCAATCCCAGGAGAATTTGCTCAGTACCGACGAAGTTGTGTCCCAGTCGGCGTGCCTCCTCCTGAGCTAACATGATTACCCTAATGGCTTGGGAAGTGAAGTGTTCAAACATAAGCGGGTTATTGCCTCCCTTGCTGCTTGGACTTAGAGTGAAATTTATTCTCACCCTCAGTTGAAGTTGTTTGTACTTTTATAAAGATAATGTATCTTTATTTAACGGCTGATGACAGTAGTGAGAGCCGTATGCCCTAAGTTGTATTAGCCGCCTACTTAAGTGTAGGTTCTTAGGGGCTTGAGCGTTGATTTATTTGTCAGGAAACTGGGTTAATTTGTTTTCCCGTCTGCTGGCTATTGCCATTAAGCATTTAAGTCGGGATTGGGGATGGATTCCCAGGTTATCCATTTAGTTGTACCATCAGGCATTGATTGGTTAAATTAACGGTGAGTTGGCAAAAATAACCAGAAAGTTAGATATAACAAGAAAAAGCCCCAAAATGGAGAAAATACAGAGATTTTGGTATTTAGCTTAATTACCTGATATTGAGATAGCTTGATTCTGGCTTATTGTGATTCTGGCTTATTTTTTAGGATAGTATCTTAGCCAACCCTCTAAAAACAACTTAGCACTGAAATAACTGCGATCGCTAATGCCCCGATGAATAAAGACCAACGACATCCCCTGGAACACAGAGACAAATCTATAGTGGACAGTTTACTTGTTGGAGAACCCACGGACACTAACTTAGCAGAATTAGCGCGATTACGTATCCGTTATCAAGGTTTTCCCGGTGCAAGAGATATCCATATAGATTTAGATAATATCATGCAAAATTGGGGTTTAACAGAGGAAGAACTCTTTGAAAAAACCCGTGCCATACATCAAGTGGGCGGAATTTATAAAACTCGTGGCAAAAAAGAAGAACAGGACTGGAATTAGTTGAAAATTAAAAGTCAGCCTTGATGAAAAAATTCTCTATCATCCACAATTAAAATGTCATCGAAATCGGAATCATCTCAAAATTTATATCCACAGGAGGATGATTATTTTCAACTTACCAAAATTAATGAGTCAATGGCAGACTTTGCTCAAGCAGCCTTATTTATCTGACAGACAATTGTGATGACAATCACAACTAATAAAGAGAGTGTAGTTACTCTCCTGCACACTACACTCTCTTGAGGTTTTCTATTTAATTTCAGCCGACTTACTGATTAACAATGAGTCATTCTTAAGCTGTCGTCCATTCAGGAGGTGCTGTTGTTATGGCTCTTTCCGAAGCAGTTGTGCCATCCATAAACCAGATTGCATCATTACCGGTGGTGGAGTTGCGCCAAAAAATATCAGTCTTACCATCGTCATTAAAGTCACCAAGACTGTATTGCAGCGATGAGTCAGTTTTTGGCAAAAATGCTGAGGTAGAAATGCTAGTACCATCCATCAACCAAGCGGTATTTTCACCTGTTCTAGTATTGTGCCAGAAAACATCCGTTTTTCCGTCGCCATTAAAATCACCAGTGCTAGCTTGCCAATCAGAAGTCATATTAGTGAGATTACCGCTAAAAATTAGGGTTCCATTCATGAGCCAAGCAGAAGTTTCTCCTGTTGCTTGATTACGCCACAGCAAATCATTTCTACCATCACCATTAAAGTCGCCAACGGTATAATCCCAAGAAGAATCCATCTTTTGTAGGAAAGAACCAGAGTAATTGGTTCCATCCATTAACCAAACCGCAGTTTCGGTGGTATTTTTGTTTCGCCAAAATAAATCTGTCTTCCCATCACCGTTAAAATCAACTATGGTTGGAGTCCAAGATAAATCTTCCGTTTTAGGTAAATAGGCTGCGGTGGTTACTGTTGTATTATCCATTAACCAGGTTGCATTTTCCCCTGTTTTGGTGTTATGCCAAAAAACATCGCTTTTCCCATCTCCGTTAAAATCAGCAATCTGAAAATTCCAGTTACTATCAATTGTTTGCTGTTGAGTGGTACTGACAACATTAGTACCATCCATTATCCAGATATAGTTTTCACCTGTTGTCGTATTACGCCAAAATATATCACTTTTACCATCACGGTTAAAATCAGCTAGTTTGTAATCCCACTCAGCATCCATATTTGCCAAAAACTTGGCATCAGCGATTCTGTCACCATCCATCACCCAAATAGCAGTTTCACCCGTCTCACTATTACGCCATAATAAATCGCGTTTACCATCACCGCTAAAGTCAGCGTTAGTTGCCGGATTACTAAATATAGAGTTAGGATTTGGATTTGTTCTGGGTACGTTAGCTGCTTGATTTGTAATATTATCAGGGTTCGATGCTGGAGATTTTCCAAAAGAGAATGAATAGCTAGTATCTAACATTTCTCCGAATCTATTCGGAGGCAGATAAGCACTGACAGAGTTAATATTACTTGTAGGGATGTTTAGGGATTCTTTGGATGCATTCATGATACACTTCTACCTTTTATATTTATATAATATTTAGATATTTTCTGCATATATTCTGTCAAAGGATAACAAACATTCTATTAATTAAAAGTTATAAATAACTCTTTATTCCGACAAAATTTAAAATTAGTTAATTAGGGGAAATATGCCTATTTAAATTACATTTAAATATATTTAGATCTAGATTTAGATACTCAATTAAAATTGATATCCCCGATTTCTTGAAGAAATCAGGGATATTAGTTTGCATTTATCTAATTTTTTAGAAAGTGTACCAACCTAACGGAGTGGCTGTCACACTACTAACAGTACCATCTGCTGACCAAATCATATTTTCACCGGTACTATTGTTATGCCAGAATAATTCGGTGGTACCGTTGCCATCAAAATCACCGAAGCTGGATGTCCAGTTAGAATCCAAGGATGGTAAAGCGGTTTCGGTAGCTGTTCCGCCATCCATTTGCCAGCCCTTATTTTCGCCAGTGCTTTGATTGCGCCAGAAAATATCAAGTTTACCGTCGTTGTTAGAGTCACCGAAAGAGTATTTCCAATCAGAACCAGCACCTTGGGTTGGTAAATCTACTTGCGTAAAATTAGTACCATCGATCAACCAGGTTTTATTTTCACCTGTTTGAGCATTGTGCCAGAAGATATCAGTCTTCATATCACCGTTAAAGTCAGTTGCGGAGAATTCCCAACCAGCACCAAAGGTTTCTAGCATGACTCCGTCGAAATTAGTACCATCCATTATCCACAGTGCATTTTCACCAGTGACATTGTTGTGCCAGAACAAATCAGTTTTACCATTGCGATCGACATCCGTAATGGTGTAGTTCCAATTGGAATCAGTTGATGGTAAGAATGCAGAACTAGCGATATTTGTGCCATCCATAATCCAGACAGCATTTTCATTAGTTTGATTATTGCGCCAAACTAGATCGGATTTGCGATCGCCATTGGTATCAGCAACGGTGAAATCCCAATTACTATCTAAAGTTGCGATCGTAGTTTCAGAAACTATGGTTCCGCCATCGATTATCCAAGCGCTGACTTCACCACTATTTTTGTTTTTCCAAACTAAATCAGTTTTGCCATCTCCATTTAAATCGGCAATTTTAAAATCCCAATCAGCGCCACGATTACCTAAAGAAAAACCTTCAGGATTAGAACCATTCATTAACCAAATGGCAAATTCACCAGTTTCGGCATTACGCCACATTTTGTCAGTTTTACCATCGCCATTAAAATCAGGATTTATTGCGGCGCTACTAAATATAAGATTTGGATTGGGATTAAACCCTTCAGCCTCTGGGCTAGATGAGCCGTTGAAGCTATTAGTATTATTTGGAGAAATGCTAGTATCAAAATTATTTGTTGCAGTATATTTTGAAGCACTAACGCTAGGATCAAGCGGAGACTGTGTAGAATTGTTTGAATCAAACATAATTGGTAATTGACAACATGTTCATCAACCGTTTTACAATCGCTTAGTTATTAAAAGTGTTAGTCCCTAACAAATAAAGACTTTTGCACAAGTTTTTCAATATTTAATTAGTTCGTAAATAACATTGTTTAATCGAGTAATTTTTGCATAAAAATATCCCCGCCTAATTGAATAATTTGGGGATATATACTAATGGGAAAGACATCGTATAAATGCTTGAGCTTCTGGATGTTGAGAATTGATAAAATCTTCCGGCTTATCTAATACAACTAATTCGCCTTGATACATTAATCCAATCCGCGAAGCTAAGATAAATGCTTCCTGAATATCATGGGTAACAAAAATAACTGTTTTCCCTAATTCTTGCTGTAATCGTTTAAATTCTTGCTGAATTTCTAAGCGTGTAATTGGATCAAGTGCGCCAAATGGTTCATCCATTAATAGCATTGGGGGGTCGGCTGCTAGCGCCCTGGCAACTCCTACACGCTGTTTTTGTCCTCCTGAAAGTTCGTGGGGATAACGTTGGGCAAATTCTCCAGGTTCTAGTCCAACTAAATGTAATAATTCGTGCGATCGCGTTTTAATTTGTTTTGGTTTCCAACCTTCTAATGATGGAACTAAACCGACGTTACGTTCAACTGTGAAATGCGGAAATAGTCCTGTTTCCTGAATTACATAACCAATCTTGCGCCGCAATTTGATTTCATCCCACTGATGTGTGGGAATACTATTAAATAAAACCTCCCCTTGCGTTGGTAATAAAAGACGATTTATTAGTTTCATGGTTGTAGTTTTCCCACTACCACTACGTCCCAGTAATACTAGTGCTTCCCCTTGATAAATAGTAAAATTCAAATCTGATACTAAATTACGATATGCATTGGGGATTAAGCTTTGTTTATCAGGACGACGCAGGGAAACATGCTTGAATTCGACAGTAGTTTGCTTTTGTGACATAGGTAAAGATGGGTAGGTAAATTACTGAAAATATTGCGACAGAGAAATAATCTTTTACAATTAAATTTACAAGTTTGTGTAATCAAAACCCCGATATGAAATTTGTTCTTGCAGATGCGATCGCCACCCAATCGCTCGGTATAAAATTCGGTGAATTATTGCCTGCTGGTACTGTTCTGCTGCTTTCAGGTGATTTGGGTGCAGGAAAAACTACGTTTGTTCAAGGAATCGGTAAAGGCTTGGGAATTACTGAGGCGATCGTTAGTCCAACTTTCACCTTAATAAATGAGTATACTGAGGGTCGCATTCCACTTTACCATCTCGATTTATACCGTTTGCAAGCGAATGAAGTCTCTGCACTCAATTTAGACAGTTATTGGGAAGGCTTTGAGGTGACACCTGGTATAGTGGCGATCGAATGGGCGGAAAGAATGCCTTATAAGCCAGATAGTTATTTAGTTATACGATTTATGGCTGTAAGTGATAGTGAAATGCGCGAAGTCGAAATCATTCCGTTTAATTGGAACTTCAATGAAGAAATGCTCAGGGATATCTCGCAATACGGTTCGGTTAGGGAGGGAAAGAGTAAGAATAAGATGTAATCATCTATAAAGCGATTCTAAAAGTCAAGAGCTAAAAGTCAAGAGCTAAAAGCTAACTGCTAATAGCCATTTTGCTTAATCGAAGCGTATTGGCATATCTCACACTTCTGCAATAATTTGGAAATGTGAATAGCTATCTTGAAATCAATAATTTTGTTGTTTCTGGAATTTCTCAATACAACTGACGATTAAATCAAAACGGAAATTATCAACTAAGTTAGTTAAAGTCTGAATGAGTATCACTTGTGACTCAGGTATTTGATTAATCAATTCTACAGCTAGTTCATCGTTGAGGCTCAGGGCAGCAAAGTGTAGTTCTTCTAGCCAGGCTGGTGGCATGGTGCTGAATAAATCAGGGGAAATTTGTGATGTTTCTAAGATTTCGATATGAGGATTTGATTTCGGTTGTAAATTCTGTTCTGATTTATATTCATAATTGACTTTTAAATAGTGGGCAATTATGTCATACACTTGTTGTTCATGAAAAGGTTTGCCAAGAAAATTATTACAACCAGCTTTAAAAATATTTTTTTTCTGCTCGTCAAATGTACTGGCTGTTAAAGCAATAATTATTGTTGATAATTGGTGGTGAGATTCTGGTTCAGATTTTAGCTGTTTTCTGATATTTTTTTCTAATTCTCTAATAATTTTAGTTGCTTGACAACCATTTAATTCTGGCATTCTAATATCCATAAAGATTAAATGTGGATGCCAATTCTGCCAAATTTCTATCACTTCTCGACCATTAGTAGCTTGTTGAATTTCAAATCCTAATGGTTCAATTATTTTAGTAATTAACAGACGATTTTCTAGGACATCTTCAGCTATCAGAATCCGGTAATTTGGTTGATGTTTGGCGACTCCAATCACTCGTGGTTTTGGAAGGCTGTATTCTAATTCATGAATATGGGCGAGGCTAAATTTGATATTAAAAGTAAAAATTGACCCTTGATTAATTTTACTATGAACATAAATATCTCCGCCCAATAACTTGACAAACTCACGACTAATAGCTAAACCTAAACCTGTCCCTTCGCTTGATTTGCGACCAACATCGGTTTGTATAAAAGGATTGAAGATAGCATCCAAATCTTCTGGCGCAATTCCAAATCCTGTATCGGCAACTTCAAAAATGAGACACTGTTCATTCAAAGTATTTGCTACTGATAAATCTTGATTTTGCCAATTTTTCGGAAACTCATTGTTGTGATAATTATTGTTAGTTACTTCTGATTCTCTACTTCTGTCCTGCGACAAGTCTTCCGGAATTGGGAGAATGCCTATTCCCGATTTTCTGGGTAGCTGCTGTTGATTTTGAGTCAATGATAAATGATGATTTTGTTCACTGAATAGTTGATGTTCCGGCTTTTGAGAATTTACATAGGATAAAGACTCCGGTTGTTGAAGGGAAATTGTAGATTTATGGATAATTGTGAGTTTGCGAACATCATTTGTATATTCCTGATTTTGGTCTGGTTTTTGTAGTCTGACGCGCAAAATTACACTACCTTGCGGTGTAAATTTAATGGCGTTATTTAATAAATTAATTAAAACTTGGCGAAGTTTACTTTCATCGCTGTAAATATACTGGGGTACATTGCCAATTAACTCAAATCTAAATTCCAAACCTTTGTTTTTTGCACGTAATTGCAACATCTGCTGGAGTGAGTCTAATAACGCATATAAATCAAAGTTCTTTTCAACTAATACAGTTCTACCAGCTTCAATTTTAGACATTGATAAAACGTCATTAATCAGTTCCAGTAAATGCTTGCCACTACGGTTAATAATTTTGATATGCTGTTGCTGTTCTCTGGTTAAATCTTCTTCATGAGAGAGTAGTTGACTAAAACCGAGAATTGCATTGAGAGGTGTTCGTAATTCATGGCTAATATTTGCTAAAAAAGTGCTTTTTGCAATATTTGCCGCTTCTGCTTGTTGTTTTGCTTTTTCTAAGGCGAGATTTTTTTCAACCAGTTCTTGAGTCCGAGCGCAAACTTTCATTTCTAGGGTTTGAGCATAATTTGCTAAAGCTTGGTGTGAGAATTGCAATCTTTGCCAAAGTAAATACATGCGACTGACTAATCCGGCACTAATTAGTCCCAACATTGGGGATATGACAGTAACCCACCAACCAGCCAAAAATAATAAATAAGAACTGCTCAGAAGACTAGTAAAAGCGATCGCAAATAATAACCCTTTCCATTTCGAGCCAGAATTTGTTCCTATCTGCGCTCGCCCCAATGTTATTTCCCATCCCAATATTGCCCCTAGGCTCGACCAAAGTAAAATCCACAACCATTGCAATCTCTGGGGTATTCCTCGCAAAAGCTGTCCATTATCTAAAGCTGCACTCACAATCTGGTTGGCGAGTTCTGCATGGAGTTCTACACCTGACCATGTACTACGGGTATTAGTTGTGTATGGTGTATAAAACTTTTCACTGGTACTTTCCGCCACAGAACCAATTAAAACTATTTTCCCTCTGAGTAAGCTTGCGGGAACACGATTTGCCAGTAGGTCAGAAATTGATATTTTGAGGACTCCCGGCTGATATTTGCGGAAATTTGCCAAAATTTGATATCCACCCACATCTGCATGTACATAACCACCCTCACTATCCTGTAGGGGTACAAACCTCGCCTTACCAAGTTGGAGAATTCCGTTGCTTCCTTGACTTTGAGGTTGAATCTGTCTAGCTGCTAGATAAGTGAGCGCTAGTTTTGCCCCTAAGGTTAAGCTGGTTTTCCCTTGATTTTTATTTTCTCTGCCACTATTCTCTAACCGTACCGATAACAAGTAACGTCTCACCTTACCGTCAGTATCTAACACTAGGTCGGAAGCTGCAATTTGATTGCGATCGCCTAAAATTGGGGGAGCTTCGACTATCGGACTACTAGCATCACTTGATACCTTATGAATTCCAATCAGATTTGGTGTGGAAGTATAAAATTGTAATAATTCTTCATGTCCAGGTGGAACAGGAAAATTGCGATATAGGTTTAATCCGATTACTTGTGGTTGCTTTTGTTTGATTTGATGGAGCAATTTCACTAGGGTGGCATCAGAAATGGGCCATTGTCCCCAACGTGACAAATCGGACTCATCAATTGTCACAACTACTACACGATTTTTTCCGGATTCCGGAGGACGCAGACGAAACAACTGGTCTAAAACTGCACATTCGAGAAACTGAAATATCCCTGTGAGTTGCAAGGCGATAACAATTGTCGTGACACCTATCGCTGTGATTTCCACACCGTGACATCGAATAAGTTGTTGTTTTAACCTTTTCCACATAGTTAGGGGATTGGGGGGAAAAATGTCAGGTTGATCATGGATTGGCGATAGATATGGAAAGAGAGACATCGGGAAAGGCGGAGAGTCTGTCACCCGGCATCTGTATGCTTCTGTTTCTCCACATTTCTATGTCTTGGCATTTCCCTTGTCAGCTTTCTCCTGTTTTTAATTAGCTGTGGCAATCATACTCAGACCGACTGATGTGAATAACTCTTTCCAGGATTGAGAGATTTGGGTATTACTAGGTTGTTGGTGTTGGAGTTCGATGATTGTGGCGACTGCATCATACCAGAAAGCTTGTTTGGCGTAGAGAGAAACACGTTCAATTGCTGATGCTTGGGCTAATTGTTGTTGCAAAGTCTGGTCTAATGGTACATGTTCTATCCAACCGCCTACTACCCAATCTTCTGTACGATCGCTAGGATTACAGGTGACAGCAAATGACCAATAGTAAATTTTGTTTTTCACTAGTGGTGGTGCATCCTCTGGTAAGTTAATGCTGATTAAGCCATTGCGATCGCTAATGGGTATTCTTGTTTGATAAATTCCATTCATCTCTCCGTCAAATAAGCTGAATTCTGCCGACTGAGCGATGCTGGGGGGAAGCAGGACAAAGAAGACGGGACGTTGTAATCGTGACAACCCAATATATTTACCGGGGCTGAGGGCTGCCAGAACTGGAGTCTGATTGGATAATGTCGAAGCACAAGCCAAAGTCACAGGGCGGGAACCACCACCAGCAGTTCCACCACGTGGCGCATCTCTTCTGGGAGGTGGCTCAAAGTTGGCGGGCATTGGGTTTGCTGCCCATGTAGGTATAGTAAGATTTGTTACCATTATCCCTGATACCAACATCATAACAGTCGGTGTGTTCTTGAATGTGTAAATAAATCTATAAGGAAGCATTTGAATTATAAATTAGATTGTGTTACTAGAAGAATTCGGAGGTCATAACTGAGGATAAATTATGTAAATCGCCAATAAAATAGTTGATAATATATGTGAATCCTAGATTCTGACTCCCGGACTTGAGGCATTCAAATCAATTATCTAGCCTCTACAGCCAATTGCCAACTAGTATAAAAGCTGCCCAGTAATAAGGATGTTTGAATTCCGGCGTTTGTAAGAGTTCTAACTGTGCTAATCGCAATGCCTCGACTTTTGTTACTTTGGATTTAAGTAATCCTCTGTAAAAGGCACTCATTAATTTTGCGGTTGATTCATCGCTAACAGTCCATAGCGAAGCCAGAGTGCTACGTGCGCCAGAGCGTACTGCAACGCCAGCAAGTCCGAGAGTTGCCCTTTCGTCACCTTTGGCGGTTTGACAGGCGCTGAGTACGAGTAAATCAATGGGTGAGGAGCCTTTGAGATTGCGATCGCTCATTAATTTGCTTAATGTATGGATATTAATCTGTCCATCCCAGGTTTTGATGAAGGTATCGCTGGCTTTGGAGCTAAACTGTCCGTGGGAGGCTAGGTGCATGACGGAATATGCAGGGTTTTGTAATTTGGCTTTGAGTTTGGCGTTGGTAAAGTTTTCGTTGAGTAATACTGTGGTGGGGATTGTGGTGCTGATTTGTTGGATTTCTGGCTCGACTCCGGGTAAAGGGGCAAATCCGGCGTTGGTTTTGCTCATGCCGCCTGCTAATACCTGAATCTGATTGTTTTTTCGGGGTTGGGATTTAAAAAGTTGTAAGCTCGGTGCTAAGGCGATTTGATATTTCTCAATGAGATATTTTTCGCCGTCATGCAAGGCAGATATCGGTATATTCCGCAATTCTCGATCAAGAATAAACACTAGTGTGTGAATTTGATTTTTAACTAAATCAGGTGCTATATCTGCCAACAACCAAGTATAAATTTTTTGGGCAATTGTTAATCTTTCGGCGGCAAATGAAGTGCGTCGTAACGATTGGCGCATGTCTTTAATGGCTGCTTCGACTTGAGATTGGGGAATTTTGGTGCTGTAATGTTGTAAAGGTTGGTTGGGTAATGAGATAATTACCTCGATGCGATCGCTTAAAATAATTGGGTAGATGAGAGCGGCTGTGGAGTCTATTGTTTCGATGGGTACGGTTTTGCTATCTAGACAAGCTTCGCGGAAAAAATTGGCTAATTCGGCAAGTTGTAGTGCCTCAATTGTTTCTCTGGCAGCAATGAGGTTGTCTTGTTGCTGGGAAGCAGGAGTATTGGGAATATCTTGTAAAAGTAAATCTACAAGTTCGCGGTAAACTGGTTCAACACTTTCACGAAATGAAAACTGGATATCTTGGTTGATGGCGACTAAGTCTTGACGCAGCGATTGCAAAGCTTGAAATGCTTGCTTGTAGTTCGCGATCGCTCCTATTTTATCACCTTGGGCGTTCAAAATCCTCCCCATTTGCCATTCCCACTGATAAGCAATATCGGGGGCATTAATTTTTTGGGCTAACTTTAAAGCCTGGGTTGTCAAACTTGTAGCAATTTCCCACTGTTGAGTTTGTGCATAAAGATTGCCTAATTTTCCGAAAGCGGTTGATTCTGCACGTGAATTACCTAAAGTTTGTGCTTGTTGTCGTGCATTGGCTAATAATTCTGCTGATTGAATTAATAAGTTGGGAAGAGTAATTTTGGAACTGGAAGAAAATTTCACCAAACTCGTAGCTAATTCAATTTGTGCATAAATTGTAGTTTGAGTGGGAGGTAAATTATCAATTTGTTCCTGAATTTGGGAAATTAATTGCTCCGCTTCTTCTAGGCGGTGTAGTTGCCATAAAATATCAAGTTGATAAAGTCTTGCTTGTAATTGGATTTGTTCGGGAATGGGATGCTTTTGATTGGCTACTTGCTGAAAAAGGTTTAATGCCGTCTCAATTTTATTTTCGGAATTTGCCACCTTTCCCAAATTCAGTAATGCTATCTGTTGTTCGGTTGACAAACCTAATTTTTGAGCAATATCTAAACTTTTTTCGAGGTTATCTCTGGCATTTTGATAGTCTCCTATGATTCGCCAACTATTTCCCAAATTCAAAAGAATGGAAATTTTTAGTTGTGAGTCGGGTTGTTGTGATAGTGAAGTTTCAACTTGCTGAAAAAGGGTATTTGCACGTAGGAAATAGCCGAGCATTTGTAATGCTTTTGCTTGATTAATTTGCGTACCAATTTCACCAACTTTATCTCCAGAATGATGATATTTTTTCTCAGCTAACCGCCAAGTTTCTAATGCCGATTCAGTTTTACCTTGATTAAATAATAAATGTCCTTGATTATTGAGAATTTGAGCATAAATAAAATTATCGTGGTATTTCTGAATGATTTCTATGGCTGTATGGATAATGATATCTGATTGGAGAATTTGCCCTAATTGTTGATAACTCAATGCTAAATAACTTAATATTAAAGCCTGATTTTTTTTGTTGCGTTTTTTCTCAAAGTTAACTGCTGCATCTTTCCAAATTTGAATGGCATTCTTAAATTGCCCCGCTTCGTAAAATATTTGTCCTTGTTCTACTGGAGTTGGCGCATGGGAAGGAAAGTGAGGATATATTGCCCTTGTTGGCAAATTTAGACTCAAGAATGCCAAACACACTAAAAGAGTCATCACAATTAAAGCTCTCAAAAATTTGAGAAATAGGATTTGCAATTGAGATAGCCACAAACTTTGCTGCTGCCCATCTTTAGTGGTTAATTTTAAAAAAATATCTTTCACCAATCAAAATAAAATCACTAAAAAAAATTAAATTCCCTACACTAAAAATTCAGTTTATTTGAGATTAGCAAGGCAATTACTGAAGCTTTGCCTAATTAAATTAGATGTATTGGGGGAAACCATAGCAACTAATTTCACAACACCATTACTACCTATCTCCCAACCAGTTGCCTCAATGAATTCACCCTCTTCTCTTCTCTGTTTATCTGCTGCTTCCTCCCTTTCTTCTCCCTGAATTCGCCAATCAATCCAAGCAGGAGTGCTATTTAAGATTTCATTCCCCATGAGAGGTAATCCACCTCGTCTGACGATTGTGAAACTATTCGCAGTGCTTTGACTTGAACAAGTTTGATTTATTTGACTTGATGCATCAATAACTTCAGTCGATTGTTCGCTATTACCTCGACTGGGATCAATATTCAGGGTATCAATAATTACTTTTCCACTAACTCCCGATTGCGAACTAGTGGTAATATCACTACGAGAAGTTAATTGCGATCGCATTTCTAACCCCAGGATAGCATCGCTGCTAATATTAATATTACCGCCACGCCCTTGGATTGTATTGGCTATAATATCGCTATTTGCTTGGGGATTGCTGACAATAAAGCCAGCTTTGATGTTGATATTCCCTCCATTTCCTGTACCACGTGCCGTTGTGGAAATTGAACTATTATTCAGAAATTGAAAATAATTTCCGGCAATCAAATTAATATTTCCACCTTCTCCAAATGCTGTTTCTGTACTCACGTTGCCTCGATTAAAAGTGATATTTTTCGTTTGTAATTGAATATTTCCCCCTTTACCTTTACCCTGACTATTTGTAGATATCCAGGCACTATTGCTAATTTTGATATTAGGAGAATTCACAAAAATGTTGCCGCCATTTCCCGCAGAGTTAGGTGTTGTATCCGCCAATAATCTAGTTTTTGTACCAGTTAAAAGAAATTTCTCATGGGTTATCACTTGAATATCTCCCGCATTGCCAAAGCTGGAGATGCTACTCATAATTTTTCCCCCGCTTTGAACTTTAAAAGTATTAGTATCTATTTTGATATTACCCGCATTACCTTGTCCATCACTTCTAACACTAACTAATCCTTGATTCGCTATTGATAAATTTGCAGCCATTAGGGTAATGTTGCCACCATTAGTAGTCGCACCAGTAGATGTTTTACTACTAATTTGACTAGGAATTATTTCTTGGGTAAACTTATCGATACTAAAACCTTCAATAGATATCCTCTCACCGACTTGAATATTGATATTTGCGGCTTTAAAATCACGGGTAAAATTTTCACGAATTTGAACATTACGCCCTGGAATTGTGGGAATTATATCGGTAATAATTTGAGAACCATTGAGAATAGATAGATTTCCAGCTTTAATTTCAATATTATTGTCATTATTAATCCAATTTGGTTGAAATCTGGAGATAATGAAAATACCAATATTACTGGAGTTATTTAATGTGATATCACCAGATATTGCTAAATTAATTTTTCCCGAATTTCCAGGCTCAATACTTTGAGCAATGATTGATGAAGCATTATTGGCTCTCAAGGAATTTGCCTTTAAATTAATCTCCCCTGCATTCCCAATTCCTCCATCATTACTACTACCAATATTCGCATGATTATTTAAATTAATATTATCTGTGACTTCTACATCAATTGTGCCAGTGGAACCAATATTAGATGATTTTGTCAATAAAGCAGCTTGATTAAGAGTCAGAGAATTCGCTTTAACTGTAATATCTTCTCCGGCTTGCATCGTGGCGAATAATAAATTGACATCACCCAAAGCATTAATATTCAAGTTGCCATTAACATCTGTGATATTTCCTCGACTTGTAATATTAGCGGCTGATAAATCCAAATCTCTATTTGTGAATAAATTAGCTTCATTGATAATTTCACCCGTAACATTTGCTCCCCATTGCACACCAATAGGTGTAGAAATAATTAATATTGGAGAAGTTGCAGTATCTGTTGCACTATATATATCCCCTTCCGGAAATTTCCATGCATCTGCGGTACTCACAAAAAATGAACCGCCAATATCTAAAGCTGCATTGGCTCCAAAAACAACCCCATTAGGATTGAGCAAAAACAGATTAGTATTACCATTTGCACGGATTAATCCATCAATATTAGAAATAGATTTACCCGTAACTCGCGTAATTATATTTTCGATATTGCTCGCATTCTCAAAGTCAGCATTTTGCCCAGTTGCAAGGGAAAATCTCTCAAAGCTGTGAAATAGATTTTTACCTGCTGGAGTTCCCCCCGTAATTGAGTAAGTATTATTACTCAACGTGACAATAGAGTTGTTAGGTAATGTACTGTCAGTAACTATTGATTGTGAGGGAATAGATTGCGATCGCACAATTGGTATTGTAGTTAGTAGACTATGTATAAGGGTAATAGCGTAAATTCCCAGCGAATAGTTTCGTCTCCTAAAAGCTTTCATAGTCTTTATACTTTCTGTACCGAAAGCTGAAAATACTGCGAACTTAAAATAACATATTTTTGTACCCAGTATAATTGTTAACACACAATTGTTTTTAAATTCGTTTGCAGAAAAATCGATGTTCTTATTAAGTAAGTATTTTAGGCTTTTTACAACTACGATAGCAGTATTTGCATCTTGGCTTTATCGGCTATTTATACAAGATTTGATTACGTATAATAACTAAAGCGAGAATGTACTTGATAGTCCAAATATCTTCCAGTTTTCCTCTGCCCACACAAATTTTTCAAAAAATAGGATAATTGCACCTGATAATATCCATAGTTAGCTTCCGGACTCGACTTGCGAAGTAATAATAATCAAAAGCTGAGAATTTAATTTGGCAAAAGATAAATTGAATAGATAAAATCCATATCAACTGCGGAAAATATGATTTTCTCCTTGAGGAAGTTTTATGAGAGAAATATGTAGTTTTGTACAGAACTTCGCGAAATATGTAGCTTTTTAGATTTTTGAGTGTTTCCTCGTTTTTAGATGTGTAATTAAGGAAACCTAATCTATAGACGAATGAGGTCATCAAAAACTTAGAAAGCAGAATTACCATATATAGGCTGTTGTAGTTAATAAGCTGGGGAGCATCCACTTTTGGAAGAC
>NZ_JAYGHN010000006.1:0-22828 GCF_034931845.1 Calothrix sp. UHCC 0171
GTTAAATGAATCTCCAAGATTTTATAATTACGGGGGTTTTACCTATCTACAGACTGAAAAATGAATAAATAAGTCTATAGGCAGATACTTAACTGGGTTGTCAACTCAGTTTACAATTTTTTACCCACTCTAATCATATTAGGAGTAAATTACTAATTTTTCCAGGGGTTTTTAATTTAATTTCACGTTGAATGCCAGCCAGAAAGCTGGAAAAGCTTAACTGAGAAGAGATTGCGAAATATTAAGGCAATATTAAAAAATTAGCAAGGAGAAAGGAGGAGACAAGGGGAGAAAAAGAGACTTCAAAGCGCAGAATCGAGAGTCAAGGGTAACTGGAGAGAGGATTTGACGATTTTTGTATCGGGAGCAATGATCTGAATTACAAACGCAACATCTCAACTCATACTTCATAACCAATACCCTTTCTTTGAGGTTATTTCTCACGATGATACTGAGCGAGCGTTAGAATGATTGCGGAGAATGAGATTTGATTAAGGCTAAATGTTCAATATCGATTTAACTGTAAAAAATACCGCTTTCCCGCTTTCGGTACAGCGTAAGACATCTGAAGATGCAGAGGCAGTATATCAACTGGTACTGGCAGCGATGCGATCGGGAACCCCTGATATTATCGAACTGAAGTGCGAAGGTAAAACTGAGAAAAAAATTGCCGTCCGGGCAAGTGAAATCTCTGGAGTGCAGGTGAGTCAGAAGGATGGTGCGGCGGCTGCGGGCAGAACTCCGGGCTTTTTCACTGCCACAGTTGAATAAACTTCAGACCATATAAACATTGTGAGTAAACTATTGTGACAAGCGGCATCGAAGTCAAAGATTTAAACTTTAACTGGTCTACGGGAGATCAAGTGATTAAATCTTGCTCGCTGCAAGTACCTAAGGGTGAGTTTTGGATGCTCTTAGGCACTAACGGTAGTGGCAAATCAACTTTATTGCGGCTGTTGGCAGGGTTACTCGCCCCTCAATCGGGTGAAATACGAGTCTTACAACCTGTTGGGTTCGTGTTTCAAAACCCCGATCACCAATTAGTTATGCCTACGGTTGGCGCTGATATCGCCTTTGGATTGGTAGAGGAGAAGCTACCTATAAAAGCGATCGCCCAGAGGGTTAATGAAGCTTTGAGTGCAGTAAATTTGCAATCTTTATTACGAAGACCAATTTATGCCTTGAGCGGTGGACAAAAACAGCGAGTAGCGATCGCCGGCGCACTTGCCCGACGTTGTGAAGTTCTATTATTGGATGAGCCAACAGCATTACTCGACCCCGATAGTCAAATAGAGTTGGTTGCAGGTGTCCGTAAATTAGTCAAAAGTCGTGGGATTACAGCTCTTTGGGTGACGCATCGCTTGGATGAGTTAAATTATTGCGACGGGGCTTTTCTATTGGAAAAAGGCGTTTTAGTTGATAGTGGAGATGCCCAACGCTTGAAACAACGCTTAATGCAGCTAGATTATCCATCTTAAGGGAAGGGGACATGGGGAAAATGGGAGACGCGGCAAGGAAACTGTGTCCCCATGAAAATGCTTAAATCATGGTTCATTGATATTTTCCCTATTTTTCCCAATCTTGACCTTTATTTTGCGATCGCTTCTTGATAGCTTGCTATTTTTATCCTATGTAACACCATGTTACATAAGATGCTTGAATTACTATAAGAGTTATGAATGATTTTGTTAACTCTAGAAAATTGCCATCAATTACCCATGTCCTCTTCCCCACCACCCGTTCTGCTCGTGGACGGCTACAATATAATTGGAGCCTGGTCTTGCCTTAAAAAAACTCGCGATACTGACGGACTCGAAGCCGCAAGATGCGAATTAGTCGAATCAATGACTAGTTACAGCGCTTTTCAAGGTTATCAAACCAACATAGTATTTGATGCCCAGTATCAAAATACTTGTGGTAATAAAGAAGTCATTACAGAACTTGTATCGGTCTACTATACCGATTTTGGACAGACTGCCGATACTTACATAGAGAAAACTTGTGCCTCATTCCGCTATCAAGTCACCCAATCGCTAATTTCGCGGATAATTGTCGCTACATCAGACCGCGCCCAACAATTGATGATACAGGGATATGGAGCCGAATGGATGTCTGCACAGCAGTTGTGTTATGACGTTCAGGCTACTGTTTGTCGAACAAAGCAAAGATACAATCCCCGCAAACAGTCGAAAGGAAGATTTTTAGCAAATGCTATTGATGACAAGGCGCGTCAGCGTCTCGCGGAATTACGAATGGGTTTGTAGCGAGTTATCGCCCCTGTTTGTAGTCCCAATTGTACATTTGTGCTTCTCTCGCTCATTAGCAGAGGGACAATCTGCTATGCAAAAATCTCTTGAAAGCACCTACTGGAGCGCTTTTGCAGAAAAAATAAAAATTTTTTCCCAAATACTTGCCATTTTTTATTTTTACCTCTATTATTAGTAAATGTGCGCTGCATTCCTCAGTAGCTCAGTGGTAGAGCGGTCGGCTGTTAACCGATTGGTCGCAGGTTCGAATCCCGCCTGGGGAGTTTTAAATTAAAACCAAAATAAAAGCCAAATTATCGAGTACACCTCTGGACTTGAAGGGGAAAAGGATGGAAAATCAGATTGCCAAATCCCAACTTCAGAATGCATATTTCCAGAGGTTTTGGTTACTGGACAAAAATATCACCTTTCTCAATCATGGCTCCTTTGGTGCTTGTCCAAGACAGATTTTACAGCTACAGGCAAAATTGCGATCGCAATTAGAAAATGAGCCACTACGTTTCTTTGGCAGGGAGTGGGAATCATTATTAGATGCATCCCGAAATACGTTAGCGGAGTTTGTGGGTGCAGGTGACGAAGATTTAGTATTTATTCCCAATGCCACAACTGGAGTCAATGCGGTATTACGTTCTTTGAAGTTTGCACCTGATGATGAATTACTAACCACGAACCATGAATATAACGCTTGTCGCAATGCACTAAATTTTGTTGCCAATCGCGCAGGGGCAAAAATCGTGGTTGCCAATATTCCGTTTCCGATTGCATCACCGCAGCAAATTATTGATGCAATATTGGCGAAATGCACCCCGAAAACTCGCTTAGTGCTATTTGATCATGTCACAAGTCAGACAGGTTTAATATTTCCGATTCAGAAGTTAATTAGGGAATTACAACAGCGAAATATCGATGTCTTAGTAGATGGTGCCCATGCACCAGGAATACTGCCTTTAAATTTGCGAGAAATTGGTGCGACTTACTACACAGGAAATTGTCATAAATGGTTGTGTGCCCCCAAAGGTGCAGCTTTTCTCTATGTAAAGCGAGAGAAGCAAGCAGAAATTCGTCCTTTAACAATTAGTCACGGAGCCAATTCCCCACTCACACACAAAAGCCGCTTTCAGTTAGAATTTGACTGGATGGGAACTGATGATCCGACAGCATATATGTCTGTTTCCAAAGCAATTCAGTTTATGGGTTCGCTTTTACCTGGTGGATGGGATGAGTTGATGCAGCGTAACCATGAATTAGTTGTACAAGGAAGGCAAATTATTTGCTCGGCTCTGGAGATTTTACCACCATGTCCAGAGGAAATGATTGCTTCGATGGCTGTTATACCTCTACCAAAGACATTGAAATATAACCATATATCGCTACATGATAAGTTGTTGGATGAATTTGGGATTGAAGTACAGGTGCTTTCTTGGGAGGGTGATACAACTTTAAGTGAAGCAAAATTATTAATGCGAATTTCGGCACAAATTTACAATACATTGGAGCAGTATAAGTATTTAGCTCATGTATTAGAGAAGCTACAGTAAGTGTAAACTACATCCAAGAAATAAAAACACCTGCTGATGGCAGCTTAAGCATTCTTGACTCTAAATGTGTGAAGTATATTAAAAAACTTATCAAAATCAAAACTCACAGGATCAATTCGTTGCCCAGAACGGTCTACAGCACGATGGGTAGTAATTCTGTCATCGGGGACATCACTTTGGGCAATTAACCAAGCTAAGGCATAATACTGTTCATCTGTGTATCCACTATGACTGCTTACATTTTTGTCCCAAGCATCGGGTGGTGTCTCTAATGAGACGTGATAAGCAAAATTATTAACAGATGGTTTTAAATTCAGATTCGTCTGTACCGTCTCAATTCCTCCAGCACCCTCAAAGACAGAATTACCTGCACCAAAAGCACGCTTGTCTGGGGGAACTAAGTAGACAACTAATCCATTGCGGGCGATTAACGTGTGGTAACTAACTTGTCTGTTTTCATCTCCACTATTATTGGTTTTAAAAGTGTTGACAGCGCTTTGTGCTGAATTTGTAGTTTCATGGAGAACAATAATCGGTGGATTCATTAAGGGCATACCATGAATATCAGTAGCAAATCGATCGCCATAATTACTTGGGTCAGCCCAAGCTACTGTATATTTGGGTTGATAGCTGCTAAAAGTTGCGGTAGTTGTAAATACTGTTTTGGGTAAAGGTTGCGGTTTGCTAACTTGATTGTTTTTTTGATTGGCTTTTTGATTAGCTTTTTGGTTATTTGTTTGTATTGGTTGCGGTTTTGGTGTGACAGCAACAACTTGATTATCAGGAGACTGACTGGGTGTGGGAATTGTTGGTTTGATAGCTGATTGATATTGTACATTCGCCGGACTCCATGCCTTCTGTTCTGAAGGCGACTGAGAATTGGCAGTCAGATTGGAATTCGACACTTCCTTATTACTTAACAAAAGCACGATCGCAGCCAAAATGACCAGAGAAATTGCCAACAACCTAGTTATCCAGACGCTATCTCGCATTTTTACTATACTCACCCATATTACTTAAGTGTAATTTTAATATCCAGCCATGGCTTATAACTAGGCAACTACTATACTTTTAAACTTGCCACCGAAAATTGATATTTCTCCCTTGAGCATCTTTGACATTAGATGATTCATATTGGGTAAAAATTAGCGACAATATGAAATTAAGTGGAAAATTTTAGTAATTCCATTTCTCTAATATGACCCAATCTTTTCTGGAACGGCTACACAGTAGCGATCGCCCTGTTATAGTATTCGATGGTGCGATGGGAACTAACCTACAATCCCAAAATCTGACTGCGGAAGACTTTGGTGGTGCAGAATACGAAGGTTGTAATGAATATCTCGTTCACTCTAAACCGGAAGCAGTCGCGAAAGTTCACCGCGATTTCCTGGCTGCGGGTGCGGATGTAATTGAAACCGACACCTTTGGAGGTACCGAGTTTGTACTGGCTGAATACAATCTTCAAAATCAAGCTTACTACCTGAATAAAGCTGCCGCAGAATTAGCCAAACAATGTGCTGCGGAATTTTCCACACCCGAAAAACCTCGTTATGTCGGGGGTTCAATGGGTCCAGGGACAAAATTACCTACCCTTGGACATATTGACTATGATACCCTCGAACGAAACTTTGCTAACCAAGCAGAAGCTTTGTGGGATGGTGGTGTCGATTTATTTATGATTGAGACTTGCCAGGATGTCCTGCAAATTAAAGCTGCCCTAAATGGTGTGGAAGCAGTCTTCAAAAAGAAAAATGCCAGAAGACCGATTATGGTTTCTGTGACAATGGAAACAATGGGAACCATGCTCGTAGGTACGGAAATTAGTGCCGTTGTCACCATTCTCGAACCTTACAAAATCGACATTCTCGGCTTAAACTGTGCTAC
Organism: Calothrix sp. UHCC 0171; assembly: GCF_034931845.1. Taxonomy (NCBI): domain Bacteria; kingdom Bacillati; phylum Cyanobacteriota; class Cyanophyceae; order Nostocales; family Calotrichaceae; genus Calothrix; species Calothrix sp. UHCC 0171. Next base: position 5,693 of record NZ_JAYGHN010000006.1, read on the forward strand.
TGGTCCCGACTTGATGAAACCACACATCAAGTATTTATCAGAACATTCACCCTTCGTAGTTTCCTGTATACCCAATGCAGGTTTACCAGAAAACGTCGGTGGACAAGCGCACTACAAACTCACGCCGATGGAATTACGGATGGCGTTGATGCATTTTGTTGAAGATTTGGGTGTCCAAGCGATCGGGGGTTGCTGTGGGACACGTCCAGCGCACATTCAAGCAATGGCAGAAATTGCTCAAGAACTGAAGCCAAAAATTCGTCAGCCGCAACTAGAGCCAGCCGCAGCTTCGATTTATGGTACACAAAATTACACACAAGAAAATTCTTTCTTAATTGTTGGCGAGAGATTAAACGCAAGCGGCTCCAAAAAATGCCGGGAAATGCTCAATACTGAAGATTGGGACGGTTTAGTCTCCTTAGCACGAGCGCAAGTAAAAGAAGGCGCACATATCCTTGATGTGAACGTGGATTATGTCGGGCGTGATGGTGTGCGGGATATGCGGGAATTAGTTTCGCGCATTGTTAATAATGTGACTTTGCCTTTGATGCTCGATTCCACTGAATGGGAAAAAATGGAAGCGGGGTTAAAAGTTGCCGGAGGTAAATGCATACTCAATTCCACCAATTACGAAGATGGCGAGGAACGCTTTCTCAAAGTATTAGAATTAGCCAAAAAATACGGTGCTGGAGTAGTAATTGGTACTATCGACGAAGAAGGAATGGCACGGACAGCCGATAAAAAATTTGAAATTGCCCAACGGGCTTATCGTGCGGCTGTAGAATACGGGATTCCTGCACATGAATTATTTTTTGATACTTTAGCTCTACCAGTTTCCACTGGGATTGAAGAAGACCGGGAAAATGGCAAAGCCACAATTGAAGCGATTCGTCGGATTAAGGAGAACTTACCGGGGTGTCACTTTATGTTGGGTGTATCAAATATTTCCTTTGGTTTGAACCCAGCAGCCCGGATTGTACTTAACTCGATGTTTCTCCATGAAGCCATGCAAGTGGGAATGGATGGAGCGATCGTTAGTGCTGCCAAGATTTTACCGCTCGCCAAGATTGAGGAAAAGCATCAACAGATTTGTCGTGATTTAATTTACGATCGCCGCAAATTCGCTGGTGATGTCTGCGTTTATGATCCTTTGGGCGAATTGACAACAATGTTTGAGGGAGTGACGACAAAACGCGACAAGGGTGTTGATAATAATCTGCCAATTGAGGAACGGTTGAAGCAGCATATTATCGATGGAGAACGTATTGGTTTAGAAGCTGCTTTGAAGGAGGCATTAACAAAATATCCAGCATTAGATATTGTGAATATTTATCTGTTGGATGGGATGAAAGTTGTCGGCGAATTATTTGGTTCTGGACAGATGCAGTTACCCTTCGTCTTGCAATCTGCGGAAACAATGAAAGCTGCGGTTGCCTTCCTCGAACCCCACATGGAAAAATCGGAGACTGGTGAAAGTAGTGCCAAGGGGACGTTTATTATCGCCACTGTCAAAGGGGATGTTCACGACATTGGTAAAAACCTGGTTGATATCATTTTGACCAATAATGGTTACAAGGTGATTAACTTGGGGATTAAACAATCTGTAGAGAACATCATTGCAGCATACGAAAAGCATCGGGCTGATTGTATTGCAATGAGTGGATTGTTGGTAAAATCTACCGCTTTTATGAAGGAAAATCTGGAAACATTCAACGAAAAAGGTATTACTGTTCCTGTAATTTTAGGTGGTGCAGCTCTGACACCTAAATTTGTGTATGAGGATTGCCAAAATGTCTATAAAGGAAAAGTTGTGTATGGCAAAGATGCATTCTCAGACTTGCACTTTATGGACAAATTAATGCCAGCAAAAGCATCAACGAGTTGGGATGACTTTAATGGATTCTCTGGTGAATTTACATCTGAAAATGATGTTGTTTTTAGAGATGTAGATGCCGCAAAGCTAGCAGCGAAAAAAGAAAAACAAGCCAATGAGCCAAGAGAAATAGACACTCGACGTTCCGAAGCGGTAGATGTCAATATTGAACGTCCAACACCACCATTTTGGGGAACAAAATTACTGCAACCTGGTAATATTGCTTGGGAAGAAATATTCTGGCATTTAGACTTACAAGCATTAATCGCTGGACAGTGGCAATTTAGAAAGCCAAAGGAACAAACTAAGGAGGAATACCAAGCTTTCTTAAAAGAGAAAGTATACCCAATTCTCGACCATTGGAAAACGCGAATAGTTGCCGAAAACTTACTACATCCCCAAGTAATTTACGGTTATTTCCCATGTAATTCTCAGGGAAATACGTTGTACATTTACAATCCCGAAAATCATCGCCAACAGGTTGCTGCATACGAATTTCCCCGACAACGTTCCGGTAAAAGATTGTGTATTGCCGATTTTTTTGCACCCAAGGAAACAGGAAAGATTGACGTTTTCCCCATGCAGGCTGTAACTGTAGGAGAAATAGCCACCGAATTCGCCCAGCAGCTATACAAAGAGAATGCATACACGGATTATCTGTATTTCCACGGATTAGCAGTGCAAACAGCAGAAGCCTTAGCCGAGTGGACACACGCCAGAATTCGCCGTGAATTAGGTTTTGGGGCTGATGAACCCGACAATATTCGGGATATGTTAGCGCAAAGGTATCGCGGTTCGCGGTATAGTTTTGGCTATCCTGCTTGTCCGAATATTCAAGATCAGTACAAGCAACTGGAGTTGTTGGATGCCCAAAGGATGAAGATGTACATGGATGAAAGCGAGCAAATTTATCCTGAGCAAAGTACGACGGCAATAATTACTTATCACCCTGTAGCGAAGTATTTTAGTGCCTAGCTGATAATTTGATTGGTAAGTAATTAGCAAGTAATTAGCAAGTAATCAGCCTTAGTAGAGACGTAGTAATGCTGCGTCTCTGAAATTTTGATCCCACATTCAGCCTTCTGGTAGTTCACAGATAATTTCAGAAGTCAGTAAAATGTCTGAATAAAGGGATTATTTAAAACACAGGGATACCACAAATTATAAAAATGAAATCGATTAAATAGTATCGATCGCAAACTCTGTAAGAATTAATTAATCCTGATTCAGTTAAAATCAATGAGCGAATCGACAGTTTCTGTGACGTTGTTTTGTTGTTTCTTATTCAACTCCAATACTTAAGAATCTAATCGTGGCAAATTCATAGTCTCATATCATGTCCGGTTAAATACTTATTTATCATTAAAGCTGACACAGAGACTTAGAAACACGAAGAAATTTTAATCGTAAATGATTAGACAAACATGATCTTAGAGGTTAAAGATGATTAAGTCTTGGATGGTAATTGCTGGTGTCACCCTAATATTTGCGTTTTGTGCAAATTTTATCACTCCAGATGACACAAAATGGTTTAAACGTTTGCAACGTCCGCGTTGGCTGACTTTTGAGGGCTTGATTCCTGTAATTTGGACTACCGTTTTTGTTTGTGGAGCTTGGTCCGCATACATTGTATGGGAACGTAACCCCGGAAATACAACGACTTGGTTCTTGATGGGAATATATCTACTCTTGGAAATTGTCACAATTGCTTATACCCCAGTGATGTTTCGACTTCGTAGTTTAAAGGTGGGTACGATTATTGGCGGTACTGGGTTTATCATCGGTTTATTACTGACTCTTTCTGTTATTTTTGTATCAATGTGGGCTAGTTTACTACTAATTCCCTACTTACTTTGGAGTCCAATCGGTACTTATACCACTTGGGAAATGGCAAAACTCAACCCTCAAGATGTTTAATCGTCACCAGGGAGAGTATTTATTCAATGACGGGAACTATCCCAAGTTCAAAACTAATATAGGTTCTATCTTCGTCACTTAAATTTGTTTCCATACCATGTGATAACCAACTAGGAAACAATAACATCACACCTTCATAAGGTTTATAAGTAATTTTGGGTAAAGTCCACATATTCAAGTCATTTAATGGAGGAGCGATCGCATTTAGCGCCGGTCTAGGATCATGAAAATATATACCTCCAGAATTTACAGGACTTTTTAAAAAATAGATACCACTTAAGAGTGAATTATAGTGACTTTGTACCGAAGTATCGGCATGTTTTTGATGAATATTTGCCCAACAATGGGTAATTTTTATTTTAAATTGATTCAAGTCCCAATTGAGAAAATTTGCCACTTCAGTAACATTTTTTTGTACGATCATACTAAATTTACTAAAACTTAATTGTCGCTGTAAATTATCTATATTATCCCAAAGTAGCAGATTCGCAGATTGTATGTTGGTACTATCTTGTGTTTTTTCTTCAGCTATAAATGTTAATAGTAGTTGATTGATTTGTTGAGAATTATCTAATTTAAATCGCCATATAGAAGTTGGAAACCAATCATTTCGAGAACCAGTCATAAATTTAAATCACAATCAACATCAAAAAAATATTGTTTCACTAGAATTAGCATTAATATTTTTCAATAAAAGCGAAGTTTAATACAAAAAACTATAACTTTATCAAAAGTTTTTTTGATTGGCTCCAAATCATTCCCTACACTATTTGACGTTCTTGTTAAGAATGGCTATGGTTTGATTCTTTTTGAATAGATTTATTTTCAGGAAAAGTCGATTTTGAGAGTTGAGACAGGGCGTGTCGGCTGATACGGAGCGACACTTCCCATATCTCCATAGCAAGTGTACAATAATGATTATTATTCCATAGAAGCCCAATGTTGCCTGTAAATTCGACCACCGATAAGTCCTTAAACTTGTTTCAGCGTCCCCGTCGCCTACGTCGGACTGCCAGCCTGCGACGCATGGTGCGGGAAAATACTCTGACAGTGAATGACTTGATTTATCCGATGTTCATCATCGAAGGTGAAGGACAAAAAGTCGAAATCACCTCCATGCCAGGTTGTTATCGATATTCTGTAGATTTATTGCTCAAAGAAATAACAGAAGTATCTGAATTAGGAATTAATGCGATCGCTCTTTTCCCTGTTATCTCCAACCATAAAAAAGACGACACAGGTACAGAGAGCTACAACCCAGAAGGGTTGGTACAGCAAGCTGTCAAAGCCATTAAACAAACAGTTCCAGATATTGTTGTAATTACCGATGTTGCCCTTGACCCTTTTACAACTCACGGTCACGATGGTTTAGTTGATGAAAAAGGGAATATCTTAAACGATCCGACAGTAGAAGTGTTAGTGAAAATGGCACTGTCTCAAGCGGAATCTGGAGCAGATTTTGTTGCACCTTCCGACATGATGGATGGTAGAGTCGGCGCAATTCGTCAAGCTTTAGATGCTGAAGGTTATATTAATGTGGGTATTCTGGCATACTCTGCCAAGTACGCCTCTGCTTACTATGGACCATTTCGGGATGCCTTAGATTCAGCGCCGACATTTGGCGACAAAAAGACTTATCAAATGGATGTAGCTAACGCCAAAGAAGCTTTAAAAGAAGTGGAACTAGATATTGTTGAAGGTGCAGATATTGTCATGGTAAAGCCTGCCCTAGCTTACTTAGACATTATCTGTCAGGTAAAAGAAGCTACAAATTTACCAGTTGCAGCCTACAACGTTAGTGGCGAATACGCCATGATTAAAGCCGCCGCCCAGATGGGTTGGATTGATGAAAAACAGGTAATTTTGGAAACATTAACCAGCATGAAACGTGCAGGCGCAGATTTAATTTTGACTTACTTTGCCAAAGAAGTAGCACTGATGTTGCTTTAGGTAAGTAAGAGGATAGGTGAGATAGGAAGTAGTTAGTCAGGCTTTTCAAAACTAACTCTTAGTAATCACTAATGATAACTAAAATTTTGAAATTGAGGGAATTTGAATTGATTATGAATCAACTAACAACAGCAACTTCAAATCCAAGTCTGGAGATTCCGAAAAAAGGAATGCCTGTGACTATTATTACCGGATTTTTAGGTAGTGGCAAAACTACACTACTAAATCAAATTCTCAAAAATAAGCAAGATTTAAAAGTTGCTGTACTTGTAAATGAATTTGGTGATATTAACATCGACAGCCAATTGCTAGTTTCTGTAGAACAAGATATGGTAGAACTTACCAATGGCTGTATTTGTTGTACAATCAACGATAACTTAGTTGATGCAGTTTATCGAGTTTTAGAAAAAGAAGAACGCATTGATTATCTAGTCATAGAAACTACTGGCGTAGCTGATCCATTACCAATTGTCTTAACTTTTTTAGGTACAGAATTAAGGGACTTAACCAACCTCGATTCTATTCTGACAGTAGTAGATGCCGAGGCATTTACTGAAGAACATTTCCATAGTGAAGCTGCTTTAAAACAAATTACCTATGGCGATATTATTCTTCTAAATAAAACAGATATTGTGACTCCAGAAAAACTATACGAAGTAGAGAAAATTATCCATGATGTGAAAGATTGTGCAAAAATTCTGCACACTAAACATGGAGAAGTGTCATTACCATTAATTTTAGGTGTGGCATTAACTCCAATAAATGAGTATGCTACTCATGACATGAAAGAGACTCGTAAGCATGAGCATCATGAGCATCATCACCATCACGATGAGCATCATCATGAACATCACTCAAATCATTTAGAAAATGATGGATTTGTTTCGATTTCTTTTCAAAGTGATAGACCATTTGATGTTCATAAATTTGAGATTTTCCTCACTGAAGAAATGCCAAAATCTGATGTATTTCGGGCTAAGGGAATTTTGTGGTTCAGTGATAGTGAATTACGCCATATTTTTCAAATGAGTGGGCAGCGTTATCACTTATATGCTGATGAATGGCGCACTAACCCTAAAAATCAAGCAGTTTTTATTGGTAGAAATCTGGATATTAACCAAATTTACTCACAACTGAATAATTGTTTAGCAGAATGAATAATTATTAATTCATTTCTAGATATAGTTAGGAGTCGTTAGTCATTAATTTCCTCAATTGACTGATGTCTTTTAACTATTTACTCACTCATAAGCTGCGGCGCATCTAATTTGGATATAAGACGCGGGCAAGATGCCCCGGAGTTTTCCGTGAAGAACATCTCCCCGGAAACTCCTCTCCGCACTACAATAATTTTGCGTTTTCAACTTAATACAATTTAGCCGCATATCAGCTTAATACCCATTCTCCAAAATAAAGTAATAGATGGGGACGCGGAGATAGAGAGATACGGAGATTTATTTTATGTGTTGTCAGAGTTTGGAGAAACGATATAACTCAATATTTTTAAATTAATTAATTTAATTGATTAAACTAATTAAACTAATTAAACTAATACGGCTTTGACATCTGAAGGTTTATAATTTTCTCCCAACTTATCAGCACAGTAACCGATTTCCACTGTTTTACCTGGTTGAATTACTTTTGCCCAATTTGCAGGAATTACTTCATATATTGCACCTTGAAGTGAATAACTTCCATTCCAAGTTTGTGATATTTTTGCTTGATTCAACGTGAAATTTAGTCGCCAATCTTGAGTCGGGACAGTTCCCTGATTGGTAAGGCGGAAATTAATACAAAAACCATTATTCCAGTCAGCTTGGACTAAGATTTCTACGGCAAGTTGCGCCTGCGGTGCGGGTGTTGGTGTTGGATTCGGTACTGGAGTAATTTGTCCATTTAACAAATTACCTAAAAGTTCTTGCTTTGCTATATCAATATTTACCCAATCATCTAACAAAATACCACCAGTATCACTACTATTGGGGTTCCAACTCCAGTAAGCAAAAGATAAATTATTCTGCTGAATAAAATCGATAAATTGACGTTGCCAAATTCCCTCTTTGGTACTAGAGTCTATTTTTCGACCACCAAACTCACCAATCAAAATCGGTGCAATTTCATTGTTAGCAATATATAAAAAGCCTTTATGCCAACGTTCATAAAGGTTTTGAGGAAAATCTGGGGCATTAAACCAAGCTTGAGCAAAAACTCCTTCACCATATTCATGGGGAGAATAAACAACTTTATTCGCAACATTTAAACGTACTGGAAAATCCTTCACTCCCTCTAAATTACCTCCCCACCAATGACCTGATAATTGTTGATTAGGCACATTTTTTTCGACACCTTCAACCACAATTAACCAATGAGGATTGATAGCCAAAATTTCATTACCACAACGTTCCGCCGCCAATCGCCAATCCGTTTTGATGTCTCCTTGTCCCCAAGTTGCACTGCCGTGGGGTTCATTTTTTAAATCTGCGGCAATTACATTAGTTTGATTTTTATAGCGATCGCCTAATAATTTCCAGGTATCAATCCAATCAGCTTCTGTAAATCCATCTCCATACCATAATTCGGGAATAGTCACATCATTAAGACGATGGCTATCGAGCATGATTAATAATTCATGTTTTGCGGCTTCCTGAATAATAATATCCATCACCTGCAAAGGGGTTTTCCCTTGAAAATCGCGATTACTACCAATGCTAAAATCCACAGCATTAATATTGGTGGAACGCAATGCATTAACTGAATAAGGCAAGCGAATAAAGTTGTAACCCAATTGTTTGATTTGGGCAAGCATATGTTTATAGTCTCGCCTCCATAATCCATGGGGTACATGTACTTCTGTTTCCATGCCAAACCAGTTAACTCCTCGCAGCAAGATGGTATTGCCATTAGCGTCAACGATTTGTGACCCTTTTGTTGAAAGTGGGGTTTTAATTGTCATAGTAGTTTTTGTGCTGGAATTACTATGTCGTCAAGTCATGTTAATAATATGATTTATTTTCATACAGAACAGACTTAGTTGCATATTTCGTGAACTGTGCTTAAATCCTAGTGTTCTTGGCAGTGAGTTGGGTAAGCTGTTCCACATTTAATTTGCACATAAGATGCGGGCAAGATGCCCACACTACAAGAATTGTAAGTTTTTAGATTATGCAATTGAGACGTGGTTGAGCTTATTCACCTCAGATGATGCCGGAAACTTGACAAAAAAGCGAGACTTTGAGCTTGATTCTGTAGTATTTTTGGGGAGTCTGTGTTTTGGTTAATTCAGATGAAACAGCTCCTCAGCAAAATTGTAAGCTGGCGAAAACTCATTTATACAACTATGCGATCGCGCATTGCTGCAATTATTCTGTCGCTCATTATTACATTTACGACGGCTACGCTATTGGCGACACCGGCTTTGGCAACAGGTGTGTATGAAATGCCGAATTTGACACCAGATACCTGGGTTGTTGATGAAGGTGATATTATTAGCCGCACGACCAAAGGGAAAATTAGCAGTATTTTAGGGGAATTAGCCCAAAAAACTGGGAATGAAGTCAGATTTGTGACGGTACACCGTCTCGACTATGGCGAAACTCCCGAAAGCTTTACGCAAAAACTGCTGGAAAAATGGTTTCCTAGCAGCGAAGCACGAGCAAACCAAACTATCCTCATGATTGATACTGTTAGTAATGGCATCGCCATTCTCACTGGAGACAAGGTGAAGTCATTGATGTCAGACGATATTGCTCAGAGTGTTGCCTTTGAGACATTTTTAGCGCCCTTGCGTGATGGTGACAAGTATAATCAAGCCTTCCTGGATGCAAGCGATCGCCTTGTCGCTGTTCTTTCAGGTCAACCCGACCCAGGGCCACCACAAATTATCGAAAAGGTAGAGGGAAGTACTTTTACCAAGGCTGAAGATACGGAAAAACAACGAGGTAATGCTACAGCTTGGGTTATTGGTTTATTAATCGCTGCCACTGTGATTCCAATGGCAACATATTACTTGTACCAAGTCAATCAGCCTTCTTCTTCTGATAGTTGATTTTGGGGATGTGGAAGTCGGAGTTTTGAGGATATATTTGCTAGTACGTGAAGGCAGAAGTAAGAAGGCAGAAGGCAGAAGGAATAAAGCTTATTTCAGAAGCTTTTTGTCATTTTAGAATGGTTGCTTCATTTCCGCCGTACTGTACTAGTCAGTGAAAAATTTTTCCCTTCTTCCTTTTCCCCCATCCCCATTTAATCCTGGACATACTCCTTCCCTGTCACCAAAGCGATTTCGGCGCGGATAAATTCTCTACCTAGATATGCTGCATGGTCGAACATTGTTACAGGACAGGGTTTTGTTTGTTCAAAAATTTTGACGCACAATTCTTTCCCAGTTCTAGCAGTAAAAACTGTTGTGTGGGTGCGTTCGACTTTTGTGCGTGCGGGGATAACTTTTCCAGTTTCCGGATCGACCGCTAAACCGCGATCGTCAATTACATTGGTGAAATGTTTGGCACAAATTAACTTTGCTTCCCGATCCAGATAAATAATAAAGTAGCCTGCGGGGTCAAGGTCAATATGGCGTTGTGAAAGTTGGTCATCAATAGCTGTGAGATTTTCGACAGTGAATCCCATTCAAGTCTCCTTGGGAAAAAATGATTTATGGGGAAATAAATTTAATATTTATTCCTTTTTTAAGGATGACTGATAAGTGCTCAATGTGCCAAATTTTGACTAGGAAAATGGGGGAATGAGGTGACAATTTTCAGTCTTTTTAATCCTCCATTCCCGCATTGCCATCTTTCCTTAAACTTTTACCCTACTGCTTAAACGGTAGCTCTGCATTAATTGCCTCGATTTCGCGCTGTTCGTGAAGATTAACTTCGCTGATGTAGGGAAGCAAAATTTGCTGTAAACGCTGATTGTAAAAGCGATGTAAACTATAGTTTGGCATTGCCGGGAAACCTCGACGCTTTTTGTGACGACCTCCAGCACCGGGATCAAATAATTGAATGCCGTTATTTATCGCCCATTCAATTGGTGAATAATAACAAGCATCAAAATGTAGACAATCAATGTCTTGAAAACTACCCCAATATCGCCCATATAATCGATCGCCTTTATATAGACAAAAAGACATACCTATGGGTTGATGGTTATCTTGTTCGCTATATGCTGCCATCAGAAGGACGCGATCGCGATAATTACTATGCAATAATTCAAAAAATCGCTTTGTTAAATACTTGCTACCCCACCAGCCAAATTTATCGCAGGTGTCAGCATAAAAGTCATACATTAAGGGTAATAATGAGTGCTGAATCTCATCCCCTGTTAAAGCTTGTAAACGCAAACCTACTTTTTCCACAGCTTTGCGTTCGCGTTTAATATTACGACGTTGATTAGCATTAAATAACCCTAAATAATCGTCAAAATTATTAAATCCCAGATTTTGCCAAATATAGCTGTGGTGCAACCAACCAGTAAAACCATGCTTTGCAATCACAGGTTGCCATTCTGGATCAACATATAAAAAATTACAAGTAGGAATTTGGTGATTTTTGCAAAAACTATCGATTTCATGCACCATAATTGCCGTAATTTCATCTTCATCCTCATTGGGTGCAATTAAAAATCGATACCCCTCAGCAGGGGTAAAAGGTGTCATTCCCAACAATTTCGGATAATACTCAATCCCCATGCGTTGGGCTAAATCAGCCCATTGATGGTCAAACACAAACTCCCCTTGGCTATGTCCCTTTAGATACATCGCCGCCGCCGCAATCAGAGTTTTGTCTCGCCAAATTGTCAAATGATTCGGCAACCAACCATTACGTGCAGTTGCACTACCAGAAATCTCTAAATTATGCAACCACTCCCATTCTAAAAATGGTGTTTTTAATGGTATTGCTAAAGCATCCCAAGCAGCTTGCGGAACTTCCGAGATTTTGTTCGTCCAAGTGGCTTTCGGGCGTGGTTTTACTTGTTTCAACATCTGTAGCTGTCTCTTACCAAACAGGATCAAGCATTGCTTTACTTAAAATTAAGGTAATCTAATCTGGCGAAACTTGCAGGCGATCTTACCAAGCTATCCCTAGAAGTCGGGTTTTTCCCTGACGCAAAAGCCCCAATCAGTATGGTAATCCCAAAAACCTGATTTCTCCCTCAACCAGAAAATCTGAAATAAGCTAATATTCTCGGCTACATCAAACATTCGGTGATAGGAGAAACCGGGTTTCTATTGCTTTTGCCTCGGAAATAGTCATGTTGAGAAGACACGAAATACAGATTAATTTTGTCACCGAACGTTTACGACGCTGTGGTGCGGATAATGTGGTGTTGATTTTGGATGCATGTCGCAACTGAAACCAGCAAAGCGGGAAAGGATTAGGGAGACAACCAGCCAAAGCAGCTTGACAAATGAGGGTAATTAGTATTTTTTCTTGCAGCCTCAATGAGTATTCCTACGAAATCAAAACCTTGCAACAGGGAACGTACAAAATTACTAAAATCCCTAACTTGTTCTATGCTTACAAATTTGTGAGAATAAATTCAATTGCTATGGCTTAGGTAAATTCCAATGCGGGTAGGTGAAACTCTACGCGATCGCTATAAAATTATCTCACTTCTTGGGCAGGGTGGATTTGGTGAAACCTATTTAGCGGAGGATTTGGGTATTCCCATCAATCCTAAGCCGAAGTGTGTTGTTAAACGTCTCAAGACTCATAATCTCACGGATGCACAATTAGATTGGGTGAAAAATTCCTTCGAGCAGGAAGCAGCAACCCTCTACAATTTGGGTAAATTACACCCGCAAATTCCCAATTTATCGGAATATTTTCAAGTAGGGAAAGAGTTTTATCTAGTTCAAGATTTTATTGACGGGGTAGATTTAACAAAAATCATCACTCCAGGGAAAAACATTCCTGAAGTTGCAGTGACTCAGCTTTTAGAAGAAATTTTAGAAGTATTGGTAATTGTCCACCAACAAAATATTATCCACCGCGATATTAATCCCAAAAATATTATGCGTCGTCATGTTGACGGCAAAGTGATATTAATTGACTTTGGTGCAGTCAAACAAATAATGTTTAAAAACTCTGGGCAAACGAGTTTGACAATGGGAGTTGGGACACCTGGTTTTATGCCATTGGAACAATTCAATGGTAAACCCAAATTAGCCAGCGATATCTACGCTGTGGGAATGCTTGGTGTCCAAGCATTAACGGGAATACCACCCCATTTGTTGGATGACGATGAAGATGGGGAAGTGATTTGGCAAGATAAGGTGAATATTAATATCAGGTTTGCGGAAGTGTTGACGAGGATGGTAAACCGTCGTGTGAGTCAGCGTTACCAAAATGCCGCAGAAGCTTTACAAGCAATACAGCTACTGAATCAGCCAATAAACCAACCAATAAACCAACCACTAAATCAACCAATAAACCAACCACTAAATCAACCTATTGCTCCCACGATTATTTCACCACCCTTACCCCTACAAATATTTCAATTTCAAACCGTCACTGTTGATGATAGAGGGAAGGTGAGAAAGCCGGAACAAAAGCAAGCAAAATATTTAGTTGAAGACTTGGGGAATGGTGTCACCTTGGAAATGGTGCAGATACCAGGAGGAACTTTTACGATGGGTTCTCCAGAGACGGAAACGGGAAGATTTGACAGGGAAAGGGAAAGTCCACAGCATCAAGTTACAGTTCCCAGTTTCTTCATGGGGAAATATCAAGTTACCCAAGCGCAATATCAAGCTGTTATGAGTGGTAATTTCTTTCAGAAAATTATCGGCAATCAAAATAATCCTTCCTATTTTAAAGGTGAGAAACGACCCGTAGAACAAGTTAGTTGGGATTATGCAATCACATTTTGTCAAAAGTTAAGCCAGAAAACAGGACACACCTACAGATTACCTAGCGAGGCAGAATGGGAATATGCTTGTCGTGCTGGAACCACCACACCCTTCTATTTTGGTGAAACGATTACGACAGACTTAGCAAATTATCGAGGGACTGATTGGGATTATGAGGGTACAATCTATCGAGGTAATTATGGTCAAGCACCAAAGGGTGAACATCGCCAAGAAACAACCCCTGTAGGCAGTTTTCCACCCAATGCCTTTGGTTTATATGATATGCATGGCAATGTGTGGGAGTGGTGTCAAGATTCTTGGCATGAAAATTACAATGGCGCACCTAGTGATGGTAGTGCTTGGATTGATAATAATGATAATAAGCTTCTGCGTGGTGGCTCTTGGACCATCGATCCTTGGATATGTCGTTATGCTCTTCGCTACTTTGGTACGCGTGCAGGTCGGTACAATAATGTTGGTTTTCGTGTGGTTGTGGTTCTTGCGTGAGCACTCCCAAAAGTCAGAGTTGGTAAATGGGAATTTATCGAGCGTACACAAGGGAGTCCAGACCTTTCCCGGTGATAGAGGTGACTCTATCCGAATATCAAACCGAGTCGGATAGCTTGGTAGGTTGAAAAACCGAAGACTTGTCCGGCTCAATTAATTTATTTGAACCACATCCAGATTGTGAACGCATCGCAAATTCCTAAGAAATCAGGTTTTCCCCTGACGCAAAAACCGCAATCAGTATGGCAGTCCCAAAAACCCGATTTCTCCCCCAACGCGAAAATCTGAAATAACCAAATATTCTCCGCTACATCAAGTATTTGGTAAGTAGTTAAGCAAAATTAAATATATACTGCGATTGCTACCCTGCGGGAAGTCTTCGTCTACGTTCCTCGCAATGACAGGAGCTTGAAGTTTTCGGAATGTATGATTAATTTTGCACTACCACTTAATGGGAGAAACCCGGTTTCTATTGCTGTTGCCTCGGAAATAGTCATGTTGATTTTGAGAGAAACCCGGTTTCTAGAGATACCTAAAACTCCAATCAACTCGATTGAGTCGAATTGCATACAACACAAGGCAGATATTGATTATTGCTTTATTTTACAGTTTCCGAGTCAGAGCGATCGCATTTGTCACAATTAAAAATTGAGATTATATTCCAATTCCCAATTCCCAATTCCCAATTTTTTCATCAACAAGCCATGCCATTAACTGAAAAAGTCAAAGAACTAATTACTAAATCTCGAATAGTCAGTTTTGCTAAATGGGAAACTTCGCATCCATCCACAGCAATAGAAATTTTCCAAGCGGCAGATGATGCAGGTAAATATCTTACAGATGCAGAATTAGAGCAAATTCAAGCACTCGCTCCAAATAACTCTCAATATATACCCGTAGTCAGAAATTTGCGTGATCGCGTCACAGAAATTGTTGATGAAGCTCGCGAACAAGTATTAATCAAGTTTCCCGACATTACCAGTCCCGGAGGTGGACTTTATCCCAGCGAGCGAGCCGCAGCTTGCTGGCGTGATTTTTGGCACTTTTTACGCTGCATTACTTATGGAATTGCGGGACAACATTCGCAATACACCAGTTCTGAAGGATTACATTACATGAAATTGTTATATACAGAATTACAAGTACCTTTAGATGCCATGATAGTTGGATTGAAAGGAATTAAAACAGCCAGTTTGAAACGATGTGAGTCAAGCGAACAAGAAGCGATCGCACCTTATTTTGACCATTTAATCACAAAAATGGCAGAATTTACCAGGAATTAGTAATTCACCAATAAATAATTAACTCAACCATCAAATAGCATCTAACTATGTCTATCTCAGAATTTCAACAATTTTTTGATTACTGTGTCGGGACTTGGACTACCGAACGCACATACCATTATCTCACACAACAGGAAGTAGAGCGATCGCACACAGAGTTTACTGTTGAAGCAATTACAAATGACCTCAAAATCAAGGTTCTTCAAGATAACAATTTTGATATTCCCAACGACATCGATATTTTACCGGGATACCATTTAGAATTTCAAACGGTGTCGGAAAAAGACGAAAAAGTTTCTCAACAGTTGAATATGCTATTTGTCACGGAATCGACAGACTCAACTATTTTACAAGGAAAATATCTACGCGATCGGGCTTATGAGGAAGAACGCCCCATCATTGCAGATTTCCACTTCGATACCAGCAAATCCGAACTGTTGATGACTACTAACTATACCCGTGTAGTTGCAGTGGATTCAATTACGATGATTAACCCCAAGTTACGCATCCGGAAAATTCTTACCTATCGCCGTCCCCCCGAAGGAAAATCCCTCGAAGAAGTTGTGTTAGTCGGGTTCGGAGTCGAACAAAAATCCGAATAAATCTTCATAAATCATAAATCTTAACAAACAAAATACCTAAAGTTTGATTAAGACAAATTCTCATTTTAAACATAAACAATAGCTTGATTGCTGTTTATTCCCCACTTTCAAGCTATTTATTAATAGCCGTAAATTAATTAATCATACAAAAGCATATTATTCGTAATAAAATTTCAATAAATTACTATAGGTCTAATCGTAAATATAAGCAAAAAAATGATATTCGGCTCATCCTAATATTTATGTCAAGATTGAATTTGATAGAGTGATATCGATGTTTTTAAAAAATAGAATTTTACGATGGCACTTCCTCTATTAACCTATTCACCCTCCTCTCAAAATCAGCGTGTTAAAGGATTTGAAGTTCCAGGGGAAGAACAACCGAGAATCTACACAACGGAAAATATACCTAACTCAGGCAACATTGATGAATTGATTTGGG
Organism: Calothrix sp. UHCC 0171; assembly: GCF_034931845.1. Lineage (NCBI taxonomy): Bacteria > Bacillati > Cyanobacteriota > Cyanophyceae > Nostocales > Calotrichaceae > Calothrix > Calothrix sp. UHCC 0171. The sequence goes on from NZ_JAYGHN010000006.1 coordinate 22,116, forward strand.
CAGCTTATTATCAAGTTTTCCACGAACAGCAAATGTTAGCGAGTAATCGCCAGCCTTATTTAGAATCACAACTAAAAGCTGGTCAAATTACTGTCAGGGATTTTATTCGCGGATTAGCAACTTCTGATTCATTTCGACGACTAAATTACGACAGTAACAATAACTATCGCTTTGTCGAAATCTGCATTCAGCGCCTTTTAGGTCGTCCAGTTTATAGCGATCGTGAAACCCTCGCTTGGTCGATTGTTTTAGCAACCAAAGGTCTAAAAGGCTTGATTGATGAATTACTCAACACTCAAGAATATTTGGATAACTTCAATTTAGACATAGTCCCCTATCAACGGCGACGAATTTTACCCAAGCAAACTCAAGGAAGCTTACCTTTTGCCAGAATTGCTCGCTATGGTGAAGATTACCGCGATAAATTACCAAAATCCATTCTGGGCAACAGACCACCTTTGACTTTACAGAGCTTTTTACGCAGTTCTGACCGAGATGTGGTTTTGTGGATTCTCGCTTCTACGGTTGTACTAATTGCCTCATTATACTTGCTGCCACAATTGGGCTTACTTCCGCAAATCGGCATGTATTAACAATTAGAAAAAGACACAGATGAAGATAGGGGGACGCGGTGACACGGGGACGCGGTGACGTGGTGACAAAGAGATATATAGAAAAATAGAAAATTTTATTTGTGTCTCCCCTTCTCTCCC
>NZ_JAYGHN010000006.1:22890-96921 GCF_034931845.1 Calothrix sp. UHCC 0171
CCCATCTCCCCATCTCCCCATCTCCCCATCTCCCCATCTCCGCGTCTCTTTGAACACTTCACAACTTCCCATAACATAAATTAATATTCACAATTTGTAATAAATATCTCTCCAGAAGCATACGAGAATTAATAATATGGAGATGGTAAACAAGCAAAAAATCACAACGACCGAGCTTGTGGGTTTTTTGGTTTTCGCAGATATTACGGACAATTAACTCTTTGTTATTTTTTTTAATTTATCTTAACATCTATCCATAAACTTTCTCAGGTAATATTTTTGTTAATTGGGAAAGATTCTTCAATGGCTTTTGCTTCAGTATCACGATTAGGAGTTGCTTTATTTGAGGAAATATTGATGAAATATTGAGGATGCAGCTGCTGTTGGACTTGTCACCAGGTTGCTCCAAAAAGAGATACAAATCAGAAATTACTGGGTAATGGCAGAATGATGTTCAAGTCGTAATTCAATATTACGGAGATTGAAAACATCAAGTAGCGAGTGGGTAATTGGTAATACTAGTGAAGCACATAAAACTAGTAATTAATACCCAATATCTAAAATATTTATTAACCACTAGTTGCCCACACTTAACTAAGTAACAAGCTTAAATATCACTTTTAATCAGTTGATTTTTAAATTGACAAAAGTAACTAGCACATTGTCATTAAAATCACAAATTTCTGTGATAGACAAATACGCGATCGCTTGGGAGATATTGAGTACAATGTTAGTTAAGTAGCTAGGTTTAATTAAATATCAAACCCCAAGAGTAATTTAGTATGCCCCCTCTTGATTAGTTTTAATTTTCACCATGTACTTACCAGCAAAGAGGGCAACAAATCCAAAATATTCAGCGTATTAGGAGGAAAATTATCAGCGTTGCTGAAATTAATTAATGTTTTGCGTTGAGTTAACTGCTGACAAAATTGAGTATTAATTTGATTGTTAACGAGATTGTGAACATTTGCTTCACAATTCAATGACTAGTCAAATAAGCAGCTTATACTGTTACGCGCAAATAGAATCATATTACGTACAAATCAAATCTTCATGAAATTAGAATCAAGAAATTCAGCCAAGATTCTAATTGACGGGACAACTGCTGTGCTATGTCAAATTTTTCTGCGATCGCTCAGTCAGAGTACGTAATATTAATGACAGTAATTATTCCTTGGGAGGCAATTTAGATGTACGGTATAGCAAGTGACTACAACAGTCGTACAGTGTTGGTGGAAGTGACGGGTGCTTCACACAAACAGGCGCGAAATAGCAGCTACACGCTTAAAGTTCCTTTAAATCGGTTGTCTCAAACTATGCAACGTATTGCCAGGACAGGGGGAAAAATAGTCAATGTCATCATGCCTTCATTGGAAGTTACAGAAATAAATCCAAAGGTAGAAACCCCAGTACATTCACAACTTTTAGAAGTTGAAGTTTCCCACTCAGAATCAAGTTCTGAAGTCCCAACAACAGAGGAAGTGGCGACAGTACAGACAGCACAACCAGAAATAGAGAAAACAGAAGCGAAGAAGCCAGAAGCGAAAAAAGCAGAAGCCCAAAACAAGAGTTCTCAAAGTTTGGCAAAAAAATTGAGTGAGAAACTACCAAAAACGAGTAAACGTGCCAAAAAAACTCGCAGTTAATTGTATTACTCGATTTGATTTGGTTTGCTCGAACAGTTCCGTTATAACTTTTATTTTCAGCTTCTGAGACTAAGTTAAATATGGGCATGAGTTCGAGCGAAATATTCATTTCCGAGTCAAACAAGTAAAATCTATAGATTGGGAAAACAAAATACTTAAATCTGACGAATAGATTTAGTCTGAGCAAATATAAATTCAAAAACACAGGATTGTAGAATTTTAAGCTACTGTTTCAAAACAGTTTTGTAATGAATATTACCGAATTCTTTGAACTTTCATTTGGAAGATGGCGATCGCAAAATAGTTGACATCACCTTGCTTTAGCTTCTTTGGCATCATAAATTCGCTCTCCTTCTCATATTTAATGCTCTCTCATCTGAGAATTTTGAATAGTTGAGAATCCAAAATTTACAATCCAGAATTTCCGATGAATAAGTGCATTTACTCCGTTATTTTTGAGTAGTAAGTTCAAAAAAGATAGATTATCTACAAGAAAATAACTTTTTACGGTTATTCGCAATTATTGAATATTAAGAAGCATTAATTCTCACCCCTGACTTCTACCTCTATTTAGGCTAAAACATTATAGGAAGAACATATTTTTTGCTTTCTCCTCTAAAGGGATAACATGACTATATCGTTCAATAATCATGGAACAAACACAAACACTAGTGATTTAATTGTCCTCACACAATGGATGGCTGGAGATTGTAGCAATCAAAAGCAAGCATTTGTAAATCCCACACAATATGCTCACATCCATATCTTTTCTCGTCTATTACCATTTGAATTTTCTTCAGGAATTGGTTTTTATTCCTGTCTAATTCCCCGTAATGGTTGTCAGACACATTTCGTCAGTGAATTGCAATTGACTGAAAATACTTGGAGTAGCCTTAGTAAAGGCATGGATATCGAAACTCACGAACAGGTTTACTGTTCGACTGCTGAACCTTTATTTTTTGAAAAGAAACAAAGCTTTGCGGACGAAATATCTGTAAGTAATGTGGGTGAAACACTATGTTAATCCAAGTTAAATCAAATGAAATTGTATTTCATGAAATTCCATCTGATGAAATTAAATCTCATGAAATTAAATCTGATGAAATTAAATCTCATGAAATTAAATCTCATGAAATTAAATCTGATGAAATTAAATCTCATGAAATTCCATCTGATGAAATCAAATCTGATGAAATCAAATCCGATGAAATCAAATCCGATGAAATTAAATCTGATGAAATTACATCTGATGAAATTACATCTAGTCAAATCAAAATGCTACCTCCACAGGCTGAAAAAAAGATGCGCTGTTGGATTCGTACCCGGCATTTAATTTGTTCTGGTCATTTCTTTATTCTGGAAACAGTTGAATATACAACAATTGAGCGATTCGCTGAATGTGTCAAATCTTTAGGAGGTACTTTAATATCGGTTGAACCGATTAATAAAATTTGGATGGGGGCAAACCGTAAAGTGATTTTGTATCAAGCAAAAGCTAGTTTACATACTCCTCATCACACGTTAAAACAATACTGGATTAAATACGGTGGTTTCTATACACGATTTGATGAGCGTTGTTAATGATTAAATAGTTTGATAAATCGCTAATAAATAATAGCTGATTATTGTTTTTATTTACTGAATAAAATTGAATGATTTGTTATTATTTATTAGCCCAGTTCAATTTGATTATATTTTGTCATTATTTTAGATATAAGCTTTGCTTAATTCAATACATAATCAATAAATAATATTGGTAAATGCCATCGATACAACGCAATATTTGATTCAAACACCAAAATATCTAAAGATTTGCAAGATATAATTTGCAAGATATAAAATGGGAATTTTTGATTTTTTCTTATTTTTTTCAATTAAATTATAGTTAATCTACCCTTCAGCAAAAGCTACAGATAAAAACTTACTTTTCCCTGGATTCATTAAACCATAAGGGTCTACCATTTCTTTAAATTTTAAATGTTCTGGAGCAATAACTCGCTTCCAACCGTCTTCAATGAAGTAACTATGAGGATTAGCAATAAATACCCCCTTCTCTTCGTGATAGCGAATAATTTCATTTAGACGCTCCTCAGAAGTATATCTGACTAACTGTAATGCCGGATTCGCAATTTTACCACCAGCACGAATAAACTCCAAATGCATCATCACTTCATCACCAAAATGATGATACATATGCTCAATTGTTTGCAGATTATCAGTAGGAAATATACTTTGTAGATAGGTGATAGAAGAGTCTACAGTTCTCGCATGTAAAGTTGTATGATTCCAAGTATATTCTGCTAAATGGCTACCTTTTAAAGCTTCCTGGGCTGATTTCTGATATGTAATTTGTCCTTGATATTCCTGGATTAAGTTCGGCAAAAATTCTAAACTCGGTTCTGCAATAATTAATAATGCAGCGTGTTTATCTTCAGGAATGTATTGGCGTAAACCAGTAAAATATTGGGGAATTGGCTGGGCAAAAACACCAATTTCTTTTTTAATCATGCCATCAGATAAAGCCAATGCTTGCCCAAATTTTGCCGCTTGCATAAACTCATCAAAAGTGACAATGAGTTCAGCCCAAGGATATGCAGGTGCGAGGGGAATTTCTATTTCTGTAATAATGCCATTAATACCCCATGCGTGGTTAGCTTTTTGCACTTCGTCTCCCCGTAATTCGATAATACGGGGTTCATCTTCGAGGGTGACAATTTGCAACGCGATGAGATTTCCCCTTTCTCCCATTAACCCATAATTAATCGAACCGATTCCCCCACTACCTCCAGCTATAAATCCACCTATTGATGCTGTACGGTAAGTAGAAGGAGCCATTCGCATTTCCCAGCCAATCTCATGGGCTTTTTTGTCGAGTGCAGCAAGTTTCACTCCGGCTTCAACTCTGGCAATTCCTGGTTTTACCCAGCAGATATTGTGCATTTTGCTCATGTCTAAAATTACGCCACCATACAGAGGCACACATTGCCCATAATTGCCTGTACCTGAACCTCGCGAAGTGATGGGTATTTTGTACTTAGCACAGGCTGCTGCTACTTTTAATACTTCGCTTTGATTCGCTGGACGAATGACAATATCTCCAACTTTACCTGCTAATTTGGCGGTGAGGATGGGGCTGAAGGTATGGTAGTCTTGGGATAATTTGCTAACTTGAGATATATCAGTAATAATTTCGATGTCTGCGAGCGAGGAGACTAAAGCCTCGATGTTAAATCTTTTTGGTGTATTCACTATAATTTTGCCCCTGCTGTGCTGCCGATAATACCTAATATTTTGGCAGAGTTATGAATAAAAGAATCATTAATTTTCATTTTTAATGACGCTTTCATGCTGCTTACTTAGAAGCGGAGCGCAACGTATTGACTGCATAGGGAAATCAATTGCATTCAATCCATTTACTTTAGGTAGATAATTATAGTCTTGGTAGATGCCTGTAGTTACAGCTTCATAAAATTCCCCATGTTGGGCTGACGCGAGCCAATTCGTTCCAAAGGTTTTTATCTAAATTTTTTCCCGATACTGGCTCTGAAGATTGATTTTGTTGCCCACAAGCTGCAATCATAGCTGCTTGTTAAAAACACCGAACCATACTGAAGAAAATATCGGTGCTTGATACTATTAATTGCTGTGACATACTTGTTACATACTTTTTATTTATACCCGTGGAGGTTCTGAATTTTAGCCCTAACTCAAGCGCATCGTACATTCTAAAATCAATTTTTGATTTACCAGAGAAAAAGGTTGAATTTCTAATGCTCGACGGAATGATTTGATTGCTTTTTCATACTCACCAGTGGCAGCATAACACAAACCCATACCATGAAGTGCGCCAAAATGTACGGGGTTTAAAGCCACTACTTTTTGACAGTCAATTAACGATTTTTGATAATTGCCAGTCGTGTAATAAAGAAATGCTCTACGATTCCAAGCTTCAGCAAAATCGGGCTGTTCACGCAGTAATTTAGTCAGTGCGGCTTCGGCTTCCGCAACTTTTCCTGCATCTAGCAGCTTTTGGCTGCGATCAATCATTTCCAAACCTTTAACTCCTTTTTGCTGGAACCAAATTCGCCATAGCTTGCGAGTCGCCTGGTCGCGAACAGATTCATCGGGATTTTTCAAATCTTCAAGTAACGAATTGATAAATAAAGAATCCATGAATTTGACAATCGCTATAGTACACTTATAATTCAATTTCGCACAAAAATCCGTAATAAAACCCTTGTTTACTTACTCTTAAATTTTCTCCTCAGAATTGCAAAGTCTAGTACGTGGTTTTTCTGTGTTCTATAATACGATCTTGCGATCGCATTGACCGATAGAGTCATAAATAATCATTCTGAATAGTTCCCCGATTAATTATCAATGATTGGTCTGGCATACTACTGTCTTGACAAAAACGCGAATAAACTATTGATAGTTGATAAATCCCAATTAACTTAAATAAACAATCAAAAAATAACTAAGCTCATGACAATGCCAAAACAAAAAAACGTTTCCAGGCATATTGTTCTTACTTCACATCCCAGTAGTTTTGGACCTAAACCTGTTCCGATCAAATGGGGGGCAGCTGACCCAATGGAAAGGGGACCCATTATTGCTACACTAACTAAGCAGACGCACCGGAATGTAATTGGTACTCATTCTGGAAGTTATGCTATTTATCGAGCGCTGGCGGTAGCAAGTGGGGCGCTGCAATCTGACCATCGAGCGGATTTGACCAACACATCACCTGTTGCCCGTATTGGACCTCATCCAAGTTGGTTTGATGCCGAGAAAATTGTTTCTCTTGACCCTTTTGGGGCGATTATTGGCGAAGCTTTCCCATCATACTATGAGCAGGGTTATGATATTCGCCCGACGATCGCCGTTACCCAAGCACATATTAATATGCCCGAACTGCAAGAAGCCGCAGCCAAGGGACGCTTGCAAATCGACGGGAAAATCATGAAACCAGGTGGTGATTTAGTTGTCACCAAAGCTGCGATCGAACCCGTGTGGTATTTACCAGGGGTCGCCAAACGCTTTAATATCTCCGAGGGTGACTTACGCCGTGCCTTGTTTGAGCAAACTGGGGGAATGTTCCCAGAGTTAGTTACTCGTTCCGATTTAGAGGTGTTCTTACCTCCTATTGGGGGTGTAACTGTATATATTATTGGCGATGTCTCCGCAATTACCGACCCTAGTAAGCCTGTGGCGGTACGTGTCCACGATGAATGTAACGGTTCTGATGTCTTTGGCTCCGATATTTGCACCTGTCGCCCCTATTTAGTTCATGGAATCGAAGTCTGCGTGCAAACGGCTCAGGAAGGTGGTGTTGGTATTATTATTTACTGCCGTAAGGAGGGGCGTGCCCTGGGGGAAGTCACCAAGTTCTTAGTGTACAACGCTCGCAAACGTCAGGAAGGTGGAGATACCGCCAATGCATATTTTGCGCGGACTGAGTGCGTTGCTGGGGTACAGGATATGCGCTTCCAAGAACTCATGCCCGATGTATTACATTGGTTAGGTGTGACGCGAATCGATCGCATGGTATCAATGAGTAATATGAAGTTCAATGCAATTACGGAATCGGGAATCGAAATTGGGGAACGGATTGCAATTCCTGAAGATTTGATTCCTCAAGATGCCCGGGTGGAAATCGAAGCAAAGAAAGCCGCAGGTTATTATACAGAGGGTGAGGTATTAGATGATACGGGTTTGTCGGAAATTAAAGGTAGGGAATTAGTGGATTAGGGGGAATGAATATTATCATGTCCGGCTGAATACTTATGATTAAGACTGACACGGAGACTTAGAGACGCGGGGACGCGGAGAAATTTCAATTGTCAGTGATTAGCCGAACACGATAGAACTTCTAGTTTCTAACTTTTGTGGGTGTCATCGATACGGGAGTAGTTAACAATGGAAATGGGAATTGCAGTCAACCCAACAGGTGAAGCAACTGCGAAATTAGTTGCTTATTTACGATCGCCTCTAGCAATTCGGGCGCGATGTCGGTTATTGTTTGAGTATGCGATCGCTGGGAAGTCGCGTTATTTCGATTGTGATTTGACACAAATAGAACATGTTGCCGACTATGTGATTGAGGTGATACGTTCGGATTACCCAGATTTGCAGATTCCTTTCCATAGTCGTTGGCGACATTTTGAAGTTGGGGGCATACCTCGTCTAGCACAACTAAATGAACAACTCGCAGGATTGTCAGCAGAAGCGAAAGCCATAGCTAAATACGATTTAGCAATCATTAGTGTGTTGCTGGATGCTGGTGCTGGAAATAATTGGTACTACCACGAACAAGATACGAATTTAGGTTTTAAACGTTCTGAAGGTTTGGCTGTTGCTAGTTTCCGCATGTTTTGTGCAGGCGCATTTTCCAACGACAAAAATCAACCTTTACGTGTCGATGCTGAAAAATTACAAAATCTCACTCACACAGAATTGAGTAACGGCTTCCAAGTCACAACCGAAAATCCCCTCGTTGGTATCGATGGCAGATTAAAATTACTACAAAAATTAGGTGAAGTTGTCGCCGCATCCCCACAATTATTTGCTGATTTTGGTGATTTGGATAAATCAGGTAAAAACAACCTTCGTCCAGGTAATCTAGTTAAATATTTAATTAACCAAACTAGTAATCATCAAATCGCCGCAGCAACGGTTTTAGAATCAGTATTATCTAATTTTAGTGAAATTTGGTCAGGCAGGCTGAAAATAGCGAATGTTAACCTGGGAGATGTGTGGTTTCATTCCCATATTCAGGAAGTAGAAAAAGATGGCTTTGTCCCATTTCATAAATTATCCCAATGGCTCACCTATTCTCTTCTCGAACCTCTAGAAGAATTAGGATTAGAAATTACAAATTTAGATGAATTAACTGGACTACCTGAATACCGTAACGGAGGTTTATGTCTAGATTTAGGATTGATTCGTCCCAAGCATCCCCATATTCTTCATCAAACTCACTCTATCGCATCGGAAATGATTGTCGAATGGCGTGCCCTCACAGTTATTCTCTTAGATGAAATTGCCAAAAATATTCGCCAAAAGCTAAAAATGGGTGACACAGAACTGCCATTAGTTAAAATTCTCCAAGGAGGCACCTGGACAGCAGGTAGAAAAATCGCCGCAGAATTACGAAATGGCGGGTTTTCTCCATTACAAATAGAAAGTGATGGTACAGTATTTTAGGTGAGAGTTATTAATAGTTGATTAATAATTAGTAATTAATTGTATTCGTGTAAAAATAAATTGAACAAGTAGTGTGGAGAGGAGTTTCCGGGGAGATGTTCTTCACGGAAAAATCCGGAGCCGGAAAGCCCACCTTTGGGAAATAGCAAGCGAGACGCTTATACTACTTATTTTTACATGCTTAATTATAAACATGTACTTACCCCATAGCGAATATTCAAACATTTAATTAATATGAGCAATCAAGTAACAGTAATTGAGCATCCATTAATCCAACATAAATTAACATTAATGCGAAAAAATGAAACCAGCACTGCAAAATTTCGCACCTTACTCAAAGAAATTAGCTTACTTTTAGCATACGAAGTCACACGAGATTTACCATTAAAAACAGAACTAATTCAGACACCTATTGCCGCCATGCAAGCCCCCGTACTGGCACCTGATAAAAAATTAGTTATAGTAGCTATTCAACGTGCCGGACAAGGTATTTTAGATGGGATGTTAGAGTTAATTCCTTCCGCACGAGTCGGACATATTGGCTTATATCGCGACCCCAAAAGCTTAATTCCTGTAGAATACTATTTTAAAGTTCCCCATGATATCGACAAACGCGATATTCTACTAGTAGACCCCATGCTGGCAACTGGAAATTCGGCGATCGCAGCTGTGGAACGACTCAAATCTACTAATCCCCAATCGATTAAATTTGTTTGTTTATTGGCAGCGCCAGAAGGGTTAGAGCATTTCTGTTCCGTACATCCCGACATTTCCGTATACACAGCTGCGATCGATGACAAACTTGATGAATTGGGCTATATCATACCAGGCTTAGGTGACGCTGGAGATAGATTGTTTGGCACCAAATAATTGATGTCTAGCTATTAACATTATTCCCCAATATTCCCCAATATTCCCCAATTAAAGTTCTGGATAATCATGGGAAACAAATGGTATTTCCACAACTTCCCCTTCACTATCACCAACTGTTACTTTTAAACCAGCACCACCAGCCTTGCTACGAATATAACCTAGTCCAAAATATCCATCGGGAGTTTCCGTAATACTAGTCAAAACACCGACTTTTTCTTCACCGGAATTAATCATATTTCCAGGTTCGACTAATGAATTTAATTTAATTCCCCAAAGATATGTTTTCACCCCTTTATATGTGTTTAATCTAGCAATTGTTTCTTGTCCGATGTAACAACCTTTATTAAAGGAAACAGTTTGCCATAAACCAACTTCCAGGGGATTATAATCATCAGTTAATTCCTGTTCAGGGATGGGACGACCTTGAGTTACCCGTAGACTTTCCCAAGCTGTTTGAGTCATTTCCAGCGCCCCCATTTCTAACAGTTTATTCCAGACTATTTCTCTATCGGTGACTGGAAAAATTAAGGTGTAGCCAGGAGATGCCAAACCACTACCAACAGCGATGCGAACTCCTTCTGCAACCCCTTTCTCTCCAGAGATGGAGTATACTTTATGACTATTTTGAGGTTGGGCAATTAATTCGCCTGCGGTTAATTTTTCGATAATTTCGTGGCTTTTAGGACCAATGAGACTAAATGTACAAGTATATTTTGTAATATCTGCAAGTTCTACTTTGTCAGCAAAAAAAATGTATTTATCCAGCCATTGCATCAGATATTCGCGACGATTTGGGGAGACGACGAGAATTACGGCATCATCGCGGACGTAGGCTGTTGCCAAGTCAATAGTTCTGGCTGTGGAAGTGACAAAAACAGTATCACAACCCTGTCCGGGTTTAAGACTTTGAAAATCATTCGTACTTTGGTTATGGAGAAAACGGAGTCGATCATCACCAGATATTTTAATCCGTCCCCAGTGAGTGCGATCGCATATGACAACGCTTTCATTAGCAGCTTTAATTGCTATTATGTCTTGTGTATTCATGTGGTATGTATTTGGGATATGTGTATTTGGATATGTATATCTTAGATATGTGTATTAGATATGTATATTTAGATATGTCTTTCTAACCAATCTGCTAAATTGTCTAAGACCTCTTTATAATTTAAATCATCTTGGATGCAATGATAACTTTCTGGATATTCTTGTAATTCTTTATCTGACAAATTTAGCTGTTGAAAAAACGCGCGACTATCTTCTGGAAAAGTCACCTTATCTCCCCCAGCAATCACCATCAAAAATGGTACATCTAACTCACTAGCATGTTCTTTTACCCAAGCCAGAGTGCGAAAAAATTCTGTAGATAAACGTGCAGTTCCCATAGTATGTCTTAATGGGTCTTGAGCATAAACCTTGACAACTTCTGGATCACGAGACGCTAGGCTTAAATCTATGCCTGTATTGAGGGAAAAACGGGGATAAATACGTGATAAAAGTTTCCCCAATAACAGCTTGATGAGTGGAACTCCAGGTTCACCTAATGCCGGAGTTAAATTAATTAGACCTTTAATTTTGGCTTGCTTTTCTATTTCACCAGCAGAATGCAATACATAATCTAGAACTATTAAACCACCTAAACTATGACCCAGTAAAAAAATTGGAATCTCTGGATTTTGACTAGCAATAAATTTGAGAAAATTACTGACATCATCACGATATTCATCCCAAGAATTAATATAACCCCGTTGACCAGATGACTTTCCATGTCCACGTAAATCAACGGAGTAAATTGCAAAATCTTTGGGTATTAATTGATGAACAATATTACCGTATAAACCACTATGCCCACCCAAACCATGTACTATGGCTAGAATTCCTCGTGGTGCATTATTTGGATGCCAAGACTGGTAGTATAAACACATACTACCATTGGTAACTATATTTCCTTCTTGATGCTGCATAAGGGTTTTCCGGTGATATAGGGTAAAAGGTAAAAGAGGAAGGAACTGTTTACATCCTTGGTGATGAAATTTTTGAGCATGGCTAACTCCTAAATTCTTATAGGAAATAATACATTAGAATTTTTGAATATAGACATAGGAAACAGAAGAATGTCATTTTTGGACGCAAATGCAAGTAAAAATCATCCTATCAATACGCTGGTGATTGGTGCTAGTCGAGGTATTGGTTTAGGCTTTGTGGAAAAACTCTTGTCAGATAGTAGAATTAACAAGGTCTATGCAACTTACCGCAAGCCGGAATCTGCATCTGGTTTATTAGCGCTTGTAGATGCTTATCCACATAAATTGACTTGTATTTTAGTTGACATCATTGATGAGATACAAATTGCTGAATGCGTCGGGAAAATACGTGCAGACACCGACAAGTTACATTTTGCGATTAATTGTGCCGGATTATTGCATGACGAGAACCTGCAACCAGAAAAAAGTCTGCGTCAAATTAATCTCGACAACTTAACCCGTTACTTTCAAATTAATAGTATTGCCAGCGTACTGTTAGCAAAGCATTTACAACCACTTTTCAAGCATAAAGAAAATAGTGTATTTGCCAGCATTTCAGCAAAAGTTGGTAGTATTGTTGATAATCAACTTGGTGGCTGGTATGGTTATCGTGCGTCCAAAACTGCATTAAATATGTTGATGCGAAATGTGTCGATTGAATATGCGAGAACCTGCCCCAAAACAATTGTCGTCACATTACATCCCGGCACAACTGATACAAATCTTTCGCGTCCATTTCAAAAAAATGTCGCACCAGAAAAATTGTTTACAGTCGAACGTACAGTCAATCAATTACTAACAGTCATTGAACAACTTGAACCAAGTGATACAGGACATTTTTTCTCATGGGATGGAAGTAAATTACCTTGGTAAATTTTCATCCTCATTCACAGTTAAATCTGACTATAAATATGAACCAAATAACTATATTAAAATCAACAAAATCGCCAACTTCAACTAGAGCAAATTACTATCCTTTAAGTATCGCCCCAATGATGGATAGAACAGACCGTCATTATCGATATTTTATGCGACAAATTACCCGCAGAACTTTACTTTATACCGAGATGGTGACTACTGCGGCAATAATGCATGGAGACAGAGAGCGTCTTTTAGGCTTCTCACCCGAAGAAAAACCGCTTGTTCTGCAAGTAGGAGGAGACAAGCCCCAAGAACTCGCAGAATGCACCAGAATTGCCGCAGAAATGGGCTATGACGAGATTAATTTGAATGTAGGTTGTCCGAGCGATCGCGTTCAGGATGGTAATTTTGGGGCGTGTTTAATGGCACAACCACAAAAAGTAGCTGATTGCGTGGCGGCAATGATTGCGACTGCAAATATTCCTGTTAGTGTCAAACATAGAATTGGAATTGATGAGCATGATAGCTACGAAGATATGTTAAATTTTGTCCGTGTAGTTTCTGAAGCTGGCTGCAAAATATTTAACGTTCATGCTCGTAAAGCTTGGTTAAAAGGATTAAGTCCGAAAGAAAATCGCGATATTCCACCTTTGCGTTACGCTGATGTACATCGTTTGAAAGTTGATTTTCCGGACTTATTTATTGAAATTAATGGTGGATTAAAAACTGTCGAACAAATCAGCGAACAATTGCAATTTGTGGATGCTGTAATGGTAGGGCGTGCTGCTTACGATAATCCCTATCTTTTTGCTGTTGCCGACTCACAATTTTACGGTGAAAATATAGCACCACTCACACGTCATCAAGCAGCTGAAGCGATGTTTCCTTATATTGATAAATGGGTTGAAAAGGGGTTGAAATTGAATAAAATTACCCGTCATATGCTGCAATTATTTGCGGGACAACCCGGAACTCGTGCTTGGAAACAGCATATTACTGAATATTCTTGTCGTCCGGGAGCCGATGCAAAAGTCGTAGCGCAAGCATTAGCCTTAGTTCCACATTCTGTAGAGGTAGGTATGATTATTTAAAGAAAAAAGACTAAAGAAAAAAGGCGATGAAATCATTACCATGAAATCAGCCTTTTTCCTGACTATTTATAGTATTAGTTGGCGATAGTTGACTAGAGTTTGCGATCGCATTTACTGCAAATATTTCCTGGTTAATTCGTTTTGCTCAAAAATATCCATATCATAGTCAACATTATCCAGGAGAATTGAAAAATTCGTGCGATTATATTCGCCTTCAAAAAATGTTTCCATAATTAAGTTTGTCTCCTCCTCGTCTTCACTAATATATGCTTTGATGAATATCAATTCAGAATTAAGTTGGTTTACATATTCCAACAAATTAATTCTTTTAACCTCTGGCTCACAGGAATATAATGTACTGATTAAGACACCCCTATCCGCCACATGTCGAACAATTAAATTTGGTTTACGTGAATGACGACATATCAGTAATTCCTCATCTTCTTGTATCTGATAGCCGTTAAATTCGAGATGGTTAGAATATTTGGCGAGAGGATGAGCAGTCGTATCGCTAATATTGATGTTTGTCATTGATTTTTTGTAAATATTTTGTCAAAGTATTTTTTAGCTTTTTTAGCTAATCTTAGTATTCCCATCTAGTCACCAATTACAACATGGTCTGTTTAAGCAATTATTGGCTGATGAAGTCAGAGCCCGATGTTTACAGTATTACCAACCTTGAAAAACAAGGTAAAACCGTTTGGGATGGCGTACGCAACTACCAAGCGCGTAACTTTATGCGACAAATGCAGCCAGGAGATTTAGTCTTTTTCTATCACTCAAATACCAATCCTCCTGGTATTGCTGGGTTAATGCGTGTCGCCGAAACAGATATTATTGATCCGACTCAATTTGACCCCAAGAGTGAATATTACGACCCCAAATCAACCCCAGATTCTCCACGATGGCAGACAGTTTTAGTTGAGTTTGTGGAGACTTTCCCTCATTTAATTTCGTTATCAATATTGAGAGAAAAGTTTAACTCAGATGAACTAATTTTATTGAGGAAAGGAAATCGCTTGTCAGTAATTCCCGTGACAGAAGATATCGCTACCCAAATTTTAAATATGAAAAATTAGAATTAAAAATGAAAATGAAAAATTAAATTCAAATAATTATCAAGTCCAGCTAACCAGCTATGATTAATTTCTCTCCGCGTCTCCCATCCCCCATAAATTTTATTATCATGATTTCAGCGAACCTGATAAGCTGTCGCGTATTTAATTTGTATATGAGACGCAGGCAAGATGCCCCGGAGTTTTCCGTGAAGAACATCTCCCCGGAAACTCCTCTCTGCACTACAGTAATTTGACGTTTTCGTCTTATACAATTTAGCTGCACATCAGCTTATCACCTCTTTCCCACAAACTCCTTAACTATATCCATCGCATCGGCAGGAATTTCTGTAACTAAAAGGATAGGGAATGCTTCAGTAGAGGAAAACTTAGCGTAATCAGGAGTGAGAAACACTTCGTAATTTTTGGCATCCGGTGTCAATTGAGCCGCAAATGCCAATATCACCGCTTTGATATACTTGCGAACATCTGCTGCTTCTGCCCCGACAATTTCCCCACCACTAATGGGAGTGTTGATTTTACCACGTTGATCGATTGTAGCACTGGGGTCTTTAACACTGAGATGGGTGGCTCCAATTATACCCACAAGCCATTTAAGCGATCGCATTTTTTCAAAGCCAACTATTTGTTCTGTCAGTGCGGGTGTTGTTTTATCCGCAGATGCCGCCAACATCAGTGTCGGAATTTCGACTTTACTTAAGCCTGTATTGCCAAATAGAAGTGATGTTGTGGGGTTAAGGGCAATAATTCGTTTGACTCTGGCATCACGCCATTGATAGTTATTTTCGGGTAATTCTTGGGCAATACATTGGATTCCTTCACCCAAACTGAAAACGGCGATATTTTCTTGACAGCGTTGTTTGAGTTGTGCGAGTTGATATTCTGCGCCACCAAGAACTAGGGCGGTACTTCCCCCAAATGAATAACCAAGGACTAATGCATTGTTAGTTGCTAATTTACCCGCCAGGGGAAAATTGGGATGGCGATTTTTGGCTGCCAGTTCGTCCAAAATAAAACTAATATCCTGGGGACGTTCGAGAAATTCTGGCGGCTTCATAATACGATTTTTACCAGCAAGCGCCGAATTCAAGTATGCTTCATTGCTACCGGGATGCTCGAAGGCAACGACTGCATACCCATGTGATGCTAAATGTTCGGCTAAATATTTGATTTCGCTACGCACAGAACCCAAGCCATGAGTAAATATAATTACAGGCTTGTCGGCATTGACATCACTCGACCAATATAAATCGACAGGTAATAATCGCTGACGTTTTTTGTCATTCAATGTCAAATTTATTACCTCAATCTGCGCTTTCCCCGGTTGCGAAGGGTCAAAAAGTAACTTTAAATCGGTTTTACGACTACTGAGACGAGGTGCGATCGCTTCCATAAAGCGCTGTGTCTGCCAAAATGCTAAGTTAAAATTACCCGCTACTTGAAAAGCTTGTTGTAAGTCAATTTCTAACTGGTTGCTGGGATAGGCAGCAATAAAAGACAAAACTGATAATCCTTGGGGTGTAGAGGAACCCAAAACTAAACCAGCACGTAATGCTTGTAAACCAGCATTATCTTTCCGCCTCACAACCTTGCTTAAGTCGCTGAGAATGGTTGTACCGATGCGAGTATTCAACAGCCGATTCACGGTGACAACACCCACAGGCATATTTGTTTGCAGCGCGGAAATTACTTGACTACGCTGCTGAGGCGAGAGTCGTTTCGTGTAAATTTCGTAACCCTGGGGAAATTTTCCAGTTTCCGCGATCGCTTGTAGTTCTGCTAATGTAATTGATTCGGAAAAAGCACCAAATCTCACCACTAACCTATCTGCTGCCTTTACTGGGGAAATTCCCCAAATTTGGATTCCGGCACATGTAGCCAAAATACCCGCAATGAACTTGATTATTTTCCGGCTTTGTCCCATGAATATTGTCACCCTGAACTGAAGTTAAGACCGCAAAAATACGTATTTCTTGCCGCAGCACCGGAATTATATAATCAGTATTCTCTTTATGTCCACTACATAACACCCATCTCCTCTTAAATCTGTCCAAGTGACGTTAAATTTAATTTTTCTGTGCGTTCCCCCATCTCCCCATCCCCCCATCTCCCCATCCCCCCATCTCCCCATCCCCCCATCCCCCCATCTCCCCATCCCCCCATCTCCGCGTCAACTTGATCGTAATTATTTCAGACGCACCTCATATTATTCTGAAATTCTGTCTTGGTAATACTACTCGAAATAGAGGGGAACACCGAACCAGTTAATTGCACGCCTCTCTTTACAATAAATATATAAAGAATAAATATTACTTATCTCCTCACAGGCAATTAAGCCTGCTGCCTCGTATCCTGGTAAAGCCTATGCAACCTACTAACCCGAACCAATTTACAGAAAAAGCCTGGGAAGCGATCGCGCATACACCCGATATTGTCAAACAATATAACCAGCAGCAAATTGAAAGCGAACACCTCATGAAGGCGCTGCTGGAACAGGATGGTTTGGCAAACAGTATTTTTACTAAACTCAGTGTGAGTGTGCCCAAGCTCCGCGATAAAACTGACCAATTTATCCAGAGACAGCCAAAAGTATCGGGAAGCAGCACTTCAGTCTACTTGGGACGCAGCCTCGATACATTATTAGACCGCGCCGAGGGCTACCGCAAAGAATTTCAGGATGAATTTATTTCAATTGAGCATTTATTACTTGCTTATGCCAAAGATGATCGATTTGGCAAAGGTATCTTTAAGGAATTTGGTGTAGACGAATCCAAACTCAAAAATACAATTAAACAAGTGCGGGGGAGCCAGAAAGTGACCGACCAAAGTCCAGAAGGTAAATATCAATCCCTGGAAAAATATGGGCGTGACCTCACTGAAGCTGCCCGTGAGGGTAAACTAGACCCAGTAATTGGACGGGATGATGAGATTCGGCGCACAATTCAAATCCTCTCGCGGCGTACCAAAAATAACCCTGTACTCATTGGTGAGCCTGGTGTTGGGAAAACTGCGATCGCTGAAGGTTTAGCACAGCGTATTGTTGCGGGTGATGTGCCCCAATCCCTCAAGGATCGTCAATTAATCGCCTTAGATATGGGTGCATTGATTGCAGGGGCAAAATTTAGAGGCGAATTTGAAGAACGCCTCAAGGCTGTGTTAAAGGAAGTTACCGAATCCAACGGCAATATTGTTCTTTTTATTGATGAAATTCATACTGTCGTTGGTGCGGGTGCCACCCAAGGTGCAATGGACGCAGGTAATTTACTCAAGCCGATGCTGGCACGGGGTGAATTGCGCTGTATTGGGGCGACAACCCTGGATGAGTACCGTAAATATATTGAGAAGGATGCAGCCCTAGAAAGACGTTTTCAACAAGTATACGTAGACCAACCCAGCGTTGAAGACACAATTTCCATTCTGCGTGGGCTCAAAGAACGTTATGAATTACACCACGGTGTCAAAATAGCCGATAATTCTTTAGTCGCAGCCGCCACATTATCTAGTCGCTATATTAGCGATCGCTTTTTACCAGACAAAGCGATCGACTTGGTAGACGAAGCTGCCGCACGCTTGAAGATGGAAATTACCTCCAAACCGGAAGAACTCGACGAAATTGATCGCAAAATTCTTCAGTTGGAGATGGAAAAGCTATCTTTGCAAAAAGAAAGTGATGCCGCATCTCGTGAACGGTTGGAACGGTTGGAAAAAGAACTGGCAGACTTGAAAGAGGAACAGCGTACTCTTTCGGCACAATGGCAATCTGAGAAAGATATCATTACCAAAATCCAGTCGGTAAAAGAAGAAATCGATCGCGTCAATTTGGAAATTCAGCAAGCCGAGCGAAATTATGACCTCAACCGTGCTGCCGAATTAAAATATGGTAAACTCACCGATTTGCATCGACGTTTGGAAGAAACCGAATCCCAACTTGCCCAAGCACAAGGTAGCGGTAAATCTTTGTTGCGGGAGGAAGTCACCGAAGCGGATATTGCTGAAGTCATCTCCAAATGGACGGGAATACCCATCAGCAAATTGGTGGAATCCGAGAAGGAAAAACTATTACACCTTGAAGACGAATTACATCACCGCGTTGTCGGACAGGATGAAGCAGTCACCGCAGTCGCCGATGCTATCCAACGTTCCCGTGCGGGACTTTCCGATCCCAATCGTCCCATTGCTAGCTTTATTTTCCTTGGTCCCACGGGCGTTGGCAAAACCGAATTAGCCAAAGCATTAGCAGCCTATATGTTCGACACGGAAGAAGCTTTGGTGCGTATCGACATGTCCGAATACATGGAAAAACATGCCGTTTCCCGCTTAATTGGCGCTCCTCCTGGATACGTCGGCTACGATGAAGGGGGACAGCTAACCGAAGCAATACGTCGTCGTCCCTACGCAGTCATTCTCTTCGACGAAATCGAAAAAGCACATCCCGATGTGTTTAATATCTTCCTGCAAATCCTTGATGATGGTCGGGTTACTGATGCTCAAGGTCACACGGTAGACTTCAAAAATACCGTAATTATCATGACTAGTAACATCGGCTCCCAATACATCCTTGATTTAGCTGGAGATGATAACCGTTACGACGAAATGCGGCATCGCGTTATGGAAGCCATGCGAAATAGCTTCCGTCCCGAATTTATCAACCGCGTAGACGAGCAAATCATCTTCCATGCATTGCAGAAGAAAGAACTTCGCAACATCATCAAATTGCAGGTGGAAAGATTGAAAGGAAGATTGGCAGACAGGAAAATGTCCCTCAAACTTGCCGATGCATCCCTTGACTTTTTAGCAGAAGTAGGATATGACCCTGTCTTTGGGGCACGTCCATTGAAGCGAGCAATTCAACGGGAATTAGAAACGCAAATCGCCAAAGCCATATTGCGTGGTGAGTTTAGCGATGGGGATACAATTTTCGTGGATGTGCAAAATGAAAGATTGTCTTTCCAACGCTTACCTGCGGAGTTGATTACCACTTAATGAAGTTGGGTTTTTACCTCACCTCACGTAAAATACCTGGGAGTTTTTCCTCCCTGCGGCTTCAGCCCAGGGAGGAAAAACGACTCGTGCAGATTTATCTGCATTCAAAAATGCTAAACTACTTGTAGCAAGTAGGAATAACCATCTACGTGATGAAACACCCTAGTAAGGTGAAATCCCTGATTTACCTCGTTCCTGAACAAGTTCAGCCCTGGGTAAACAAGCAATGGCAGGATGTTGAGCGTACCAAACTGGCATGGTGATGGACTCGGAACGCAACGAAATTTAAAAAGTAAGCGCAATTGCAGCATCTTTAAAGGTAGTTGTTTTGAGCGTCTAGGGGGATATTTGACTATCCCTTTTAAGCAAGTCTTAAAGAATCTGCCTCTCTTCAGAGGGCAGAGTGTCAAAGAAAAAGCATGATTTTTAGATATCCCTGATTTTTGAAAAAGTCGGGGATATTTTCTATAAAACTGTTTTGTCGTTATCCGAGAAAAGAAGAGAGATATCTAACGATTGAATTGCCTAATTCTTAAGACTGATGAAAAATTGCGATCGCTTCACTTCTATAGTCAGATGAAAGTGCGATCGTGAGTTGCTATCTTGATGGTATGACGCATCTTTTTTTGAAGTTTTATTGATGATCAATACTATCTCAGAATTGTAGAAAATCGAGATATGCAATTAATTAATCATCTTTTTTGGAGAATAAAAAAATGAATAAGCACATTACAAAGTCTCATCATTCAATTCAATTAGCTAGTGCAATATTTGCTGGATTGCTAATTAGTTTGCCGACAATGTTGCAGTCTGCACAAGCACAACAACAAACCGTAAACCGTCCAGGTTCAAAAATTAATCCCTGTCCCAGCATCTTTTACGAAGAACCCCACAATAATCGGGTTCCAGTTCCTCAAGGATGCCCTGCAAATGCATTTACAAATAGAATCAATAGTTCCAGTTCTCCTAGTTCTACTTACAACTCGAATACGGGAATAACTAATACTGAAATCAATCCTTCAAGTTCCCAAATTCAACAAGGGGTTGGTGGCGAAGCGCCTAATTCTAACTCTATGACTCAATCCTCCACCTCTCAAATCACAGTCGTACCTACTAACAGATACAATAATGCAGTTGCGGCAGTTAGTCCAACCAATGGGAGAGTCAGTATCTTGCTAATTAATCAAACTAACGCACCAATTATTTATCAAGCAATTGGTGATACTCAACAACGTATTTTACCAGGGCGATCGCAAATAACTCTACAAAACTTACATACACCTGCCAATGTTAATTTCTACCGTCAAGACAGAGGACTCTTAATGGCGACACCACGAAGTTCTCGCCAAGGGACTTTGCAGCTGACTCTACAAGAAACCACAGACTTCGCCATGGATAAAACCTCACTCCGCATCGAAAATAATGGGGCAGTGTACCTCAATTAGGTGTACCTAAAACTCAAATTAGGGCATAAGGGAGAATAATTATTGAGAATTATTAAGCAAGAAAACTCTCGTTCTTCTCCCCTGCCCCCGCCCTATTTCTTCATTATCTGCGTCAATTTACTGAGCAATATGACTTCTTTCTGACTATCCTCAAGGGTACGAGATAAAACGATCGCTCTTTCATAGAAATTACGGGCTGTTTTATAGTTACCCTGCCGCTCGTAAAATGCAGCGTAGGATTCAAAGGTTCGCAATTCTTCAGGGATGTTACCCAATTCCCTAGCTAACGTCAAACGCTGCGAAAGTAAATCAGATGCTCGCTCCTTCCGCCCTACCGAATTATGTGCAGCAACTAACCCATCAATAGCACGAAATTCATTCATGCGATCGCGTGTAGTTTTGGCTAATCTCAGGGCATAGCCAAATGTACCAATGGTATTTTGGTAATCCCCCACAGCTAGATATGCTTCACCTAAATTATTGTAAGTGTTGATTTCGGCTAGCGGATCATTAACGAGACGGCGATAGGTTAAAGCTGTTTCATAAAGCTTAATCGCCTTGTTGTAATCACCTAGCCTTGCCGTTGCCAAACCCAAATTGCTTAAGGATAAACCCTGAGCCTCATTGTTCTTAATTTTACTAGCTATCTCCACCGCTTCGACAAAAGTTTCTCTCGCCGCCACAGTTGCACCTTGCTGCAACAATAAGCTACCAACATTATTTAAACCAAAAACCTGCCCCCGAAAGTCTTGCGTATCTCGTGCGATCGCTAGTCTACGACGAATTGCGTCTTCGGCTTCCTTATTTCGACCTAATTGAATATAAGCCCTACCAAGTAAATCGTAGGCTAAACCCTGTGCCTTGAGGTCGCGAATCGAATGATAAAGCTCTAGCGCCGCTAATAGGGAATCAATAGCTTTTGCTGGAGTTTGCTGTTTTAACTGTTGTTCAGCAATTTTCACCAAACTATCAGCCTCATTTCTCGCATCCCGCGACACCCGTTGAGATTGTGGGTAATGCAATTGCTCAGTCACATCAGCTGCATTTGCTGCCACTGGCATCAACAAACAAGTAAAAAGAAAGATGTAAAAAGTGTAGATATGCTGATTTTGATAGCGTTGCCACATTTTCAGTGGAAACACTGGCTGTATTTGCCCTGGTAATAAATTTTTTTGTTTCATAAAAAAAATCCCCGTGAGATTTCGGGTTTCAGTAGAGGCTGGAGAATAAATACTTTTGTGACATGAAAAACACCTAAATAAAGTGTTTTTACTGAGTGCTAGCTGGAAGAATATTTTCGCCCAAATATATAGCACGTATGTCTATTGGCAATTTCTCCTCAAGCATACGATAGCCTTCCTGGAGAAAATTGGCTACATCATGTGGAGCAATTCCTTCACCTTCAGCTTGGAGGTACGCAGCAATCCTGGTTTCACTCCAATGAAAAGTTTGCGCCATTAACACCATTAACCGCAGCATTGGTGACAATTGCTCCAAAGACTGTTCCACATAGCACCACAACGGGGGCGAAGTCGCCTTTAAAGAATAATGAATTGCTTCAGTCGGTGGTAGTTCAATTTCGTTAATACAATATGCCGTCATATTAATCAGCCAATTTTGGAGTGTGAGCTTCTCGTTACCGGGCTGACTTAAATTGAGTCCAGCAAGTTCGTTATAGATATGCTTCCAAGTCAAGGCAAACAAATAATCGGCTTGTACAGGAGAGCGAGCCGAATGACGAATCAAAGTGTAAACTATAGGACTATAGCGGCAAAAAATCGCCGTGAAATACTTACCAGAATCAGGGTTAAGCTGAAATAAATTAATCAACTCCAAGTCACTGTGGTGAAATAACGACTTGACAAGGGGATGATTCGCTTCTGGGAAATGGGGAATTTGCATAAACTTGAATACAGTTAGAGTTAATCCTGTTAATATTGACTAAAAATTTAGCAGAGTCATAGTTAATCGCATATTATTTTGATGACGGTAGGATGTTGAGTCAACCGTCAAACTTGTCCATAATTGATACACTGGAAACACAGACTTATAATTTAAGTCCGATTTCATCAAAATTGTCATTGGCTCCCTTGTACAAAAATTTAATGGTTTCATGGATATAGCAGTTAGTGTGACACCGTTCCTGCTTTCGCCTTTCACTTTAGGCTCATTTTTACCTTCATTACCCTTGGATAGCCTCATGTCTACCCAGGGAGTCATGGTGATGTTGTTGGCTGCCTATGCTGGCGCTATGTGGATGTTTTTGACAAGTGCGCCCAAAGTATACACGGTAATGGTGTCGGATTTAGAAATTGCCCGGCAATTATACGAAGGATTGCTCGACTTACCAGCTGCCGAAGTTCCTTTACACTATTACTACAACTACGAGCAAACCATTGGTGCGGCAGGAATTGATCCCCTTTATATGTCCACTAGCCCCAGCTATTCGGGCAACCGCATGACAAATGCTAGCGAGGGACTTTGGTATCAATTAAAGAAAAATACCCAACTGCATGTGATTACAGGTGCAAGTTTGGGAAGTAAAAACCAACAGCGTCACGTCTGTTTTGACCATGATGCTTTAGAGTTAATTTTAATGCGGGTGGAAGTCCGGGGCTTAAAGTTTAAAATTCGCGATCGCAAACCTTTAAATTTCTTGGTTAAAGATTATGATGGGCGTGTTATCGAAATGGCAGAAGTCGCAAATTAATTGATTTTTGTGATTTGGGAAGTGTTTGTGATGGAGAAATCCAAAACATTTACTGTTGGGGTGGGAATCTCTATGTCATCAAGGCAAGAAACTCCTAACCCTATTTATTTTAATATGGCACTTTGCGATTCAATTCAGTACAGAATGTCCCTGAAAAAGCCACGGTATCAAGCCTGTTGACTTCCTCATACTGTATGTTTAGCGATGAGTATACTGTATGTTTAGCGATGAGTATGTTGACTTTTCGTTTACTTGGCACAGACTTTTAGCCAACTGGCAACTACAACAGTAATAACTATAAAAACTCAAAACCCAGACATCAGTAGCAATAATGCCAAAAATATTACAATTATTCACTCCTGAATTTTGGCAGATATTCTCAGTGATTGTGAACGGGAATTATTCAAATAATCATTAATCCTAGATTCTGCGTTCCTGTACTAGCACATGGAATTACTCACTCTAATTTTATCCGGTTTGCTAGGCTCAATTTCCCCCGTCGGACTAATTGTAGAGCAGACTGCTGAAAATGCAATTCGTTCTCAATTTGCTCAAGTCGAAAAATTACAAGTGCGTGTAGATAATGCACCGACGCATCAATTACTACAAGGAAAAGTAGATCGGGTGCGAATCGCCGGACGTTCGCTACAATTAAAGCGCCAGGACATTCGCATCGCCTTGTTGGAATTAGAAACCGACAATATTGAACTTGATACTCATACCATTGGTAAAAAACGACCGAAGTTCAAACAACCATTACAAGCGGGTTTACGGCTGGTTTTAACTGAAGCAGATGTAAATAAAGTTTTGAAATCTCCGGAATTTTTATCCCGTTTGCGAAAACTGAATGTAATTTCTACCAATCCAGCAAATAAGGACTCTAACCCCGTATACCTATTTACCAACCCTAAAGTAAAATTTTTAACCAATCAACGGGTCAATTTACAAGTAGAAATACAGGAGGAAGGTCAAAGTGAATCGGTGTCTATAAATTTAGAAACGGGACTAAACATAATTTCCGGACGCAGCTTGCAGCTCATTAAACCAGTTGCCAAAGTGAACGAAGAGGAAGTACCGACCCGGTTTTTAGATGCTATAGTAAACAACCTCAATCAACGTTTAGATTTACGCAGCTTAGAAACTGACGGCTTATTAATGCGAATTATAAAATTAAAAATGAAACCAGGTGAATTAGAAATAGGTACTTTTGTCAGAATTGAACCATCTGCAAAATTCTGGAAAACTATCAGATTTTAATTGCTGTTGGCATTCAAGCTTACCGCTCATAATTCCAGTTGGCTTGAAGATTGAGAATAAAAACAAAACTACACAAAGATATGGAAACCCTCTGACGCAGGAATGTTTGAATCGTCAGTGATTAGTCCAACGTGATACCACAGGTACATTGATTTAGCGATAAGGAAGGTCGAGTTATTATGAGAGATGAACAAAGAAATAATCGTATCTCTTCAGGTGTAATTGCGGTTGTATCTGCTGCGGTTATAGCTGTAAGTGGAGGTGTTGCTTGGTTTACTTGGAACACGATTAATAATCAAAGTCCAGTTATTGAAAATTCAGGTAATCCGAATAAAAACAATGTTGCCAACGAGCATACAGCAGAAATTTATTTGCTCAAGGATACCGGGAAAAATTTTGAATTAGTTGCTTTGCCGGTTAAAGTCGCTGCCAGCAAAAACCAACCTAATGAATTTTTACAAGCTGCATTTAGTAGTTTGTTGACAGCCAAAAATGATGGCGATACTAGCAGTGTCATCCCATCGGGAACTAAAATTTTAGGTGTAAAAGTTGAAAACGACGCTGTTCGCGTCGATTTATCAAATGAATTTACTAGTGGTGGAGGTAGCGCTTCGATGGCTGGGCGTGTGGGACAAGTTGTTTATACTGCTTCTAGCCTGAATCAAAATGCCAAGGTTTACATTAGTGTCAATGGTAAGGAACTTGATGTATTAGGTGGAGAAGGCTTGGAGTTAGAACAACCCTTAACTCGTGAAGGCTTTAAGAAGGATTATCAATTGTAATTAATGGTTAACGGGTAGTGGCTAATAGGTGATAACCAATAACTAATAACCAATACCCTACTTTGTATTCAGTATCCGAAAATTTTGGGCTTGTTGTTCAAGCCTGGTGGCAAGGCGATCGCACACTCGATTGCATAAATCAAAAATCATGTCGTCCTCAACTCGGTAATAAGCGCAAGTTCCTTCGCTGCGACGACTCAAGATACCAGCCTGCCACATTACCTTTAAATGTTTGGACACGTTTGCTTGAGAAGTCTGTGTTGCCTCCACCAATTCTTGTACACATTTTTCATCCTCCCGCAGTAGATGTAACAGCCGCAAGCGCATCGGCTCGCTCAGTAAACTGAAGTATTCAGCTACTTGTTGCATAACTTCTGGCGGTACAGGCAACATTTGCTTCATTATTGTTTTACCCGCGTTTCCCTAGATTGACATTATTTGCAATTCAAATGGTTAGCTATATAGATTCATAGCTGCTAAAACAATGGATACTTATACCATTATTTTTAGTTTGCAAGCAACCTTGGTGGGTAAGCCAGCAAACCCTTGATACCTCAAGCTGTTGATAGCTAAGGGAAATCTTTATATTTTAAATATTGCCGGTGCTAAGAAAACATCAGCGTTTAAAATAGTACCACTTTTGCTTATGTACAATCTACGCATGGGCAAAGAAGCGCGTTGGCTGATTTTATTGGCGATATTGTCAAATTCTGTTGGTTTTTCAGACCGCATATTCTTGTTAAGTGCTGTGTAAAAACAAGCTTGCGAGTCTGAAAAATTGTGATTTTGCCAGCAACATATTCCGCGCAATCAACTAAATCTTCTGGTTTGATCACATACTAACTTAATTAATCTCTTGTGGAGAAATTGCGCGAATTTGCTATTGCCTAATCGGGATGTATTCTCACCAATGGTTGTCCGTATTCTACAGGTTCACCATTTTCTAAGAGAATTTCTACCACTTGACCTGATATTTCGGTTTCGATTTCGTTCATTAGCTTCATAGCTTCGATGATACAAACTACATCACCTTTACGAACTCGACCACCTACCTCGATAAATGGGGCTTCTCCCGGTGCAGGAGCGCGGTAAAACGTTCCAACCATTGGCGATGACACCTCAACGTATTTTGATTCAATCGCGCTGGGAGGAGGCGAAGACGGTGAAACATCAACGCTACGGCTCGCAGCAGCCTCTGCAATTGGGGGTGTCGGTGGTGCATTGAGCGCTAATCCCGCACTTCCCACACCGCCTAACCCCGCTTGTCCGATGGACAGTATTTGCTGAGGAGCGCTAACAGCTTTGCGTACCGTTATTTCAAAGTCATCACTTTTGAGCGTTACTTCTGCAATATCTGTTTGTGCAATAGTTGTCAATAATTGGCGGATTTCATTAAAGTCCAATGGCACAGTTTTTATTACCTCATGCAATTAAATACGATTCAAAGGCATATTCGTTAAATAGAATCGCAGATGGGGCTAGGAGTTTCCTCCGATTGGTGGGGAAATCGGGATTCGCTCTTTGCCTTGACTACTCCCTACCCATGTATTTATCGTCCCGTGTATCAATGCGGATGCGCTCGCCTTGGGTGATAAACAAAGGAACCATTACCGTTGCCCCTGTTTCTAACTTCGCAGGCTTACTTCCACCCGTAGCAGTATCACCTTTGACACCTGGGTCTGTCTCTGTCACTTCCAAAACTACTGAGTTAGGAAGTTCAACTTCCAAAACTTGTTCGCCCCAACGAATGACGTTCGCTTCCATACCTTCTTTAAGGTACTTGACTTTGTCACCAATTTGTGCAGCGCTCAATCTTCCTTCCTCGTAGCTTTCCATATCCATGAAAACGTATTCATCACCCTCTTTATAGGTGTGTTGCATGACGCTTTTTTCGAGATTTGCTTGGGGAACAGTTTCACCTGCACGGAAGGTTTTTTCTACGGTATTCCCAGTTTGAACGTTTTTCAGCTTTGTTCGCACAAAGGCTGCACCTTTACCAGGTTTAACGTGGAGGAATTCTATAACTCGCCATACAGAGCCGTCTAGTACAATCGAAACACCAGGTCGAAAGTCGTTACTGGAAATCATGAAACTTTCTTTCTTTTGAAGACAATCGGCATTTATTGTACCGCTCAAGCGGTGGATTTAGTCAGTTGTAATGAGCGAATTAGTGGGAAAAGGGAAGTTTGGGGTTGGGAAGAAGCGGTTCAAAAAGTAGGATAAAGGAAAAATGCGATCGCA
Organism: Calothrix sp. UHCC 0171; assembly: GCF_034931845.1. NCBI lineage: Bacteria > Bacillati > Cyanobacteriota > Cyanophyceae > Nostocales > Calotrichaceae > Calothrix > Calothrix sp. UHCC 0171. The sequence continues at coordinate 51,086 of NZ_JAYGHN010000006.1, forward strand.
TATGTGTAAGTTTTTACTGTTTTTGAGTGTCGTTTAAGTCGTGCGTGTGAAGAAGATTGCGGCAAGTACGATTAAGCTTAACAGTGTTAAAGGAACCCAGAGGTTAGGTAAATCTGAAAGACTCATTTTTATATGGGGGCTGGTGGAGAAATAAGGAATGTAGATGTCAGGTTTGCGAATGTGGTATTTGCTGAGATAATTTTTCTATACAGCACTGCTGAGTGGGAGAAGGGATGTGGCATCTCCAGATACGGTAATTTGGCTACAGGAACGCACGACTTTAGGAATTTTGTCAGATGAGGTGTTAGGTGCGATCGCATCTGAGATTACGGAAACAATTGTACCTCCAGATACGCCAATAGTCACTGAAGGAAGTCTACCGGAAGCGCTTTATATCATCAAGTCAGGACGCATCGAAGCAACTAGTGCCAACCCAAAAAATCCAGCTTTGTGTTGTGGTTTGCTCCCCGGTACTGCAATTAATCTCAAAGAGTTACTTTTGAATGAAGCGACACCAAGTACAATTAAAACCCTGACGGAATGTCATTTATGGGTTGTTTCAGCCAAAAAATTCCGCCAAATCACCAACCAATATCCAGAAATTGCCCAATTTGTATCTCGTTTGCTCGCAGCCGAAATTGCCCAACTCGCATCAGCCTTTACCTACGAGCAAGAACGTTCTTTAGAATTGCGCCCCTATCTTGTGACTAAAGCGCAACGGGGTATAGTTGGTTCGAGTCGCTATGCCATGAAATTACGTGAGCAAATCCGTGCAGCTGCCAATACTCGCAAGTCTGTGTTAATTTTTGGCGAACCTGGTTTGGAGAAAGATAATATTGCTGCTTTAATTCATTATGGTTCGACTTCCCGTCGCCAACCAATTATTAAAGTTAACTGTGGGATTTTACAAACTAGTGGTGCTGATTTGTTTGGCAGAGTTGGCGGTAAACCAGGGCTATTGGAATATGTGGGGAATGGAACTTTAATTCTCAATAATATTCAGGAATTACCCCAGGAATTATTGCCTGGAATTATACATTTATTGCAAACAAATACGTTTACACCTATTCATCGTTCTGAACAGGAAATTCCCGCATCTCGCATTAGTCATGCCCGCATCATTATTATCTCGGAAAAGGCAATTTCTCTAGTTGAACGTAATGTTGAACATGCCATAAAAGTACCACCTTTGCGAGTCCGAAAAGCGGATATTCAGGCACAAATTGAATATTATATTAGTCTGTCTGCTCGTTATCGCAGGCTACAAAAACCGCAGTTGACACCAGAAGCATTACGCCGCTTGCAATCCTATGATTTTCCTGGGAATTTGCAGGAGTTAAAAAGTCTTGTTGAACGGGCAATAGTCCAAGCCGAAAATGCAAAAGAACTTACGGAAGAAATTTTTTGGGCAGCAGAAACTAAGAAAAAACGATTTCGTGTTAATTTATTGAATCTTTATCCAGGATTACGGAGATTTTTACGAAGTGATTGGTATCCGGATCGAATTAATTATGGTGTAACTACAGTTGCATTTGCTTTTATTGTTGCCGTTTTATTTATCGGACCACAAACAAGGGATAAAAACTTTGTTTTAAATATATTTTGGGATTGGTGGTGGGCTGGTTTTCTATTTCTTTTTCCCTTTTTAGGGCGGATTTGGTGTGCATTTTGTCCGTTTATGATTTATGGAGAAATTACTCAAAAACTTTCTTTAAAATTATTTCCTCGGCAATTAAAAAAATGGCAACGTGAAAAAGCGGAAAAATGGGGTGGCTGGTTTCTTTTTGGCTTATTCAGTTTAATATTTTTATGGGAAGAACTCTGGAATTTAGAAAATACGGCTTATCTTTCGGGATGCTTGCTGTTATTAATTACTGCTGGTGCCGTTATCTTTTCAGCAATTTTTGAACGACGATTTTGGTGTCGATATCTATGTCCTATTGGCGGAATGAATGGGTTATTCGCTAAGTTATCGATGACAGAATTGAGGGCACAACAAGGTATTTGTTCGGCAACCTGTACCACCTATCAATGTTATAAAGGTGGAGTCGCTAAAGGTGAGGGACTGGAAACAAATGGTTGTCCTTTGTATTCTCACCCCGCACAGTTGGAAGATAACCGCGATTGTGTTTTGTGTATGACTTGTTTGAAGGCTTGTCCACATCGTTCAGTAGAATTTAATTTACGTCCTCCGGGAATAGAACTGTGGACAACACATATCCCCCAAAGTTATGAAGTTGCCCTATTGTTTTTACTTTTGGGTGGTGTATTTCTCCATCGCTTACCGGAAATACAGATTTGGTTGGGTTTGAATTTTGGTTTAAATTTTGATTTAAGTAATTTTTGGCAGCATTTAGAATTATCTTTACTCGCTTTGCTGGTTCCGGTGACTATACCTTTTATCGCTTATGGTTTGATGTTGGGTTTTTGCTGGTTGCAGAATCAAGTCAAGCATAAAAACCGCATGGTTAGACAGCAGGGTAGACAAATTCAAATTAAACCGAAAAAATTCGTGGAATTGGCTTATGGCTATTTACCATTGGTATTGGGAGGAAATTTAGCTCATTATTTGCGATTAGCTTTGGGTGAAGGTGGACGAATTTTACCTGTGACTTTTGCGACTTTCGGGTTAAATGGAGGTTCTCTTCCTGTATTGGTAGCACATCCTGCGGTAATTAGTTTTTTGCAAGCAATGACTTTAATTTTTGCTATCTTATTTGCTGTGATATTAACTCAAAAGATTACTCGGCAATCTGTACGCAATTTGTGGTTACAACATGTAACTATAATTATTTTGGGCATTAGTATGTGGGTGATTATTGTATAGTAGTCAGACTTAAAGACTGAATTATTATTGAGTCAGTGTTATGACTTGTTGCATACTTTTAGCAAAGCCACAATTAAATCGAATCAGTGAAATTTAATTTTCTCTAACAAAGCAAAAAATACTCTAGATAGAAAGAGTTTTGTGTTCTTTAATGTAAATAATTGTAAAAATGCTTGATTAGGGACTAGAAAGCAGCTTTTTAGATAGCTACACTAACAACAAGTGTATGTTTGTTCTAGTCAATCCCAATAAAGTCAATTTGAAAAAGAAGGTGTGGCGCGAAAGCCTCAATGATTCCAGTACAACTGACTCTCAAAAACTTCCTTAGTTACCGCGATTCAACATTAGATTTTCGTGGTTTACATACGGCGTGCATTTGTGGCTCAAATGGCGCAGGAAAATCTTCGCTTCTAGAAGCTATCACCTGGGCAATTTGGGGTGAAAGTCGGGCTGCGACTGAAGATGATGTAATTCATACTGGCTCGAAAGATGTGCGGGTTGATTTTGTTTTTCAAACTAACCAACAAGTATATAAAGTGATTCGGACTCGCAACCGAGGTGGTAGCGGTGGGTTGGAATTTCAAATCGAAACGCCCACTGGTTTTAAGGCTTTGACAGGTAAGGGTATTCGAGCAACGCAGGATTTGATTTTAGAGCATGTCAAACTCGATTATGATACTTTTATTAATTCGGCGTATTTGCGTCAAGGACGTGCTGACGAGTTCATGCTCAAACGTCCGGCTGAACGGAAGGAAATTTTAGCGGAATTGTTAAAGCTGAACCAGTACGATGAATTGGAGGAACGAGCTAAGGAATTGTCGCGCCAATTTAAAGTTAGGGGAGAAGAAATTGATCGTTCTTTAGATGCGGTTAAAGGGCAACTACAACAGCGAGAAATTATTACCCAACAACGAACCGATTTAGAAAACGAACTCAATCAACTGCAACAGACGCAACAATTTGAAAATATTCAATTACAAAGTTTGCAGGTTGTCCAGCACCAGAGGCAAAATTGGGAGGAACAACTTGGCTTTGTCAGACAGCAATTTACCAACTTAACTCAGGATTGCGATCGCTTAGAACAAGAAAGGTTAAGTTTGAGTAGTCAGTTGCTAAATCTGGAGGAATTATTAAACCAAACAGAAGTAATTCAAACTGGATATCAGCAATATCAAAATTTACAAGTACAGGAAGAAGCATACGCTGCCAAATTTCAAGCATTTAACCGTGCCCAACAGCAACGACAGCAAAAACAACAGCAACTTCACCAACAAATTCATGCTTTAGAACGACAGCTACAACAAGCTCAAGCACAGTTAGAAGCATTATTACAGCAAGAACGGGATATTCAACAAACCCTAAGTAAAGCAGAGGAAGTAGAAACAGCTTTAGGGCAATTAGTCGCCGCCAGGCAAAGATTACAACATCTTGATGATTTACAAATGCGTGTTTCCCCCGCATTACAGCAACGTCAACAATTACAAAGTCAAATCGATCGCGTCCAGGCAAATTTAGCAGCACGACTCGAACAACTCACAACTAGCGAAAACCAACTCCAACGAACTTGCAAACGCCAACCGCAAATCCAACAAGCGGTGTTAGCAGTGGCAACGCAGATTGAAGAACTGGAAAAAACACGAGTTTATTTGCAGCGAGTTCAAGAAAAAGGACAGGAACGACGACACTTTATTGAACGTTTGCAAGCCCAACAACGGGAATATGAGCGACTTTTAGGGGAATTGGAACAAAAACTGCAAATGTTGCGGACTCCTGATGCCATCTGTCCTCTCTGTGAACGTCCTCTGGAGGAACATGACTGGAACCGCGTTGTTGATAAAACTGAAGCTGAATATAAAGACACTGAAGGACAACTTTGGGTATTCCGCGAACAGATGGCTGTATCCGACCGAGAAATTCAGATATTACGCCAGGAATACCGCGATATTTCCCAAAAATTAGCCCCCTACGATACTCTCCGCGAACAAAGGGGACAATTAGCGGCACAATTGGAATCGAGTAGTGATGCCGAGCAGGAATTACATAATATTGCTGCCGAAAGAGCAAAATTAGAGCGGGCATTACATTTAGGCGATTATGCACCCGATAAGCAAGCCGAATTAAGGGAACTCGACGAATATTTACAGAGCTTAAATTACAACGAAAAAGACCATGCTTTGGCGCGTCACGAAGTCGAACGTTGGCGTTGGGCAGAAATTAAACAGGCACAAATCAAAGATGCAGCCAAAAATCAAGCCAGACTCCAACAGCGCAAACCCGAACTCGCAGCCCAAATTAAAGAAATCGAAAGTCGGATTGCCCAGGAAGCTGTGGAATCGGCAGTCGCTCATGAAATTGCCGAAATAGATAGATATATTGGCGAACTTGGCTACAACACCGACGAACACAATAACCTTCGCAATCATCTACGCAAATCACAGGGTTGGCAGTTGCGCCATCAACAATTAGTCAATGCCCAGCAGCAACATCCGCAATTAGCCGCGCGATCGCACGATTTACAGGAGTCTCTACAAGCCCGTGTGCAGGAACGCCAGAAGCTAGGGGAGCAAATCGCCACTTTGACACAGCAATTGCAACAAACAGCCAACCCCGTCGCCCAAATTCAAGAATTAGAAGCACAATTAGCTCTACGTCGTCGTCAACTCGATGAATACTTAGCGCATTTAGGACGACTCGAACAGCAAACCCAGTATTTGGATAGATTGCAGCAACAACAGCAGCAACAACAGCAAGAACTCCAAGAAACTCGCCAGCAACACCGAATATATCAGGAATTAGCGCAGGCATTTGGTAAAAATGGTATCCAGGCACTGATGATTGAAAATGTCTTGCCACAACTTGAAGCTGAGACAAATCAACTACTTTCGCGTTTGAGCGCCAATCAATTGCACGTACAATTTATTACCCAAAAATATGGACGGAATGGTAAATCCACCAAGAAAAACGCCAAACTGATCGACACCTTAGATATATTGATTGCCGATGCCAGAGGTACTCGTGCCTACGAAACCTACTCAGGAGGAGAAGCATTTAGAATTAACTTTGCGATTCGGTTAGCATTAGCTAAATTACTAGCCCAGCGTGCAGGCGCAGCCCTACAGTTATTGATTGTCGATGAAGGCTTTGGAACCCAAGACGCAGAAGGATGCGATCGCCTGATTGCCGCCATAAATGCGATCGCGCCAGATTTTGCTTGTATCCTGACTGTAACCCACATGCCCCATCTCAAAGAAGCTTTCCAAGCGCGGATTGAAGTCCATAAATCTCAAGGTGGTTCACAAATACAGTTATCAGTGTAATTGCTGGGGAATTTTAGAAGCAGCAATTGGATGATTGAGGCTGAGTTGGAGATGGGGAGATGGGGAGATGGGGAGACGCGGTGATCATTTTTTGCAACTTCCCAAACTATCCGGCAATATGCAATGCCCAGAAATCTTAGTATTTTTGATTTCGTTACATCAAGCCCATGGGACACTCAGATTACAGACACCAAATGGGATACTCTAATTTAGATTTGAGTTATGCTGGTTATGGCACAATACAGTTCAGCTAAGAATATAAATCAATTACTGCAAACAAAACAGATCGACTTTTTTGGAGGGGGTTTGGGGGAGAATCCCCCAAATCTTGGTTCTCAACAAATCGATTGATTGACAACCTTAACTGAAACGTATTGAGTTATGGCAGATTATGGATAAAATTAGCCTTAATTAATTGGTAAAGATTACAAATAATGCAAGTTCTAAAAAGAACCATCAAACCAGAAACCTATATTTCCTTCCTCCACATCTATCCCACTACTTGGGGGAAAGCTGGTGATATCTGTTTAATTCGCGAATCTGTAGCTAATTCCAGTGTATCGAAGTTTGTCGGTCACAAAGTCAAATTAGCAATTCCCAAACGCCTGGAGCGCGATCGCATCATTGGTTTACCTATAATCAAGGTTGCTGGTAATGTCGGTGATGGACATCCTAAAGACCACAAAGATGAATGGGAAGTTTATGAAGGTATTGCCAAGGAAATAGCTATAGCCGCTCTCAAGCCCTGGGGTTTCAAATTAATTGAATCTGAAGAGTAGAGAGCTATTTAATTACAAATGTCACGGTGAGAGCATCAGGCGATCGCATTATTTACGGTATTGTTTTTTAGTTTTGTTGGTTAATCCAAATCTTAAATTTGAGATTTGAGATTATTATTCTCTTTGTGAATTGTACTTTTTCCTGCTTCCCCTTCCGGCTTGACTTTGGTACAATTCATGCAGCAAAAGATAAAAACCATGCTTCAAATTCGTGGGTTAGTCAAGGCTGCTCAGAAAGCACAAGAACAATTAAAGATTGGAGTTGCACCTGCTGAAGTGCCATCATTCCAAAAATTTGTTCTCAGTTCAGTAGAAACTGTAGAAAGATTATGTGCTGACGCGAAAGTAACACCTCATCAATTGCCCGTGCGATCGCGTCACGCATATTATTTTTTAAAGAACATTGATTTACATAATTTACCTGCATCTACATGTAATTTAACAAGAACTCAGGTGCAGACTATAGGTATAAAAAATATTAAGACTCAGCAAAGGGCAATATTGTGGGAGATTTCACAACTAGCAGTTTCTGCAAATCTTGCTTCAAAGCGGAAACAAGAAAGTTTAGAAGATATCAATACTTCCAGATTAATTCACACAATTAACGAGGTTGTGATAGCCATTGAAAATATCTGCACTAGCCAGAATGCCACACCAGCGAATTTGACAAGTTCTTCTCGACAAATATACGCTTGGATGAAGTTTTTGATGGTCGAAGCTAATTTAAAATTACATTTACAAACTACACAGCGTTTGCAGTTAATCGCTCAATCTTTTTGTCGCGATTACGGTCATGATACAGTCAAGCATGTAATTGAAATTACCAATCTTTCCGGCTTATACCGCAGTCGTTGGATTGGGGATAATATTAATTTGATTATGAGTGAGGGTTTTATTAATGCCAATGAAGATGTTTTCCAAGCATTAGTTAAAATTTCGCTGCAAGGAAAAAGCCCAGAAGCGACAAGAATTATCCGTGAGTATGCTAGTTCCGATGAATACAGTGATATTTTATTAGAATTAGATTTGATTACAGAAACATCCACCGAAGATAGCCAAGGAAAGCATTACAACTTAGACAGATTATTTGACAAAATAAATTACGAGTATTTTGGTGCTAAATTAACGAAACCTCGTTTGATGTGGAGTCAATTTCAGACTTACCGTAAGTTCGGACATTATGAACCAGCAAGGGATAGAATTGTCATCAGTTTAGCTTTGGATGAAATTGCTATTCCTGAGTTGGTTGTTGAATTTGTTTTATATCACGAGTTATTGCACAAGTATCATGGTGAAAAGTGGGTAAATGGTAGAAGAATGGTGCATACACCGGAATTTCGCTATGATGAAAGTCAATTTAAGTTTTATGATGAAGCGGAAGCATGGTTGAGTAAATTGGCTTCACGTTGAAACTTTTCCCGCACTCAATTACTTTCCACAATCCCTTGATTCAGTTCCTTACACTTGGCTTCCGCAGCTTGGTGAGCCTCCAAGTAAGCTTTATCACCTAACATTACATCTCCATAATATTCATATGGGGCATTGCCGTAAATTGGCAAAGGGTCATCTTCTGGATAATCTTCTTGGGATTCTTCGATTATGGATTTCAGTTTTTTCACTGATATTGATTGTGCGGCAAAGTACACTAAATCATCAGCATTTTTTTTGATATGCGGTAGATTTGGGTCAATAATTGTGTCATTGACTTCAATCCATGCATGTTCTAGTGGGCGGAATGGTTTACCGACAGCAACTAAAAATCCCTGAACGTAACTTGCCCCTGCTGTTGCTAATGCGGCTTTATAAGCATTATCAAACGGTTTTTTTGACTTACTTTTGATTGTTTGAGCGACTTCGAGAGATAGTGCTTTATCTAATTGTTTACTCATTGCATCTTCATTTCTTAATTGCGAATTGCGAATTGCGAATAGCGAATTGCGAATTATAGCACTTGACACTGTCCATGATTCCTCAATAAATGGTCGCATAATACCAAAGCTAGCATTGCTTCCACCATTGGCACAGCACGGGGTAACACACAGGGGTCGTGTCTTCCTTTACCAGCTAAAACTGTCTCTTCCCCCTCTTTAGTAACCGTTTTCTGCTCTTTACGGATAGTTGCCGTAGGTTTAAATGCTACACGAATAATGATATTTTCACCGTTAGAAATACCACCTTGAACACCACCGGAGCGATTCGTGACAGTACGAATGTCTCCATTTTCATCGGTATAAAATTCATCATTATGTTCAAAACCCGTGAGCAAAGTGCCAGCAAAACCGGAACCAATTTCAAACCCCTTACTTGCCGGAAGCGACATGACAGCCTTAGCAATATCTGCCTCTAGCTTGTCAAAAACAGGTTCACCCAAACCTTTGGGAACGTTGCGCGCCACACATTCCACCACACCACCGATAGAATTACCTTGCCTGCCAGTTTGCTCGATTAATTCAATCATTTTCTCGGCAATTTTGTCATCGGGACAACGAACTATATTGCTTTCGACTTGTGCTAATGTGACATTCCCGGAATCAATGACAGCTTCTAAATCCTTGATACGCTGAACGTAACCGATAATTTCCACACCAGCCACTTGGCGGAGAATTTTTTTAGCGATCGCACCTGCTGCTACTCTACCAATTGTCTCACGCGCCGACGACCTCCCACCACCTTGCCAGTTCCGAAAACCATATTTAGCATCATAGGTGGCATCGGCATGGGAAGGGCGATATTTTACCGACATCTCATCATAATCTTGCGATCGCGTATCTTTGTTACGCACCAAGATGGAGATTGGTGTACCCAGTGTTTTGCCTTCAAAGACACCAGAGAGAATTTCGCATTTATCCTCTTCCTTGCGTGGTGTCGTTATTTTACTTTGTCCTGGTCGGCGGCGATCGAGTTCAAACTGAATTTCTTCACTGGTAATCTCCAGTCGTGGCGGACAACCATCAATGACAACTCCCACGCCACCACCGTGAGACTCGCCAAATGTCGTAATGCGAAACAGATGCCCAAATGTATTGCCCATGATCATTCCGGAAGCGCCAAGCCTTATACATTTTACCGTGATGTTTGCAAATATGTAGCAAGATCGAGTTTTTCCCAGTTTTTCCCAAAAATTGCCGATGAGGAAACAAATCAGCAGAGCTTAACCAGTTGATTCCGCATATTTCATCACTCAATTACCTAGTATTATTACTGATGAGTTTTGTCAAAATAGAGAACATTTCCATAACAGCTTGATTGTCAACCAATAACAGAATATTGCTCAGAAAAATACACAAAATACAGGTATAAATCAAGAAAATAACCTAACCTTTGCTATTCCTCTTTTTGACTGAGAGGTTATTTATAAACAGATGAAGAAAACCTACGCCACAATTGATGGTAACGAAGCGATCGCACGAATTGCCTACAAACTTAATGAAGCGATCGCTATTTATCCTATCACGCCTTCTTCGCCGATGGGAGAATGGGCGGATGCTTGGTCTGCTGATGGGCGCAAAAACCTCTGGGGTACGGTTCCCAGTGTGATTGAGATGCAAAGTGAAGGCGGGGCAGCAGCAGCAGCACATGGGGCTTTACAAACGGGTTCCTTAACAACAACTTTTACGTCTTCGCAAGGGTTGTTATTAATGATTCCCAACCTCTACAAAATTGCTGGGGAACTTACTAGTGCTGTTATTCACGTTGCTGCTCGTGCTTTAGCAACCCATGCGTTATCGATTTTTGGTGATCATAGTGATGTGATGGCTGCCCGTGCCAGTGGTTTTGCTCTGCTATGTTCTGCTTCTGTTCAGGAAGCACATGACTTTGCTCTCATTGCTCAAGCTGCGACTTTGAAAGCACGTGTACCTTTTATGCATTTCTGTGATGGCTTCCGTACTTCCCACGAAGTGCAAAAGGTGGAATTGTTACAGGATGATGATTTAAAGGCGTTAATTGATGAAGAGTTAATTATTGCCCATCGCCATCGGGCACTAACTCCAGACCGTCCGGTGTTGCGGGGAACGGCACAGAATCCCGATGTATATTTTCAATCGAGGGAAGGTGCAAATCCTTATTATGAGGCTTGTCCGGGAATCGTGCAGGAAGCGATGGATGAGTTTGGTTTGCGTACTGGTAGATATTACAAGATATATGAATATTATGGTGCCAGTGATGCGGAAAGAGTAATTATCATCATGGGTTCGGGATGTGAGACGGTGCATGAGACGGTTGATTATTTGAATATACAGGGTGAGAAGGTTGGAGTGGTGAAGGTGCGGTTGTATCGTCCTTTTGATGTCCGCAGGTTTGTTGAGGTTTTACCAGATACGGTGAAGTCGATTGCGGTTCTGGATAGAACTAAGGAACCAGGTAGTGCTGGGGAACCGTTGTATTTGGATGTGGTGACAGCAATTCATGAGGAATGGCTAAAAGACAAGGAGAGAAGGGAAGAAATGTCTGGCTCTTCGTCTTTTCCGAAAATCATTGGTGGTAGGTATGGATTGTCGTCGAAGGAGTTTACTCCGGCGATGGTGTTGAGTGTGTTTGAGAATTTGATGAGGGAATTACCGCAGAATCACTTCACTGTGGGTATTCATGATGATGTGAGTTATACTTCACTTCCCTATGACTCGAATTTCTCGACTGAGTCTGATAGGGTGGTGCGAGCGATGTTTTATGGATTGGGTGCGGATGGAACAGTTGGTGCAAATAAGAACTCCATCAAAATTATTGGTGAAGGAACTAATAATTACGCTCAAGGTTATTTTGTCTATGACTCGAAAAAGTCGGGTTCGATGACGGTTTCCCATTTGCGATTCGGTTCACAACCGATTCGTTCGACTTATCTCATTAACAAAGCGAATTTTATTGGTTGTCATCAATGGGTATTTCTGGAGCGGGTTGATATTCTCAAAGATGCTGCATATGGGGCTACTTTTCTGGTAAACAGTCCTTATGGTGTAGATACAGTTTGGGAACATCTGCCGGAGAAGGTACAGCAACAAATCATTGATAAAAAGCTAAAGTTTTATATCATTGATGCCAATAAAGTTGCCCGTGAAAGTGGTATGGGAGGGCGCATCAATACAATTATGCAGGTGTGTTTCTTCGCCTTAGCAGGTGTATTACCCCAGGATGAAGCCATTGAGAAAATAAAAGATGCGATCGCTAAAACTTATGGTAAAAAAGGTGCAGATGTTGTTCGCAAAAATTTGGATGCGGTTGATAATACCCTGGCAAACCTCCATAAAGTCGATATCAAACCTGTAATTTCATCACTCCCTACTACCCAACAACCTTTCCCTCCTGCCCCCGAATTTGTCCGCGATGTCCTCGGTAAAATGATGGTGTGGGAAGGCGATAGTTTACCTGTCAGTGCCCTACCTGCGGATGGGACTTTCCCCACGGGAACAGCGAAATGGGAAAAACGCAACGTTGCTGAAGAAATACCCGTATGGGATACCGATGTTTGTGTACAGTGCAGTAAATGCGTCATGCTATGTCCCCATGGTGTAATTCGCAGTAAAGTTTATGACGAAAGTCAATTAAGTAATGCACCTGCAACTTTTAAATCTACAAACGTCAAAGATAAAGACTTTGCGGGACAAAAATTTACGATTCAAGTAGCGCCAGAAGACTGTACTGGGTGCGGTATCTGCGTTGATATTTGTCCGGCGAAAAATAAAGCCCAACCGGAACGCAAAGCTATCAATATGGAACCGCAGCCACCTTTGCGGGAACAAGAAAAGGAAAATTGGGACTTCTTTTTGAACTTACCAATTCCCGATCGCACTAAGTTAAAATTAAATCGGATTAACCAGCAGCAACTACAAGAACCATTGTTTGAATTTTCCGGCGCATGTGCAGGTTGCGGAGAAACCCCATATTTAAAATTACTAACACAATTATTTGGCGATCGCTCTTTAATTGCCAATGCTACAGGTTGTTCTTCCATCTACGGCGGCAATCTACCAACAACACCCTATACAACCAATATAGATGGTAGAGGTCCCGCTTGGTCGAATAATTTATTTGAAGATAATGCCGAATTTGGTTTGGGTTTCCGACTTTCTGTAGATAAACATGCAGAATATGCAGGAGAATTGTTAAAAGAACTGGGAAATCAACAAGAGTTTCATAACTTAGCTCATGGGATTCTCAATGCCCCACAAAATACCGAAGCCGATATTTGGGAACAACGGGAACGGGTTTATCTCTTGAAACAGCAATTACAAAATGCTCTGGATACGGGAAAATGGAGCCAAGGAGACAGGGAAAAATCCAAAATCCAAAATCTCCAATCAATTGCCGATTACCTAGTGAAAAAATCTGTATGGATAGTCGGTGGTGATGGTTGGGCTTATGATATTGATTTTGGCGGACTCGACCATGTTTTGGCTAGTGGGAGAAATGTCAATGTCCTAGTTATGGACACGGAAGTATATTCTAATACAGGCGGACAGTCATCCAAAGCCACACCCAAGGGGGCGATCGCTAAGTTTGCAGCCAGTGGCAAACCCGCAGCCAAAAAGGATTTGGGTCTAATTGCCATGACCTATGGTAACATCTACGTAGCTAGTGTAGCAATAGGCGCTAGAGATGAACATACACTGAAAGCTTTCATCGAGGCGGAAGCCTACGATGGACCATCATTAATTATCGCCTACAGCCATTGCATTGCCCACGGCATCAATATGACAACAGCCATGAACCATCAAAAAAAATTGGTAGATTCAGGACGATGGTTACTGTATCGTTACAACCCCAATTTACTCAGCCAAGGTAAAAATCCTTTGCAAATAGACATGAAGCAACCCCAGCAATCTGTAGAAGCATCAATGTATCAAGAAAACCGCTTCAAAATGTTAACCAAAAGTAAACCTGAACTTGCCAAGCGCCTGCTCGATGAATCACAAAATGAAGTGAATGCACGCTGGAAAATGTATGAATATTTAGCAGCCAGACAAGTTGCAGAAGCAAAAGAATAATCAAAATAGCTTGCTTTTATTACTCTCTGCGTTTTCTCCATCTCTGGGGTATAATCTCTTGAATTTTTAAGTTCTGTGGGTAGATATATCTGCCTATTCTTAGTTTTGCTCTATATCAATGCCATCAAAGATTATTCCTATATTTTTGCTGTGTAAGCAGTTGTAAAAGCAGCTTTGACAGATTATGAAGCTGTAGATATTTAGTTTGCAATTCTCATAAAAATATTATTTACAAATTCAGTAGCATTCCTAAGTAACTTTGTTCTCACAAATGATTGAGTTGATTGATTGTTAGGCAATTTACATTGTCAATATATATCTACAAAATTGGATAAATACCTGTAATTGCTTGTCAAATAAACATTCTTCGATTTGACTGGAAGGAAGTAGTCATTTAAAGCATCGGAAATTAATATTAGGTAAAATCACAATTAATGGATTTGATATCTTCAGTGAAGATACGAAAACTCAAAGCTGAATGCTGTTGATAAATGTCTGAAATCAAATATTTTCAGTGATAATACTGCGAATATCCAATCAAAGATAACTAACATAACACTGTAGTAATTGTTTGATTTAAGTAAGAATTCGGAAATCTGCTTTTAATAAATTAAAGATTTTAATTTGCTAATTTATTCCACAAGTCTCTGTATGAAATACTGATAATATGATGCCTGTAAGAAAATTGATTTCTACTTCTAGACATAAGCCTTCAATCAAAACTAAAACAGTGACATATCAAACAAATGATTTGTCACAAACGAGAAGTATTAATCATGAATAACAAACTTTTTGCTGCTTTATTTACTGCCACTGCTGTGACTGGAATGATGACTATTACACCAGCAAGTGCAAGCGCAACTACAACTGTAACCCCGTCTCCAACTATTAAAAGTCGTGACGAAGCACCCGACTATTTCAAAAATAATCTTCAAAACATGAAGGACTTCGTTGGTAAAGAAGCACGTAAATTAGATTTAAAAACAATTAATGCTCAAAAAGTAGACCTTTCCAAGTTCATTTTGAAGTACCAGCATGATGTGAATGTGTTTTTCCTTGGGGAAACTGCGGGTGGATATCGCAACCGTTTAGATTATCAAGCTACTTTCAACGGTAACACTAGTACGGGTAAACTTTTTGGCGATACTTCTTGTAGTAATAAAGATAGTATTACCAACTTTGGTTCTTTTTGTGCTAACCCTAATAATGCTATTGCAGGTCGATCAAAAACTGATAGTCCTTTAAATGTTGGTGACTGGGTAAGTCTTGGGACTCAAAAAGCTGGTACGCAATTAGACTTCTTGCTGCACTCAAACGATATCAACGGTGGTATTTACGGTACAAACGTCAAAACAGGACAAGCAAATACAAAAGGTGTATGGAGTCTCAACGATTTACTGAACCCAGACGGTTTACAACATGCGATGGCTTACTATTACAATGATTTGTTGGTAGTTGGTTTTGAGGATTTATGGGGTGGTGGAGACAAAGACTACAATGATACCGTTTTTGTAATCGATGTAGGTAAAAATAACGCACGGGTACTTGCAGGTATTCAAAGTGTACCAGAGCCTTCTGGAACTGCTGCATTATTAGGTATGGGTGCAATTGGATTTTTGAAATCCCGTCGTCGTTCGACTCAAACAGTGAAAAAATAAGCTTAAATCTGAATAATTAATTGCAATACAATATCCCCGGATTTTCCAGAAATCGGGGATATTCTGCTTCTATTTTGATTTAATTCGCTTTTGGAATCGCATGAGGATTACGAACTACAGGAGGTTGCTCCAACACCACAATCATAGCAGTACGTCCAGATGCTAGACTGGTATGGCTAATTAGTTCGACAATGGGTTTATTAATGACCTCTTCAATTGTATTTTTAATCTGAGGCTTAATAATTTGATCTAAATCACATCGAACCTGTTCTGCTAAATGTTCTTTTCCGGAATTTAAAAGAGTTTGCTCCGCTAATGTCACAGAATCCTCAATTGTAATTGCCAATTGTTTATCAAAAAAATGGCAGATGATTTTGCCGATACGCTGCCCAAGTTGAGCATTATATAAAGAACGAATACGATTTGAAATTTCTCTCTCTAGCTGTCCAATTGTCGGTTGTTCCATGTCTTGTCATCACATTAGCACCATAATACATATACAATATAAACAATCTTTTATACATTTTTAATAATTAAAATATTGTAAATCTTCTGAAGATAGATATTAGAAGAATAGTCATTATTATTTATTAGTTTCCTTTCTTCAGAAACTAGGATAATATTTACATCAACTTGCTTGCCATGATTATGATGTGAATTTTCGCGCAGCGAACATAATCTGTAACATCCCTCAAGTGAATAATCAATTAATTTAGAGATGTGATGAAATAGGATGAAATATGTTAAGGTGGAGAAAAATATAACCCATTCTCTAGTACAATACTTAAAAAAATTAGAGCTAGTTGATTAAATTAATCACAAACTGTCGCCTAGAAGTAATTTAGGCGATCGCTATTTTAATTGTCATTAATATCTATGCTATTTATTAGCAAAATCAATCGATAATTTCCAAATTATTTATTAACTTAATCAGATTTTTTTATCTATTTTCATACTCACCATCAAATAGTTTTTCTCTGCTAGATTATTCTGTCCTCGATTATTTTAATTCTGAATCAAATCAAAATAAGTTTGTTGAAAGACTTGACTCAAGTAACCATTTATTAGCATTATATTTGCTAGACAATTAGCTAGCTTGTAAATTTTCCCTATAAACAAGCGTGAACTAGCAACCTAGCAAGTAAAAGTTAACTCTCTCTCTGAATTCCATTCACATTTAGCTGCTTGGAATTAGACTTATGTATTTTATGAACAGAGAAAGAAGATTTTTAACCCATGCTCTGGTGTCTGTTTTTGTGTGTTCTTGATGTCTCGATTTTATGGTTTACTTATGTCACAGCAACCCAAAATTTTGGTAATAGATAAGAGTCCAAACGACCTGGAATGTATTAATTCTTGTCTCAAATCGTTGAATGTCGCCTGCATTTGTGCAAAAGAAGGAGTCAGAACATTAATCTTAGCGCAGTTACATCAGCCAAATATTATCTTTTTGGATACAACGCTAAGTGATTTAAGCACTTCTAAAGTAGTCAAAAATCTCAGGTCTAATACTAAAACATTAAACATTCCCATTGTCGGTTGTATCCCTGCGAAAACACAGCAAAATATTGATAGTTTGGTGATATCTGGGGTAAATGATTACATCCGTAAACCCTATGATGTCAGCAAAATTGAAGCTTCAGTCAATCATTTTTTAGGTTGGGAATATTCCTGTGTTTAACCTACCAATTTAATCACTGGAACAATTGAGTGATTTCTCAACTAAATTGTGCAGATGTGGTTTGATGATTGCATTTAGTATTCGTATAAAAATAAATTGAACAAGTAGTGTGGAGAGGACTTTTCGGGGAGATATTCTTCACGGAAGACTCCGGGACATCTTGCCCACCTTTGGGAAATAGCAAGCCATACGCTTGGGAAATAGCAAGCCATACGCTTAGTAAATAGCAAGTCATACGCTTGGGAAATAGCAAGTCATACGCTTGGGAAATAGCAAGCCATACGCTTAGTAAATAGCAAGCGAGACGCTTGCACTACTTATTTTTATATGATTCATTATGCGACTTCAGACTACTTCTGCTCAATAAATATAAAAATATAATTAGATATTATTGAACAAACTAAACACAAACGCAAAAATAGGGAACTGAGGAAGAACTTTCGTATATTCCCCAATCCCTTATTACCAAATCAACCAATTATCAGATAGAAATTAATACTACCCAAGCATTCCTACATTACTTGGGGTTCCCAATGTTCTTACTTTTTCAGTGCTGCGTCTTGAGAAGCAATTAATTTTGCTGCATTTTCTTCGCTTTCAAGAATACCAAACTCAATCAACAATTCTTCCAACTCTTCCATCTCGATGGGTGTGGGAATATCTAATTCCTTGTTATTAATGATTTTCTTCGCAAGTGTGCGGTATTCGTTACTTTGGTTGCTTTCAGGAGCATACTCGTTTACTGTCATCCGACGCAATTCTGCGTGTTGAACAATGTTGTCACGAGGTACGTAGTGAATCATTTTTGTATTCAACCGTGATGCTAGGGTTTCGATCAATTCGATTTCCCGGTCAGTGTTACGGCTGTTACAAATCAAACCACCTAAGCGGACACCACCTGAGTGAGCATACTTAAGGACACCACGAGCAATGTTGTTAGCAGCATACATCGCCATCATTTCACCTGATGTGACAATGTAGATTTCTTGTGCTTTACCTTCACGAATAGGCATAGCAAAACCACCACAAACAACGTCACCTAATACGTCGTATGATACGAAGTCGAGGTCTTGGTAAGCTCCGTTTTCTTCCAAGAAGTTGATCGCGGTGATGATACCACGTCCCGCGCAACCAACACCGGGTTCTGGACCACCAGATTCTACGCAGCGTACACCACGGAATCCGGTAAGCATGACTTCTTCAAGCTCGATATCTTCAACTGCACCACGTTCCGCAGCCAAATGTAACACGGTGGTTTGTGCTTTGGAGTGAAGCATTAAACGGGTACTATCTGCCTTGGGGTCACATCCAACAATCAGAATGCGTTGTCCCATTTCAGCCATTGCAGCTAGGGTATTTTGTGAGGTTGTGGATTTACCAATACCACCTTTACCGTAAAATGCTATCTGTCTAATATTGTCTTGCGACATGATGGGTTTTTCTCCTGTAATTGTTGGATTTGGTTGGTATTTTGAGTCGAAGCGATCGCATTTTCATGCCATTTCCATCGTTCTCGATAAATCTGCTTGATGATGGCGAAATCACAAAATGCAGATAATCAAGTGCAATATCTACAAGTATTTGCAGAGTATTTGCGATCGGAAATGAAGATGATTGCGGTATACAATTACACATCAACTGGATGACAGCTAATTCTTCTGTAGAAACCGATAAGTTGCGTCTCTACAGCTTTATATGCATCATGTTTCTGTTTCACTGTTGGAAAGAAAATGTCCTAGACAAATTGTTTCCCATCGACATAATTTGAAGCAATTGGCAATAGTGCTAGCGTCATTAGGTAATTCAAACCAGCGACACTATGTTGGGGAATCTAACTGTAACGTTCAGGAGCCTACCCGGAACTATTTTCTGTATTTCTCAGATTCGCGACTTAACCATCAGTCGGAATTTTTATTGATGTGAAAAACATGTGGGCTTGTATTTCTCTATTAAAGTTAACCGGAGAGACTTTAGCTGTACATGTTAATACAAATAAAATCTTTTTAGATGTATCTGAATTTGCTGTCAATCATTTGCCTAATCATAATTATGGCAGTTGTTAGGTATTTTTCTTTTGGGATATATGATTGTAAATAGATATTTACTAGGTATTAATCGGGTTTTTAATTATTTATTATCTAATTAAAAAAATATGGTATTACCACAGTCACACAGCTTTTCATTCACAATAAAATTTGATAAATATTGAATTGAGCGCTTATATGCTGTAGCGGTTCTCGCTTGCAAATACACTAACCTAACCCCCAACCCCTTCCCTTGCAGGGAAGGGGAGCAAGATAAACTTCAATTTATTTTTATACGAATACTAAGAGTGATTTATAACTAATTCATCAGTCGCAGATAAGCTATCTATAGGCTCCATATTCACCTGACGCTCACTAATTTCTGGTAACAAATGCTGGTGTAAAGTCATTGCTTGTAAACAACTATTGATTGCTGATACAGCTTGGTTATAAGTATTAACTTTTTGAGCGATCGCCTCTAATAAACGCTGATTATGGAGAATTTTATCCTCAGCTTCTTTTTGCAAAGTTTTCTCTAAATAATTACGGGCATTGATATATTCCTGTAAAATTAATTCGGCGTGTTTATCAGCCATTGGTAATAATTGTGTTTTCAGGGTTTGATTAATTATTTGGCGAAAGCTTCTGCGAATTGTTTCTGATACTTTCGGATCAAAATCTAACTTTAAAAGTTGACGAATTGCCGGCTCCGCTTCAACAACACTTTCACTGTCATAACCTTGAGAAGTTTGCATTAATGTTTGGCGAAATTGGTAGATTGAAAAAGTTCCTTCATCATAGAATCTAGGACTTTCGCGCACAAAGCGATCGCATTCCACCCGTGCAGCATTAATTAGGGCAGAAATGACTTCTTTTTCGATTTTTTCGAGTTCGTTTTTGATGCCAGCATCATTACCAAGTAATCGATATAATTGACGGTAATATTCTGAGGTTTGCACTCGTTCTGTTAAACCTTGAAATAAATTTTTAATTACTTCTAAGGTAGATTGAGCAAGAATATTTTCTAATTGATTAGCGAGATAATAAAAAGCTTCGACTAAAATTGCTAATAGTGGAGCCGTTGCATTGCGAGGATGACTAATTGTTGCCTGTCGGTAAGCTTCGGCGACTGAAAATGTATCTAGTAATTCATCTAAGCGACGAATCATTTTTGACTGAAGTTGTCGAAAATCAGCTTCAAAACTATGACAACCACTATTAACTATATTATTTACTTCTTCTGTAATATGCTGTTGAAACGCATTACCTGCTTCTTGTAGTTGCGAATTGAGACGCTGCAATTCATGGGCTTTCATTGCCTCAATTTCATGGGGTTGACTATCCAATTCTCGTTGTGTTGCTTGGTAATGATTTTTGAGTTTAATACAAATATGCTCTAAGTCATCAGCAAGATTTTTAAAAAGCTGTGGACGTTTTTCTTCCGTTAAATATTTCGTAATTGCATTTCTAAATTCCTCTACGCCACTATCACGAATTAATTGATTAATCAGTGGTGTTCCCTGCTCGCTTAAAATCCGCAAATAATTCTCATTGGGAGTTTCATAGCTATTTACGGAAATTCGGAATTGATTCGGAGATAATTTTCCCGAATTAGCACAATAGCGGTTAAATTCATTGACAAATTGTGGTGTTTCTTCCTCTCCATGCAAACTTTTAATACTTTCTACAAAAACAGAATCTAACCCAAAGCGATCGCTACGATTTGTTTGTTTAATTTGACTGCCATAAAAACCTAATAAACCACTAGTTTTATAGACTCTATTACTATCGCGAAATTGTGAGTTAATTAAATCATCTAAACGCTGGCGTAGCTGTGTATTATACCAAGTTTCATCAATACGATTAAAAATATAAAAAACGCGATCGCGTATTCCCGAATTTTCTCGCATTGTCTCTAACAATTCAGTTTCTTCTTTTGTCATTTCACCTGTTGCCGCAGGTTTTAACACACATACCACCGCAGAAGTGTCGGGGTGCTGAATTTTTGCATAAGTCAATTCTGCGTCTTTGACAACGGGCGCATCAATTCCTGGAGTGTCAATAATGGTGTTTCCATCTTCTAATAAAGGATGATGACAATAATATTCAATTCGCTTTAAAACGGCGCTATTACTACCCCGGCGTGCATATCCAGCAGCTTCTTTGAGGTTGCTAAAGTTAAAAGCATCCATTGAGTATGTGGCATTATCAAGAGTATGAATGCTTTGTCGATTTGTGACATATCCTTCTAATAATAAAATTAAAGCTTTGGCTTGTTTGGCACGCTCAGATTTACTTTCGCCTCCTTCCTGCTGAATAATTGTTTTACATCCCTGCTGTAAGAGTTCAATTACTTCAGTTTGGTTGATATTAGTAACAGTGGTAAAACCCAATTTATTACATAACGAAATCGCTTGTTCGCGTATTTCGACTTCACTTAAAAATGTTAAAATTACTCTTTCTTTATCTGCCTCTGCATATTCAATTTTACATTCTGTTCCCGTTGCATGTCCCTCGGCACTGTAAAGTAATTCACGTTCTAGAAGTGCATTAATTAACATTGATTTTCCGGCACTAAACGCACCTGCAAACACAATTTCAAATTTAGGTGCGATCGCTTTATTTAAAGAAGTTTGTACTGCTGAAATATCGTGAGAACGCAATGCTGTTTCTTCATTTAAAAGTTCTAATAGCAACTCGACTTGCGATTTCAGATTTTGACATTGTGGAGGAATCAATGGCATTTTACACACCTGAGAATAATTGATGACTTACTGACTTTTATTGTAAGAATGATTGTCTCTTGTCCGGTTCAGTATAATTACACAGACAAAAATAAATAATTCCATCTTTAATTATTTAATATTTAGGTAGGTACACCCTTAAAATTTAGTCCAAATCACTTTTTTTAGTATGTGACTAAGGTTGCAATTCCTGAATTTGTTTATTTTCTAATTCTTCTAATCTCACAAAATCTGTGGGGATTTCATTGACTTTTAACTGAGTGAATGAAGGCATTTTATTCATTCTTTCAGTTTTGTTTATCTGTGGAAATTTTTTGGAAGCATTAATTTTTATCTGGGTAGAATCAGACACTTGAGAAATATTAACCAATCGCTTAACTTGATTATCAGACTGAGAAATATTAGATTTAGAATTATTCACAACTAGTAATTTCTGTGGCTGACTTTCCAGTAGAGATTTTTTTTGTTTCCATAGAGCCATTTGTTGGTTGGCTTGTTGATACAATGGTCGCTCTTTACCAATAAGACTCGCTTCATTAATTGCCATTTCTAAAGAAATCGCATCATTTTTTGCTGCTAATTTTTTGGCACTATCTAAGTAAGAACTATCTTCCGAAGTTGCAATCTTATGTTCAATAGTCTGGATTAATTTATCAGCTTGCTGACGGTGTCCCTCTGAGATAACCATACTTGCTTCAATTAAAGCCGATCGCATATCATCTATGTTGCTAGAATTAGCTAGAGTACGGGCTTTTTCTAGTTGAGCTTCGTCTTCTTGTAATTGACTAGCATCAAATATCGATGGATTGCTATCAGTTTCTGATTTTGCCAGATTTGCCTCCTGTTCAGCTTTTTCTTTTGCTTCCTTCGACTCCTTCGCACTTTGGATATTGTAGATTAATTCTTGATATTTTTTAGATGCCCAATATTGATTATTTAATTTTTTTAATTCTTGAGCTTTGACAAATATCAAATACGAAGTTTTTGAGTCATTTTCTTCGTCTATTTTGGCAGCTACAGTTTTATATATATCCTCTGCTGTTGACCAAATATTTTGCCATTCTTGAGTTTGTTTTTTGGCAGACTGATATAGAGTTAGATGCCTGGGGATTACTTCCACTAGCTTGATTGCTCGTTCTAAATTACCTTCATGAAAAGCATTTTCGCTCAAATTTAAAAGTGCTTGCGACCATTTTTTGATTAATTGTTCGGCATTGGGACGCAAGGGATTATCTTTGGGAATTGAATTAGCTAATCGAATTGCTTGAGATAATTTTTCTGCATTTTGTTCGTCAGCAATTTTATTTGCACAATAAATAATTGTACTCGCTGCATCTTCCGAAAGTGAATCAGATTGGCAATTGGCAACTTCTGGCGATCGCGTTAAATACACAAATGCAGCTACTCCAACACCAGCAGTCAAGAGAAACATCGCCACAACGCCGACTACCCACCATTTGATTAGCTTGAGATACTGTAGATTCATAGATTACTCTGGGGAATTAACACTCTGATTTAGTGTTCCCATCAGTGGAGCAAATGTAACTACAAACTTTCATCAACAAATAAGGAAATAATGGTGCAAAATTATTATCCCCAAAGGGAAAAATATTTACCCATGAAAACAATTATCATCGGGGCTGGAATTACTGGTTTAACTTGCACTCGTGATTGTCTTGATGCAGGTATTGAGGTTGAAGTTTACGAAAAACAAGACTTGGAATCGATGCTTTCTGGTGCTTTTTGGGAACTCAAATTGGAAAAGTCTCTTAGAGACCTGGGGACACTAAGAAATAAACGGGCATAATCTCAACTCAAATTGTCACTAAATCACCTTCAATTAGCGAACTTAAAAATGTCCACAATTGCAAGTCTGTAAAGTCGGGTATTGCCATAAATGCACCGAGTTCACATAACTTTTGCGGGTCGTGGGTAGAAGCAATGCCAATTGTTTTAATCCCTGCACCCACAGCAGAACGAATCCCCGAAGGGGAATCTTCCAGAGCGATCGCATGTTCTAAATTCACTCCCAAGCGTTCGATGGCGACAGTATACGGGGTTGGATCGGGTTTGGCTGCGGCTTCGTCTTCTGCCAGAACAATTAGTTCAAATGTGGTTTCCAATCCCAAGATTTCCAACATAAAGATGGCATTGGCGCGGGGTGCATTTGTCACTAATCCAAGTTTGATTTCCTGGGATTCTGCCCAAGCTAAAAGTTCAGTTAATCCCCCTAATCGCTGTAAATTGGGAGTCATCTCTCGAAACATCGCCTCTTTCTCATCCGCAAATTCCATCGCTTCATCTGGTGATAATTGCGGCAAAATATTGGCAATTATTTCTGGATTCAAACCACCACTTATTTTTCTTTGATAATAGCTTTCATCAATCTCCATCCCATATCTACTCAGCATCTTCTGCCAAGCTAAAAAGTGGATGGGGTCAGTATTAACTAGAGTTCCATCTAAGTCAAACAGAAGTGCTGTTAGCATCGTATTGGGGCTATATGAATAATTATGAATTTTAATTACATAGTTTACATGATTTTCGGCGATCGCATTCACCGCACTCGGCGATACTATTCGATTGCGGGGACAAAATTATAATGAAGCTGCCATTTACAACTTGCCCACAGCCCTATGATTGCCCCTAAACACAATTTTCGCGTTGATCAACTCCAAGTAAATATTTACAATTCGGAAGCTGAGATTGCCCAAGGTGCAGCCGAAATAGTATCTAAGTATTTACATAATCTTTTATTAGACCAAGAAAAAGTTAGAGTATTATTAGCTACTGGTAATTCCCAACTGCAATTCTTAGAAGCTTTAATAGCCATTAATGGTTTCGATTGGTCGCGGGTCACTTGTTTCCATTTAGACGAGTATTTAGGAATTTCTGCCCATCATGCTGCGAGTTTTCGCTATTATTTGCGGGAAAAAGTCGAAAAAAGAGTTCATCCTCAAGAATTTAACTATATTCAAGGCGATACATTACAACCATTAGCAGAATGCGATCGCTATTCGCAACTTTTACAAGCACAACCAATTGATTTATGTTTACTGGGAATTGGGGAAAATGGGCATTTAGCTTTTAATGAACCATCAGTTGCAAATTTTACCGACCCTTATGGGGTTAAAATTGTGAAATTAGATGAATTAAATCGGCAACAACAGGTGAATACAGGGTATTTTGCCCATGTAGAAAATGTACCGCAGTATGCATTTACGGTGACAATTCCCATGATTTGCGCCAGCAAAAAAATAATTTGTCTCGCACCAGGACAACGCAAAGCGGAGATAATTAGAACTATGTTGCAAGGGGAAATTACTGAAGCTTGTCCAGCATCAATTTTACGTCAACAACAGCAAGCAAGCTTATTGTTAGATGTTGATTCGGCAAGTTTAGATATTAACAATCCCCATAACGCATAATTTTCAAAGAAATAATCGGGAAAATTCTCGTTATTAATTGGGTAAAACCAAACTTGCGTTTCAAGGGTGGTGGTAAGTCTGGTAATGACACTTCTACAAAACCCAAACGACTATAAAAACTGACTAACCAAGTCGCGCATTCTAAATAAAGTGGTTTTGTTGCTTGCTGAATGAGATGCTGGGTTAAATAGCTGCCGAAACCTTGTTTGCGCCATTTTTTTGCAACCACCAAACTACCGAGTTCCTGGGTTTCTCCATAGGAGCGTAATTGTCCACAAGCAATAATTTCTCCTGCACATACAATTACCCAAAAATTTAACCAGCGTAATTGTGTCGGTTCCAGTTTAGCAGAAAAAACTAATTGACGAATCTTCCAGATATCGCCGATATTTGCTGGACGCAGGTGACAGTTGGCAGGTAGATTTTGCATTGTGTGGCAGTCAGAAACAGTGAGATGATTTTAAGCCCCTAACTATGGGTTTGCTCAACTTCCCCATAAGCTTTCAACAGCGCTAAAAATTTCCTCCGCATCAAAATCCCCGGTTTATCGGTCATCATATGCTGTTCTTTACTAATATCAAGTGGCACATCAAAATCAGTAGTTTCTAAAATTGCCTTATCTTCTAAAGTTACCGCGCGATCGAAACTAACTACACTTTCGGCTTTAGTCTCGGCTTCAGTATCATTACGTAGACAAAACTGGACAATTTGTGAACTAGAATCATCAATGGGAACTGCGGTATTCACCACAATATGGACTAAACCATTGGGATAACCTATCCGTAATTGAGCGGTAAAAGGCATATACCAAGTCATGTGCATGGTTCGCACTGTTTTATTGGCTGTTAACTTTAAATTTTCTTGCTGCAACTTGGGATTTGTCACACCCAAAGTAGACCAAAATTCAATTCCCCATTCCCTTTCTTGTAATTCCATTCTATCGGGGGTTGGGTGTTCTTCACTACCAAAAGTTGTTGTGTGTACAAACGTTGGATGGGCAGTGTCAAATTCATTTTCCATTACCCGCAAACCAGCACATTTCCAAGTTTCATAAAATTCGGGAATTAGACGATAGTTAGCGTCTGTAGCTTCGGGAATATTAGGAATATCGCATAAAGGTTCACCCATACATACCCAGACATAACCATAACGCTCAGTACAAGCATAGGCACTAACTTTGTAGCTAGGGGAAATCATGCCTGCTTGCAATTGTGGTACATGGGTACAATTTCCCGTGCGATCGAATCTCCACCCGTGATAGGGACATTGAATGCAACCATCCGTGACTTTTCCCTGGGATAACTCAGCAGAACGATGACAACAGCGATTTTTGACTGCGGCGGGATTGCCTTGAGCATCTCGCCAGATGACAATTTTTTCCCCCAACAGGGTAAATTGTTGGGGAATACCATCAGTTAATAGATTTATCGGTAAAACTGGATACCAAAAGCGTTTGAATATCGGTTGTTTTGTGACCAACATAATGACAAGAAATTTAATCTACGTGTTTTTTATAATTAATATTCATTGTAATTCCCATTTGAGGAAAGTACATAGCTAGGACGCAATACCTTATACCCATTTACAATTTCAGCAGCATCAATTTGCTCTCCCAAATATTCTCTATACAGAGATGAACTAGTTTTTCTCTTGGTATCTCAATCATGACTCTTTGCTGATTTAATCATGATTTTGTTATAGCCTGGAGCTAGAGTTTTTGTAACGTTTTGTCTCTCAATTCCCAAGTAGATGTGACAATGTATGTAACATAAAGCGAAAGTAAAATTACAAAACTTAAAAAAGGAAAACGTTTATGCCCTACACAACAGAAGAAGGCGGTCTTTTGAATAACTTTGCCAAAGAACCCAAGGTTTATACAGCAGAAGCCCCTACTGATGGGCAAAAACGCAACTATATATTTCTGGGTATTGCTGCCGCTTTATTAGTTGCTGGGTTGATTGTTGTTGCGTACTCTGTTTCAAATTTTAGTTAAAAATAAACCTTAAAAGTAAAAATCTACTTAAGTAGTTAACAATAGGAAGCTAGCATCCAAAAACAGAATCATTTCTCCTGGCTCCTACTTTCCCTCAAAACTTGCTATCATTTTCAGGTTCCACATTCTGTGTGAGCCTGCTTTTTGTTTGGGAAACTCCCATAATCAACAAAGTGTAATTCAATACATTGATATTTACGAGAACTAAAATGCCTATTTATCCTGAGCAATGCGATCGCCAGATGAAAAACATAGACAGAGTCAGCCCAGTCTGCGGGTTTCCCCGGAGGATAACAGTTATCGGCTATCTGCACATATCACAACAGTGAAAATAAACTGCTATTTGGCGGTGATGCAACTATGAGCGTGAATGATACTACACACCCTGATAATTTTACCTGGAATAAACAGGTATATCACCGTCTCAAATTAGCTTTGGGTTTGGGTTTGCGGCGACAAATGTTTTTGGCTGTGTGTGACGATTTAAACCTGCGAAATCAGGTAGCGGCGAGGTTACACTCAACTCTAGCATACCCGGTGGGACAGGTTTTATACCAGCCAGCGAATTCATTGGAAACAAGTACCCCAGCATATCCGCGTTTGGTGACGCTCAGGTTAAATTTAAGTGACCCCAATCCCATTGCCCAAATCAATCAATGGCTAACTAATTACCCGCCGCCAATTGTTGGTGGCAGCAAAGATACTCCGGGTAGACCTTTACCAATTCCAGCATTTCAGATAGTTGGTACGGAACAGTTAACGCGCCAACCAGTGGCGACACAAAGATTATTTTTGCATTATTTGCGGTTGACGGAACAGCATTTGTCAGCCCCAGAGTCGAATTACTCCTTAGAATCAAGTTTATTACTGTGGGTTCCCCGTCCCTGGTTACATGCAATTCAACAATCTGCACCGCAGTTTTGGCGATGTCGGACTGGTGTATTTACCTTTGCAGGAGAACCGACACCAACCACTAAAACTAAGGGTTCTCCCGAAAGGTTTTCGAGTTCGCGGGTATTGGATACAGGTAGTCTGGAACAAACAATTCTCGATGATACGACTCCACCGGATGATTTTGATTTTCCCCTAGCCGATAAATCTACACACCGTAGTCACAAACCACAAGAACCAGCACCAAAATCTGAAGAGATGGCGGTGTCTGTATCCCCGGAAGAACCGCCCCAAGTCAAAGATATTTCGTCGGCGGCAACTGCAACCTCTGGTTTATCCCACATCACCCAGGAGTTAACGGAACTGGTTTTGGCTACAGCAGGTACATTTACCATCCAAAATGGGGAAATGGAACTTGCACCACAGCAGGTTTTAGCAGAAATCGAGAATTTGCATCAGCAGAAAGCTCCGGCAGAAAGTTTGGCAATTGCCTATCAAAAGTTGGGTAATTTGTATCGTTTGCAGATTGAACAAGGACATACCAACTTAGAAAATTTGATGGTGGCGATTATTGCTTATCAAGAGGCAATTACCTACGATGAAGCTTCACCCCAAGTTCCTGATGTTTTGAATGACTTGGGCACATTGTATTGGATGTTGTATCGAACTCCCCCTAATTCGGAAGAAGGACAATCTTATATTGAACAGGGAATCGAATTTTATCAATTAGCGTTAAAATTAATTTCCCCCGAAACCCATGCCGATACCTATGCGCGGGTGCAAAATAATTTAGGAACAGCCTATGGGGATTTGGCAAGATTTTCCAACCCCGCCGAAAACTGGCAGCAAGCTGTAGCCGCATATGGGGAAGCATTGCGGTATCGGACTGCGGAAATGGAACCACTTAAATTTGCTGCCTGTCAGAATAACTTGGGTACAGCATACTGGCATTTAGCGCAGTATAACTTACCGGCGGTACATTTGAAACGAGCGATCGCCGCCTATGGATTTGCTTTAGTTCACTATACACCCAAGACTGAGCCGCTAAAATACGGCATGATTAAGAATAATATTGGTACCGCATATTGGAATTTGGCACAGTATGAACAACCCAGCGAAAATTTACTTTTGGCAATAGAAGCCTATAGCGAAGCTTTAAAATTCCGCACTCCCACAAATCAAGCTGCGGCTTGCTCGGCGACACAAAATAATTTGGGTACAGCTTATTGGCATTTGGCAAATCAAGCTCAAACTCCTAAGGAAGAAAAATATAAGTATTTGCAAATGTGCATTAGTGCTTATCAAGAGGCTTTGGGTTTAGCACATTCTTTGAATGGAATGCCTTTGAGTTTTGATTTATTTGCTACTCATA
Organism: Calothrix sp. UHCC 0171; assembly: GCF_034931845.1. NCBI lineage: Bacteria > Bacillati > Cyanobacteriota > Cyanophyceae > Nostocales > Calotrichaceae > Calothrix > Calothrix sp. UHCC 0171. Next base: position 80,780 of record NZ_JAYGHN010000006.1, read on the forward strand.
ATAACTTGGGATTAGCCCATTATCAACTGGTGACGGATGCTTATTATGAAGGTGAAAAAAGTGAACGTTCTCAACATCTCGAAGCGGCTTTAGAAAACCATTTACAGGCATTAAATGGGATGAGTAAACAACCGGAAACTTATCAAACAACCCTTGCTTATATCGTTAAAGCAATTCGAGCTTTCCATAATGAATTAGGCATCCAAGGACAAAATGTTGCACTATCAAAAGTACCAGGTGCATTATTACCAGAAATTTTACCGAAGTTGTAAATAGGGAACAATAAAATACTACAGTTCTAACAGCAATGCCCCAAAAAAATATATTCTCAACTATTTTTGGTAGGGACTATTGGGTGTTTGCTGGCTAAGAAAGTATTCGCGAATTTCTGGTGAGGGTTCAAGAGGAAATAGTTGCGATATTGGTGTATCGACACAATCCCTTTCGATATAACCGATACTCTTTAACATTTCTATCGTGCTATCCCAGTTTTCTGCCAAGAGCTTAGTTTTAGTTGTGTGATATCTTCCTAAATCAATATTTCGCTCTTGATTCGGAATTAGCTGCATCAGCAATTCTACGGCAACTGTTGGTAAACTTAAAGTCCTAGTATTTAAGAAAAAGTAAAAGACAACATTTCCCAAACGAATTTCATCACCATCTTTTAACTTCACCGGCTGAAATACACGTTCTCCATTGATATAGGAACCATTAGTGCTGTTGAAGTCAATCAAGCAAAAACTTTGTTCTGCATCTAGATATTGGATAGCTGCATGACGGCGGGATACATAGGTATCTGTCAAGTGTATCCCACTCGTGCGATCGCGTCCAATAGTCCAAATTTTTTGTGGCTGTTTTAAAGTCTGTGTTTCGCCTTGACACAAATTCGTAATTGCATAAGCTGTCGAATCATCGATGACACCTTGTAAGTAGAACGATTTCACCCCTGTCAATGAAGACTGATGTCCAGTCTCTAATTGAAGAATTTCATTCAATAGACTGCTGTTGTGTTCGTACAACTTCAGAAATGCCTGATATAACCTTAACCGACGTTCGAGTTCTACCTCTACAAACTCAGCCATAGTTTAGGTACTGTACATTAAATATTAAAAACTTTGAGATTGCATTTTTCCTGTCTGTCGTCAACTTTAGCAGGCAGAAATATCTAGTTATTTTTACCTTTTACTGTTTGTATTGATTCATAATTCACCCTGCATTGATGTTTACCCTTCCGATTGCGAAATACTTTTATAAAAAATTAGGATTGCGCTTCGATGTCCTATTATATACACTATATTCACTTTTCTAATCGATTATTTCTCAAAAAAATCTCAAAAAACAATTTAACCTTTTAGTATCAACATTTACAACTTCATCTACAAAATACTATTCCACGTTTTTATTCTCTGAAAAACTTTGGCAAGTAGTTACACTTAATATCTTTAGTTAAGTTTTTTCGGCTATATATTCACACTATATTTAATTTATGCTGCCAAAATAATTGAGAAAGATTCAAGATTTTGGGCTGGAAGATTCCGCAAAATCTCAAATCTCAAATTATAGTAAGCCGCGTTTCCCATTAGGACGTACCGTCATCCAGTTAGTCTTCGCAAGTGCCAACTGTTCATCAGAAATTTTGGCACCAGTGAGATTAGCGCCGCAAAGGTTTGCACCCCGAAGATTGGCGTTATTGAGGTAAGCATAGCTTAGGTCTGTACCTCGTAGGTCTGCTCCCTCTAAATCGGCATGGCTTAAATAAGCCTTACTCAAGTTGGCATCTCGAAGGTTGGCACGATTGAGACTGGCTCTGCCAAAGTCGCTATTAAATAAATTAGCTCCTTGAAGGTTTGCTCGTTCTAATACTGAAGAATGGAAATTCGTTCCCGATAAATCAATACCTTGGAGGTTGAGCAAACTCAAATTATATGAGGCAAAGTCTCTTCTCCCTTTGGTGTAGGCATTTCGCAAACCTTCAGTGTTTAACTGGCGAATGATTTGAGACTGGGAATTTTGGATGATATCAGTATTTTTGTTTTCCCAAGTATTAGTTTTTGTACCAACTAATCGATGGCTAGTGGCACCTGTCGCTTCTGCGACTTTGGCTCGTCTGGCTCGAATTGCGGCTGCTACCTGTGCAACTCCAGCACTCGAATGACTACCAGAAGAGTTGCTGTTGATTATTGCCGAATCATCCTGACGATTGTTAACTTGCTCTTTTATACCTCCTACGGGCTGTAATATCAGACTTTGGGCAAGACTATCGAGGTATGGTTCCATTTCCAAAGCTCGCAATACTTCGCCAGCATTTTGATAGCGATTGCGGACGGAAACCTCAAGCATTTTCCGCAGTACACGGGAAAGATGGGTACTGATTGGGACAAGATGTTCCCACATCATTTCTCCGGTTGTGGGATTGTAATCTAAATCCTTGGGAGATTTACCAGTTAGGAGATAAATGCAGGTGACACCCACAGCATAAATATCACTGGAGTAAACGGGGCGCATTGCCATTTGTTCTGGAGGTGCAAATCCCGGAGTCCCAATTGCATAGGCTGTTAAAGCAGTGTGCCCTGACTGGAGTGCTGCTGTTTGATTCACTTGGTTTTTGACTGCACCAAAATCAATCAAAACTAGTCGGCTATCTTGAGCGCGACGAATCAAGTTTGCTGGTTTGATATCGCGGTGGATAACTTTCTGTTCGTGAATGTACTGCAACAAAGGCATAATCTCCGTCAAGAATTGCTTGACGCTGGCTTCGCTAAGGGCACCTTGGGCTTTGACCTCTTGTTGTAAAGTGGCTCCGCTAATATATTCTTGAACTAGATAGAACTGTTCGTGGTCTTCAAAATAGTCAAGTAACCTGGGTACTTGAGGATGGTTGCCGATTTTGCCTAAGGTGACAGCTTCACGCTCGAATAGTTCTCGCGCCATCTGTAAAACATGTGGTGCGCTTCCCGAAGGACGAAGTTGTTTGATTACGCAGCTCGGTTCGCCAGGTAAGGATTCATCGCGAGCAATGAATGTTGCTCCGAAGCCACCTTGCCCTAGCGCTTTAATGACCCGATAGCGATCGCGTAATAATAAACGCGAGGCACAAGACTGACATCTTTCGCTATGGGTTGGGTTTTCTGGATTGGGACAGGTAGGATTTAAGCAGTAGCTCATGCACTGTTAACTCGCAGCACGAAAAAACGATGGAAGGAGAGCATATGAACCCTACTCTCAATTATTGAGATAAAATCCCCTTGTCACCAGGTCATTTTCGCTGGAAATCCCTTGAAGAGTTGCTGAAGATTACCTGGATTTACTTAAAGGACTCGTAAATACACTAGTTTCTGTCCCCTAAACTGTCCCAAAATTAAACGAGGGGATGCAAAAATATACTTAACTACGCCTATAATCTCCTGATTCAAGAGGTATTTGGCTATTGGAGATTTTTTTGTTGGCTGACTGGATAAATATACGTAAATTAATGGGCAATGGGCAATTTATCATACCCCTCCGCAAGGCTGATGGCGATGCGATTGGCGAGGGGTAAACTAGATAACTTTAATTTAATGCCCAATGCCCAATGTTCTTTTTTAGAGACTCGACATCACTTCTCTTGCGGCTGTAAGAGTTTTTTCAATGTCTTCATCTGTATGAGCGATCGCCGTAAAACCAGCTTCAAATTGCGATGGCGCGAGGTAGATGCCGCGTTCTAACATCCCCCGATGGAAACGTCCAAACTTCGCGGTGTCAGACTTTTTCGCATCTTCGTAATTGTGTACGGGACCGGAAGTAAAGAACAGACCAAACATCCCACTAATTTGACCACCGCAAGCTTCATGACCTGTTTCTTTGGCAATTTGCAGTAAGCCATCCGCCAGCTTTTTGGTGATGCGATCGAGGTATTCGTAAGTTCCTGGCTTTTGTAATAGTTCCAGTGTCTTAATTCCCGCAGTCATTGCTAAAGGATTTCCTGAAAGGGTTCCCGCTTGGTACATGGGACCTGCTGGTGCCACCATTGACATGATATCACGACGACCACCGTAAGCACCCACAGGTAAACCCCCACCAATAATTTTACCTAGGGTGGTGATATCGGGTGTGACACCAAATTTCTCCTGGGCACCTCCGTAGGCAATACGAAAACCAGTCATGACTTCGTCAAAAACTAGTAATGCTCCATGTTCGTGGGTAAGTTCGCGTAATCCTTCCAGGAAGCCAGCATCGGGGGTAATGAAGCCGGCGTTACCAACTACAGGTTCCAGAATAACCCCGGCGATTTCGTCAGGATTTTCTACAAATAGGGCTTTGACGGCTTCGAGGTCATTGTAGGGGGCGGTGAGGGTATTTGCTGTCGTGGATTTTGGTACGCCTGGGGAGTCGGGTAAACCGAGAGTGGCGACACCAGACCCAGCTTTGACGAGGAACATGTCAGCATGTCCGTGATAGCAACCCTCGAATTTGATTATTTTATCGCGTCCAGTAAAGGCGCGGATGAGACGGAGAACTGACATACAGGCTTCCGTTCCCGAATTCACGAAGCGTACCATTTCAATGCTGGGTACGGCATCAATCACCATTTCCGCCAGGACATTTTCCAGGATGCAAGGCGCACCAAAGCTAGTACCTTTATCTAAGGCGGCGTGGAGGGCACTAATTACTTCTGGGTGTGCGTGCCCACAGATGGCAGGACCCCAAGTGCCAACATAATCGATGTATTGATTGCCATCAACATCCCAAATATAAGCACCTTTGACATGATCGAAGACAATTGGCTGTCCGCCAACCGATTTAAATGCCCGCACTGGGGAACTGACTCCTCCAGGCATCAAATTTTGGGCAGCAGCAAAAATTTCTTGCGATCGCGTTGTTTTAATTGTGGTATTTACCAAGGTTCTCTCCCAAACAATGCTAAATATACAGCTTCTATCCTAGGATAGGCGTAAAAATGGCTCTAAATTTATATCCTAAAAGAATAGCTGAACCAAAAAAATAACGATATGTTATACAAATCTAACCAAGACTTGCCTGCGGAAATTCGCACTCGTTTTTCTGAAGCTTGTCAAGATATATATCGAGCCGCTTTTAACTCGGCAATCCATTGGTATGGCGAAGCTCCCAAAGCTCATCAAGTTGCTTTAAGTGCTGTGAAAATGCAGTCAATAATGCATAAAACCGTTTTTTTGTAAATAGCAAGTAAATAAAAAGTAACTAAAATAAAATCTCCAAAACAACCCCACAAAGTAGCAAAGAAAATATCAATTGCTCTACTATTTAATGTTATCGTAATTCTCTGGACTAAATAATTTGTCCCTTTTGTTTTACACCTTAGTTTAGACAACTGGTATGTCTTCTTCACATCTGCCTTCATTTAAAAATGCGATTCCAGTTGACAAAATTCGCTACGATGAGAAAGGTTTAGTACCTGCAATTGTCCAAGACTATCTGGATGGCACGATTTTGATGATGGCTTGGATGAATCGCGAATCGCTACAAAAGACCTTAGAGACTGGTGAGACGTGGTTTTGGAGTCGATCGCGTCAGGAATTTTGGCATAAAGGCGCAACCTCTGGGCATACCCAGAAAATACAAAGCATCCGTTACGACTGTGATAGCGATGCAATTTTAGTCACGGTAGAACAGATTGGTGATATTGCCTGTCACACGGGAGAGCGCAGTTGTTTTCATCAAATTGACGGCACTATTACCCCACCGCCAGCAGATACATTGTCTCAGGTCTTTGCAGTTATTTGCGATCGCCGGGATTATCCCAATGAAAGTTCCTATACTTGCAAATTATTAGCAGGTGGTGATAACAAAATTTTAAAGAAAATTGGTGAGGAGAGCGCCGAAGTTGTCATGGCTTGTAAAGACGATGATGCAGATGCGATCGCTGGAGAGGTTGCGGATTTGATGTATCATACTTTAGTTGCCTTGGCGCATCACAAAGTCGATATTAAGGATGTTTATCGCAAATTGCAAGCAAGAAGACGGTAGTTAAAGATAAGCTCAGTTTTCGGGTGGCGATCGTATTTTATATCTTAACTTTTCCCAATTTGAACTTGACTACAGTATTAGTGTAAAAATAAATTGAACAAGTAGTGTAGACAGCGTATCTCCTTCGGAGACGCTCCGCTAACGACTGAGCGCTCACGTCAAAGTCTTGCCCGCTTTTGGGAAATAGCAAGCGAGACGCTGGCACTACTTATTTTTACATGATTCCACAGCATAAATTTTTACAAATAGTTCGTTCACTCTGTCAAAAAAATAACTAGAAAATGTACTTAATCCTCTACAGTAAGCCGGGATGTCATTTGTGTGAAGGGCTACAGGAAAAACTTGAACAAATCATTGAGACACAAAAGTCTCTGTCTCTAGAGTTAGAAATTCGTGACATTACAACCCGCAATGACTGGTTCCAAGCTTATCAATACGAAATCCCTGTACTTTTTGTGGCTGAAAATCCCCAAAGTCAAGCACAAATGATTCCTCGTCCATCTCCACGTACTTCTGTGCAACAATTAGCACAATTACTACAAAAGTATATTTAAGTAGTTGCACAACAGAAAAAATGTTGCAAAATATCACAAGTAACAATAGAGTTCTGAGTGTTGAGTGATTAGCTCTTTCACTCTGATGTACTAGTTGTTCGCCAAGCCAAAATTGACGGGTTGAGATGAACTCGGAGAGACGGAGACGCGGAGATTTTTGTCCCTGCAAAATTACTTTGGTGAACTACTAGGGTTTGTTGATGGTGTGTTGATGTTTTAGCCGTTGGTGGGAAATAGCACCCAGCAACTAACAGTTAATCATTGACGACTAACAACTAACAACTACTAACTTGTGTGTTGAGGTGGAATAAATGAAACTGCGGGAACTACTAGCTGCTGTTGAAGAGATTGTGCAATTTAACGAACATCCAGCTTTAGATGAAGAAGTTAATAGTTTAACGACTAATTCCCATGCAACAAGTGCAGGAGATGTATTTATCGGGATGCCAGGAACCAGGGTAGATGGTGGTGAGTTTTGGCACAGTGCTTTAACTGCGGGAGCGATTGCGGCGGTAATTTCTACCCAAGCCGCCGAAAAAACTTCTCCTCCTGGTGATGTATGTGTAATTACTGCATCGGATATGACAAAAGCCTGTGCGAAAATTGCCGCCGCTTTCTATGGTTATCCCGGACATGCTTTGAATTTAATCGGTGTGACGGGGACAAATGGGAAAACCACAACAACCCATTTGATTGAGTATTTTTTAGAACGTGCAGATAAAAATACAGCTTTAATGGGTACTCTCTACACCCGTTGGCGGGGATTTAGCGAAACTGCTACCCACACCACTCCCTTTGCTGTAGATTTGCAAAAACAGTTAGCAGCCGCAGTCAATGCCGGAAATGAATATGGGATTATGGAAGTTAGTTCCCATGCTTTGGCACAAGGTCGAGTTTTGGGTTGTCAGTTTGAGGTGGCTGTATTTAGCAACCTGACTCAAGATCATTTGGACTATCACAAGGATATGGAGGATTACTTCTCTGCCAAAGCTTTGTTGTTTAGTCCTGAATATCTCGGAGGTAGGGCAATAATTAATGCTGATGATGCCTACGGAAAACGCTTAATTGAGACTCTAGGGAAGGATAAGGTCTGGAGTTATAGCGTTAGTAACACTAGTGCTGATTTGTACATGAGTGACTTGAGTTACGAACCTAATGGTGTTAGCGGCATAATGCATACACCTGCTGGTAATTCACCTTTCCGTTCACCTCTCGTTGGTCAATATAACCTTGAAAATCTCCTCTCTGCTGTTGGTGCTGTTTTACACTTAGGAATTGATTTAGAAATCATTACTGCGGCAATTCCGGGATTCCCTGGGGTTCCCGGAAGAATGGAGCGAGTACAAATAGATACAGAACAAAATATAAGTGTGATTGTAGATTATGCCCATACTCCCGACAGCTTGGAGAACTTATTAAAAGCATCGCGTCCATTTATTCCTGGTAAAATGATTTGTGTCTTTGGTTGTGGAGGCGATCGCGATCGCACTAAGCGCCCAAAAATGGGTAAAATAGCTGCGGAATTAGCTGATATTGCGGTGGTGACATCCGATAATCCGCGCACTGAAGACCCAGAGAAGATTTTAGAGGATGTGTTAGCGGGCATTCCTCAAGGCATCAATCCTACTGTAATATGCGATCGCGCGGCGGCGATTCGGACAGCCATCTTACAAGCACAACCTGGTGACGGGGTGTTGTTAGCGGGCAAGGGACATGAGGATTATCAAATTCTCGGTACAGAGAAAATTCACTTCGATGATAGAGAACATGCACGAGATGCGTTAATTGCAAGAAAAAAGGTAAAATAAACCAAAATTTTGACCCTACAAGATTTGCTATTTTCCACAACGCCCATAGACTGTCGCAGCCCAAGACAATTCACACAAAGTACCTCTAGGAAACAAATTTGAACGTCTAAATTTGCCCTTGAGTTGTCGAGCCAAATTTCTAAACTGCTGCGTTCCCCGACCTTCTCTAGATGAGTTTATCCCTAAGCCATTATCTATAATGCTTAGGGTGTACCAGCCTTCGTTTTTTGTACAGGACACTTCCAGACGGGTTGCCCCCACAGCATGTTTACCAACATTACACAAAGCTTCTTCCAGAAATCTGCAAAGTCCTCGTTTTTGACTGAAACTCAAATAACCATCTTCTATGGGTTCAAAGGTACGGATTTTTACCCTGAGCTTCTGAAAGTAGGGAAAATCTCGCTCTAGGGTATAGCTATAAACTTGATAGAGAACTTCATGGATCGGGTCTTGTAAGTTAATAACTATACCACTTTCTAAATAAAGACTACTGTCTTGATTGAGGGCTTCTTGCTGCAAAAAATCATAAATTCCCCGCAGTTCGCGATCCAATTTTTCCAAATGTTTTTCGAGTGTGAGCACTAATTGCTCTGATGGCACATCTTGTTCTCGAATTAGTTTTAAAGCTTGAGCGAGGGTTTGTAGAGGTCCATTATGGATAATTTCAAATGTGCTTTCAATTACGTCACGGTGAGCCTGAGATTGTTTCGAGTTAGTTAAACGGGCAATTGTGGCGATGACAATTGTCACTGTTCTCGGTAAGATAACTACCAAGCAAATTTTTATTTTTGCTGTAATTTTTTGCCACAATTCTGCCAACATAGGCTTTTTTGCAATCCCAATAATAGTAGTTAGTGCTTACCAAAACCTCACTAACAACTAATCAATTAAACCTTCTTCTCTGGCTCGTATCTCCGTTTGAATGCGGATATTTTTGCCACACTCAGGATATACATGTAAAGCGTCTTGTAGCTTACTCCAATAATGACGCACCATCCGTTCCGAGACAGACATTTGTTCCGCGATCGCCTTATCTTGTAATCCTTCATCAAATGCTAATGTCAGCACCCTTAACCACTCCGGTTTAACCTCGAAGCCAGAATAATTTTTGTTAATATCTTTTGTATGAGTTAATCCCTGTAAAGCCCAATCAACTCTGGTTAACATTTCTTGACTAGTAAGACTTTTATCTGCGATCGTAAAACCGCCTTTATGAGCATCAATATTCGGTCTAATCCTGATTAGAGTTCTAACATGGGCAGTTTGGACAACAATATTGATATGAGGATAGTTTTTCATCAAAGTCCGCAGCAGTTGCACACCCGTGTCTGGTCGTGCCATCATCCCAGGTTTTTCGGGAATTGAAAGGTCCATAATTACCAAATCTGGCTGTGAGAAAAAAATTTGATGGAGAGCATCCTTGGCATTGCCAGCAGTATGAAACTTCACATCTGGGTAATGTTGCCGTAATATATCAATAGTTCCATCCAACACCGATTCATGGTCATCAATTACCAAAATTTTAATTAATGCTTTCTCTAATACAGTTTGATTCATAATCTACCTCCTGGGGTAGAGAATTAAATATTGTTTTTTAAATGTTTTCTAGATGTTGATTAAAAGTCTTCTCGGTTTTGATCACTTAATAAAGTAATTACTAGACAATATATGTATTAGTATTTAGGAAAATAGACGTAGCTAGTTCACCTGTATAAAATTACATCTATAAATAATAAAAATCCGGAAATTTGCGAGAATACTTGTTAAGTTATGATCCAACCATGATACACGGAACACTAGTGAGCCAGATAGTGTATTTTCTTGTTTTTTTAGATAAATGAACTAAATGTGCTTATTTACCAGTAAAAATTACAATTCAGAGTCAAATTTTTGCGATTAAAAAAACATTTGCCTAATGTAAAAAAATGAAAAATTTTTTGAAGATATGATAAGTATGTTAAATTGTAATAAGATATAAAAATAAAAGAATTCGGGTAAGTAATAGTGATTTGAAGATGAGCAGTGTTGTGATGCTGCTGAAGATGGATAAATATTGATATTGGCAGGCAAACTTCTGGCTCCGGTAAAGTCACCTTCAGCAACTCATCGAGAATCATTAAAATAGTTAGGCTATTATCGATTTTCTCACGTCGCCAAGAGTTAGGCAAAATAATTTCTAAATCAAGATCAGGATGGGATATTTGCCACTGTTCTAATAAGCAATAGATTGCTAATGGTAAATGTTCTTGCAGTGATTCGGGAAATAAGCGATCGCTCAATTTCGCGAGGGACTGATGCCATTTTTGCATTTTTGTTAAGTATTCTTGTCGCTGGTTAATTAATAGCTCCAAGTTATCTGTTGGTAGGATTTCTAATTGGCGACGGATACTAAAAGATTCTTGTAATAAATCGTCCCGGATTTTCTCAGCTTCCAGGAAAAGTCTCATCGATTGTCTACTGAACCACCATTGCAAGGCTTGTTGAATTCTGTGATAACTTCGCAGAAAGCAAATGAGGGTCACCACGTAGACGAAAAAAATAATGATTGGGAAATAGGTTTGGCATAAAAACACAGGAAATAACCATTTTGTTTGTGTGTTTAGGTTCGCAGACAAATTTTAGGTAATACATAATCATGGATTAGGTTTTAGGAGTTAGAAGTTCTATCATGTTGGGTTGAATACTTATCATTAACAGTGACACGGAGACTTAGAGACGCGGGGATGGGGAGAAATTTTAATTGTCAGTGATTAGGCTCATCAACTCAGAACACCAAGAACATATGAAAATAGATGTCACCCTTTACTCTATTTTTTAGTGATAAATTATATTTAAGAAGATTTAAGAATATTTCCAACTATTTCCAAATACTTACAAATCAGTAATTAAACGTGCTTTTCTCAGCATGTATTGTAATGCTGTTTCTTCCTTAGAAATAATATCGGCATTGGCATTCATTCCTGCTTGAATGGTACAGGTATGATTCTGATTGCTAAAGGAGGGAGATTCTGGTTGGATGGTTGCTTCAAAATAGCTAACGCCACCATTTGTAGCAGATGCTGAACCGGAGCCTGAGTTGTTTTGAGATGTAATTGTGTCTGGAGAAATTGAGCTAACAACTCCCTTGAGAGTGCCGTAATCTGGATAGGGGCAAGCGTCAAGTCTTAACTGCACTTTTTGATTCACAGCCACTTTTGTAATCTCAGCAGTAGGAATCATTGCCTTCAGAACTAGAGGTGCATTTTGAGGGACAATTTCTACAATTGGTTCGCTAGGACGAACAACTTGTCCTGTGTTGCGTAAATTTAATTTGAGGATAATACCGTCACTAGTGGCACGAATAATTGTGCTTTTGAGTTGATTGTCAACCTGTTGTAATTCTTTGTGATATTGGTTAAGTTGGGTTTGCAGTTCCACTTGTCTTTGAATTAAAGCTTCTTTTTCTTTCATTAAAGTGGCAATAGTCGCTTCACCTCTGGCTTTTTCTTGGGCAATTCTTTCTTGAGCAATAGCTATAGAAGCATTGCTAGGATTCAGCGCCGCACGAGCCGATTTAATTTTTAATTTCGCAATTTCAACAGTTTTCTTTTCACCTTCTAGGATTGATGTCGCCTGGGAAACAATCAGTTTTTTTTGTTCAAAATCTCGCCGACTCACAGCCCCAACAGATGCTAATTCTTGATAGCGATCGCTATCCATTTTCGCAAAGTCTAAATCCGTTTTAGATTTCTCTAATTCAGCTAAAGTTTTTTGTAAATTTGCCTCTGCTGCTAGTAATTCACTTTCGGTAGTAATTTGTTTTTCTTGATAGTCTCTGTGAGTTCTTTCTAAATCTGCTATGGCAGCAGCAATACTTCTATCAATCACTCTTCTTTCGGCAATTATCTGCACATCTAAACTTCTGATTTGGGCGTATAATTGAATCTGTTGTAATTTGCCCTGCTCAATAGTTCCTTGTAATTGGCTTTTTTTAATTTGAAATTGGTCATCATCCAAATAAGCAATGGGTTGTCCTTTTTGAACAATCTGATTTTCTTTAACTAAAATATTTCTAATAGTTCCATCAATTTCTGTTTGTACTAACCGAATATCTCCAATCGGACGGACTATTGCTGGTGCTTTTACTGTGACATTGTATTTCACCCAGGAAGCGAGGGAAACCGCAGTTCCCACAGTCCCAACGAGAAATATCCCTGCTAAAGATGTCCAAGGACTAATGGGAGGCAGAAACTCATCTGTTTGTAATGGCGGGAAAATTTTTTGACTGTGGGTGTAGAGCATAATTACCACCTACCCAAATTTTACGATATGAAAATAAATTATGTGAAGATAAATTATATGAAAATAAATGCCTGATTTTCTATTCTCAACTTTAGGGAATTAAAAATTCCAAATGGTCCCCTGGTAAAGAACTTAATTCCTCCAAAGAACCTTGTAATTTTAGCTTTCCCTGATCCAGCAATACCACCCAATCGGCACGATTTACTACTCGGGGACGGTGAGTAATTAAAATTGTTGTTTTACCACGTCGGTGTTGAAATAATTTATCCAGAAGTTGTGTTTCACTTACTGGGTCTAATCCAGCTGTTGATTCATCTAAAATTAATATGGGTGGCTCAGTAACAATACCTCTTGCAATTGCTAATCTTTGCCTTTGTCCACCGGAAATATTAGCTCCAAATTCTCCCAAAATAGTTTGATATTTTTCCGGTAGTTTACTGATAAAATCATCTGCACCAGTAATTTTGCAGGCTTGGACAATTTGCTCAAAAGTAACATAGGGCGCTCCTAAATGAAAGTTTTCAATAATTGAACGACTCCAAAAGTGAGCATCTTGAGGAACAAGAACAATTTGCTGACGTAAACAATCTAAAGCAAGGTCTTGGAGATTATAAATACCAACGCGGATATTACCTGAACTGATAGGGTATAAACTAGCAAGAAGTTTCGCTAAAGAGCTTTTACCACAACCAGATTTACCAATTAAAGCTACAACTTTACCACCAGGAATAGTCAAGGAAAAGTCTTCTAATAAATCAACTCGACCTGCGTAGTGAAAATTGATCTTAGTACAAACAATGTCAGAATCTCCAGGAATTTGAGCAAAAGGTTTTTTACCATCATCGTCATTTTCTGGGGTAGAATCTATAACCTCTGTGAGGCGTTGGGTTGCTGTTTTCGCACGGGTAAATTCATCCACAAAACTGATGACACTACCAATTAAAGCTAGGAAATTTGCATTCATTGCATTGAATGCCAATAATTGACCAATACTCATCTTTTCGGCTGGATTAATGACCAAATTACCACCGAACCAGAGAAGCGCAACACCACCGATCGCAGCTATAAATCCTGAAAACGTATTATTGATAATTCCGATTTGAATTGTCCGTAAAGTTAGCGTTCCCAAACGACTAAATCGACTTTGAAATTCATCCCAAAATTGTGGTGCTGCTGTAGTAGCCTTGAGGGTAAGTGCCCCTTTAAAAGTTTCAACTAAAACGCCGTGGGTTTCTGCTTCTTTGATTAACAGTTCGCGGGTTTTTTGTTGCAATGTTGGTTGAAAGATTATGGTAGTTATAGTCATCACCACAGCGACAATTAGAGCAACTACAGTTAGTTTCCAACTATAGAAAACCATGAAACCAAAAGAAACTACCGCAATAAAAAATTGACTGGGTAAACTGATAACTACTTGAGCAACTAATTGATTTATCTGGTCAATATCGCGGAGACGACTGACAATTTCTCCACTACGACGAGCCTCATAATAAGCAAGAGGTAATCGCAGGATTTGTCGTCCAAAATCCATCACTAAACCTAATTGCAGACGCTGGGCAAAATGAGCGATTAGATTAGATTGCACCCAACCAAGACTGCTGGAAATAAAATTCATCACTACTACAGCGATCGCAACAGTAGTCAGTAATTTAGTATCCCCGCGCACCAACACATCATCTGTCAAAATTTGTAACAAAAAAGGTGAAGCTAAGGACAGCACACCCAAAATCATGTTTAGGGGTAGTGCTTGCGCGAGGATGGCGCGAAAAATCCAGACACGCTTAAAGAAACGCCAAAAACCACCAATTTCATCGCTTTCTTGGGCAAAAAACCTGACTGGGTCTGGTTCCAACAGCAGCATCAACCAATCTGACCAACTTTCCTCTAAATCTTTTTTGGAGACATAGCGGATACCTACCGCCGGGTCTGCAACTACGTAATTTCTCCCTTCCTTACCGTATAAAACAACCCAGTGACGACCTTGCCAGTGAATAATTGCAGGTAAGGGTGCTTCCTTGATTTGGTTGAGAAGCTCTGGCGAGGTTTTTACCGGACGAGCATTGAATCCCAGGGTTTCTGCACCTCGTTTAAGCCCTAGTAAAGTAGTACCTAATTGTCCCGTACCTACAGCTTCCCGAATATGGTTGAGAGTGAAGGTACGTCCATAATGTTTTGAGATTGCAGCGAGACAAGCAGCGCCACAATCTTCCTCACTATGTTGAATGACAAATTGGTATTTCATGGACAACCTACCCAAAAATTCAAGCCGGAACCAGAGTTTTTACTTCTGTTGGATGAAAATACTATCTACTAAATAAGAAATAGCTCAACATCCGACTTACTAATTGTAAAGCAGGTAGTTTACGTCCGCGTCTGCTGTAATAATCACCAAAATCAAATACTATTCCCGTATTCTTTTGTGAGAACATATATAGAGCATTTTGACTGGAGGACATGCTCCAGCCTCCCCTGGAAATATTAGATTGACTACTGGCAAAACTGGTTATATTGGTGTCTGTTTGGAAAAATGATATGGAGAACCCACCAGAGGCAGTCTCCTGTTCTGTCAGAGATACATCTGTGAATAATTTGGTTTCTGTTGATTGAATCTGGTTAGACATAATCTTACCTCTCTATTCTGACCAGATAACTCTAGAAATAATTGGAAATTTTTGGCTGGAATTATAATTAGACAGACCTCTTTTTTTTCTGGTAAAATCTTGTGCATCTAGAATTTCATTTTGTTATTTATGGAAAGTGACATAAGAGGTATAGAGATAATAAGCTATCAGCAAAAGGATATTAAAGATGCAATTAATTGCCCTTGTTACCCCCATATATAGCTGATAGCTTACTAAAAGGAATACAAAAATACTCATGGATATTGATTGAATTAGATTGAAGATTCAGAGTCTTACTTTGCTTCAATGTCCTCAGTTATATTACTTTCCTAGTAAAGATGATATTTAACATTAGAATCTTAGTAAACTCTGTAATCATTATCCAACTAATTCATTCCTTATGGAGTTACTCTGATTCCCAAGAAGCCGATGCTGGCGATTGTTTGATTCACAGCCGTACCAGTTGAGACTGCTCCTAGTGGAGTTGCGGCAGTACCACCAGTAACTCCTTCTAGCCGACTAAAGTGTCCCGCAAAGGAATCAAAAAATACTTGACCACCAGAAACAACTTCTTGTTCTTCTTCAACTACTTCAACAAATAATTCAGATTTAGTGGATAACATAATCTTTTCCTCCTCGTTTATCTGATGTAATGGGTTTTGTTGATTTCTTTTGTTGTCTCTCAACTCATCCCTTACATTTAAAAGATAACAAGTAGAAACTCGATGATCATTTACATTTTAAGTAAACTTTATTACCAACTTTAGAAACAAACATTTCCTAATTAGGAAGCATGTTATTTCCGAAAAATACAGGATAAAATCTATGGGGAGATTGTGTGATGGGAGATGGGGAGATGGGGAGATGGGGAGATGGGGAGATGGGGAGATGGG
>NZ_JAYGHN010000006.1:96978-213736 GCF_034931845.1 Calothrix sp. UHCC 0171
GATGGGGAGATGGGGAGACGCGGGGAAAATTAATCATAGCTGATTGCTGGAATTGACATCTTTACAATCAAAGAAACCCGGATTTTGTTAGTCGTTACCCACCTTGAAAGGTATAATCTATGACTTTTGTCTTGACAGAATACTAATAATATGTTTGGTGCATATGTTCTGGCTTACAAAACAAAAGTCGTTAGTTCACAACAAAGACCAATAATCGCTAGACTAAATCATGTATTGTCAGCAAATATATTAACAATACAGCTAATTTTTAATGTGAGATAGCTCACTACTCCTATGGACGCAATTTTCATTCCGCAGCTAACTAAAGCACCTGAGCGGACAGAGGAAATTCAGGTTAGAGAGTTTCTGCCCGGATTGGATACCCTAACACCCGTGCGTGGTGTAATTCGGGTCAGACACTGTGGTAATTACTTGGAAGTCTTGGCAAATGCAGAAGCAATAATTACTTGTACTTGCAACCGTTGCTTGCAACAATTCAATCATCGCTTGGCTGTTGATACATCTGAGATTATTTGGCTGGATGAAACTGCCAACCAAGTTGAAGATTTACCCTTAGAACGGGAAGTGCCACTAGAAGACTTGGTAGAATCTCTATTGCCGCAAGGATATTTTCACCCCAGTGAATGGTTGTATGAGCAGATGTGTTTAGCAATACCCTTCAGACAATTGTGCGATCGCA
This sequence comes from Calothrix sp. UHCC 0171, assembly GCF_034931845.1. Classification (NCBI taxonomy): domain Bacteria; kingdom Bacillati; phylum Cyanobacteriota; class Cyanophyceae; order Nostocales; family Calotrichaceae; genus Calothrix; species Calothrix sp. UHCC 0171. The sequence goes on from NZ_JAYGHN010000006.1 coordinate 97,679, forward strand.
ATTGCCAGGGTATTGAAAGCACTGCTAACAATAAATCCGATAATTCTGCGGAGAAAACCGTGGATAAGCGTTGGGCTTCCCTGGAGGCATTAAAGAAACAATTACCAGGTTAGGTTAATACTTGACTGGGTGATACCAATTCTCCAAAAGAAAGTAACAGATGGTGACGCAAAGACGCGGAGATTTAGCTTATGTGTTGCCAGATTTTGGAGAAACGATATGAGGCGGGGATTGGCGGGACGGAGACTGACACCAGCAAATGCTTCATTCCATCTCCTACTCCCGCGTTTCTTCGCTTACACACCAAATATTTTATATCTCTGGTAGTACCCCATAAGCTGACGTGCAGCTAAATTGTATAAATGAAAAACATCAAGTTATTGTAGTGCGGGCATCTTGCCCGCGTCTAATATACAAGTTAAATGCGCCACAGCTTACCCCCAATGGGTATATGTAATTAGCACAATGTGGTAAATATTTTTATACTTTATATTAGTAGTATGAGGTAACATTTTAGTAATAGTGTCTCCTCACGCTTACCACCGTCAAAGGAATCGCGGTCAAGGAAAAAATGAGGTATATCTCTGGCAAACATTAAGTGAAATAGTATTACTTTTTACCCCCGGTCGCTAACTGGGGGTTTTTATGTTGGTGAATTAAATTAATTAAATTTAACGTGAGTTCTACATTTTTGTACTGCCTAAATTACGGCGAATGGGACTGATTTGTCACCAAATCGCCTATTCCTTTGGCTTCTATTTCTTCACCTGCGAGATTGTTGCTGACTGATGATGACACCCATTTTTCCAGAGCATCCTTAATAATACCTGCTACGGGTACAGCAATCAACAATCCTAATAAACCGCCAATGTAAGTGCCAACTAATAACGAAGTCAAAACCCAAATTGGGCGAAGTCCAGTAAAACTCCCCAAGAGACGAGGTGCGATCGCCTGGTCAATGAGTTGGTCGATAATAATAGATATGCTGAAAATTTTTATAGCTAACCAAATATCGTGGGAGGTAATAATTAAGCTGACAACAGTAAGACTAACAATATCGCCGAAAGGAATTAAACTACAAATGCCAATTCCTAAGCCGAAAATTAAACCGAATGGAACTCGTAAGATTAAAAAGAGAATTGTGAGGGAAGTACCCATTAGTAAAGCTATAATAACTTGACCAATCAGGTAATTTTGGAAATTTTTATGAAAGGATTTCTGGATTTTATCACTAATATTTACTGGTATTTTTTTAAATATCCCATTCCAAATTCTCTCACCATCTATGAGAATATAGAAAGTAAAAACTAAAATAACTAAAGCTTCGGAAACACTATCAAATGCCTCAATCAGAAAATCGATAATTTGATTACCGAAATACTGAAACTCATCAGGTAAACGGTCTGTTAACTGAGTGACTAAATGAGTCAAGTCGATTTTTAAACCATGAGTAGATGCCCAATTATTTAAATTCAATAATTTTTGTTCACTCGAATCAATCCAATGAGGGAGGACTTTTACCATTTCATTAAATTGCTCAAAAACAAGAGGTAAGATTGTAATACCGAGTGCGATCGCAATTATCAAAGTAGAGATAAAAACTAATCCAGTTGCATAACCTCGCTTCACACCACGTTGCTGGATTAATCTCACTGGATAGTTGAGTATAAATGCAAATAATGAAGCTAGGACAAAAGTTGTAATAATTGGTTGGAAATAATGAAAAAACTTGAATGCTAACCAGCCATTAAGAAATATCAAGGGAAACAAAATGACTATAATTAACCATTTTAGTAGTTGATTTAGTGAAGTTATCATAATTAAAATTCCAGCCAGCACACATATAAATTTACCCTAGCTTATTTATATTATAGGTTGTAAAAATATCAACACGTTATTTAAAGAAGCTTATTAATCAGAAACTTTTAGAGTCCAGCAAACCATTCGTAACCTTGGTCTTCCCAATAACCTTTGTACATAGATAAATTACTCACTAAAGTAATTCGAGTCACCCATTTACTTTGTTTGTAACCCAATTTTATTGGTGATGCTAATCGTAAAGGTGCGCCGTTATCTACTGGTAATGGTTCGCCATTTTTCTGATAGGCTAATAGAGTTTGTGGGTGTAGCGCTGACGCAATATCCCAACTCGAATAGTAATTGTCTCCCGATAAAAAATAAGCATATTTGACGCTGTCTTTTGGTTGAGCGAGTGCTACAATTTCGCGCAATCTAATACCTCCCCATTGTACGATCGCAGCCCAACCTTCAACGCATACATGACGGATAATCATTGAGGTGAAAGGTAATGCTTGAATTTCTGACATCTTCAAACTCAGAGGATTATTTACCTCACCATCAATTATTAAACGATATTTTTCTGTATCGATAATTGGTGTATCTCTAAAAGTATTAACAATTAATGCCTGGGGTTCGATTTCTGTAGCTGGAAATTCCGGGATTAATTTTTGCGGTTGCAAGATTAAGGATTCAACTTTTTGGTTGATTGGTTCGGAAAGTTTACCAACAACATCTTCAAATATTGGCGTACCACAACCAGTCAAAAGCAAGTTGATTCCTGATAAACCCGATATTTGTAAAAATTGACGACGTTTGAGTTGTAACGGTTTACGAATAATGCTCATAAAATTGCCAATTACCAAAACATTGACTCGGTTAGTTGCTCACCTCCAGCTTTCCAGCCAAGGTATGAGTGCAGTAGGGCAAAGATAATAACCATGGGAACTGTTGAAAAGTGGACAATGCGTAAGGCTTGCCAACTCCCAAAACAATCGACAATCCCCGGAAATTGTGCTGGCTTGTACATCCCTATACCTGTAAATATTGCCAGCAGCAAGATGGGAATAATGCTTGTATAAACGATACGATGCCATGCATAGACTAAGCGTTTGGGATTTTGGGTTTTTTGTAGCGCTTTGATGTCCTTTGTGCTGACAAATTTATGTCGCCAGCGACGAGTTACTAGTATGTAAATTCCATACCAAAGCAGGTTTAAGGAAAATGCCCACATAGCCGCAAAGTGCCAGTGTCTACCACCTGCTAACCATCCTCCTAATGTGAACAGGGGAAAAATATGTAAACCTTCACGCCCTCCAAATACTGGGTTTGCGTTATAAATTTGCAAGCCACTCGTAAGCATCACAAACAGACTAACGATGTTTACCCAGTGAAAAATTTTGGCTGCATAAGCAATTTTGGGAATTTTCTGAGTTTTGGGTGGAACTGTCAACATTAGGTACTGGGGGTTGGATATCCTGAAAAATTTATGAATTCGTCAGATGTGTCATTTGATCAGTTATATAGTCATAACTATGACAGAAATACTATGACAGAAATCAACATTTTATTGTCAGTTGATTTAGTTTTTTATTAAGCATTTCCTGAAATTATCAAAGCTGGGTTTAAACCCAGCTTTGTTTTCATAATAGATTTTGGGAATAAACCCACTAACGATAATTTATATTTTCAAATTGAAGATACATGAATTGATGAGTGGCAGCATCCCAGACTTTATTCGATAAAGAGAGAATAATCTTGCAAGACATAACTGTTCCCAGTTCATACTTCTCCGCAATTATTGACTCTATCGGTAGATCAAAAAGTGGGATGCACCCTGAATTAATTTACACCGGTTCTATCCATCTGGTAGTTATCTTTTAGCAATCTGATGTAAGTACGATAAGGGATATAGTGCAATGGATCATACCCGTTAAAACGGAGAATAAGCACGCAAGCCCAGGAATACTTACCTGCAATAATTGCTTTCAGAACTTCTTCAACTTGTTTATTATTCATGTCTTTTATATCTCGATATCGGGATTGTTTAATGTTTTGGTCATAGGGAACATTTTTATCTCAATTCACAGTTTATATATGGATTGGGATACTATTTCGCAATTTATTAAAAAAACTGTAAAGACTTCATAAAGTTTTTGTCAATTTATCATTAATATCGCTCTTTTATCTAAATAAAATTACTGATTAAAATAAGTATTCAAGTTATTTTTTTAATATCCGTTTCATTAGGGAATATTTTAATTGTTACATAGCTTACGCAAGCAATAAATGATGTTAATAAGCATCTTTATTGGAGATGGTAAATGGCAATTGTTTATAGAATTTACCTATTCAGAAAATATTATTTTTTTTCAAATTAAATTATTCTTTATTTAAAGATATGTTGCGTAATTACTGATACGAGCATGATGATTAATTCACTGAAAATCAATGTATTGCAGTAACATAAATGCTAGTTAGGACAATTCTTCTTTTCATTCCAATCAACTGATGACAGATGAATCTGAGATGGCAATTGCAAAAATGGCAGTCAAAATATGATGACTATTTATACTTTATGCTGACTGTATCATGCTAATCAGGAAAATCTTGAATAAATCTGATTTTGGAACTACTTAAAGTTAATAGCTGAATCAGTCTTTTGAGAAAATCATAGTTAAATAAAAAAGAGGGGTACAAGCCCTCTTTGAATTAGAATTGATATGACTATCTAATAGTAGAGTTTAAAAATATATATTTTTTAGTGCTAACAGCTTGCACGTTTTCTGAGATGAGAATATATCTTAGCTTCAGTGCCAATTTCAATCAAAAAATCACTACATTTGCCCAACTGTGATTTACAACTGAGTTTTCCGGGATGCTTAATTTCTAAACCCAAACCATTAGTTTTAGTGGCTGCTTTGGTGGTAAAAAAAGGTTCAAAGATGCGTCGTTGAATATGGGGCAGAATGCCTTTACCATTATCGGAAATGCGAACTAGAATTTTTTGTTTTTGAGGGATTTTTCCTTCCTTAGTCTTAACGTTAACTAAATCAACAATCAGTTCTCCTACCCCTCGTTCCATAATCCACTTCCAATCACCCGATTTTGTCGCAATTCTAAATTCAACTTCGTAAGTCGCTTCTATGTTTTCCAGAAACCTTTTTCTGACGTTAAGCAAATGTGGTAAGTCTTGTGGATGTATCAACCGTTCAAAAGCTTTATAGTTAGAGATTTCGGCATTTTCATCACCCAAAATACTTAGAGAGAGAGAATCATAATGGAAGTTGCCAGTCACAGGATTCCATTCCCACAAACCTAAACCATTTTTTTCTAACGCTATTCGTAACGCCGACTGCAATTGCTGCTTATCTTCAAGCATTTGAAGTGCAGATAATAGCCCTGGTTCTGTAGAGACTGGGGCGCATCGTTGTGAAGCATCAACCTCAAACTGTTGGGTAGCTGGTTCTTCGATGTGCATAGCTGCTGGTAGGATGGGAAAGATGTTATGTAGCTCTACGGGTCTTAGCACCCTGACAGTTAACAGGGAATATAGTGAAGAAAGTTAACCATTTGTTAACCAAAGCACAGTTTTTCCTGCATTTTAATGTCAGACACCAGAATCAATCGTGAACTGAAGTCACAAAAAGGTAAATGGACAAATGTAACTGTCTCGTTTTCTTAAATGTCAGGCTCAAACCCAAATAAGCTACATTACGTATATTCAAATTTGGAAATATCGGCAAACTATAGTATATAAATTAACAATATTCCTATTAATTTCTTGGTCTAGCAAGATTCAGTGAACGCTGAAATCGAGGCAATATAGATGTTTCATTGTTTAACTAAAAAGTCAAGGTTTTCTTGTAGTCTTTTGACAACAAGGACTAGTTTCCCAGTAATGCTGAGGCTACAGAACTGTTAATTGTTTTACTGCTGAACTTTTAGACAATCCGACAACAGAAAACCACAATAATAAGAACTAATGACTGATGACAATCGAAGAAGTCATATTGCTACTCAAAGCTAGCCTTCCAAATACTTTAACTCCACTTCAAGAGTTAGTTTTACGATCTTCATGGGAAGGTAAAACTTATACGAATATAGCTTTAGAAGCTCATTACGGTGAAGAAAGAGTTAGAAAAGTTGCCTCAAGTCTATGGCAATTCATGAGTGATTTTTGGCAGGAGCCAATCCAGAAATCAAATTTCCGCTATGTTCTCGAATCACGGAGTTTAAATAGAAGGCAGTATCAGTTGATTAAAGAGTTTAATCAAGCTACTAGTACGGTGTCATTAGAATTCCCTAGTGGTCCCGTATCAAAAGATTCTAACTTTTATGTATGTCGTCCGCCAATTGAAGAACTTGCTTGCAGTGAAATTACTGAGTTAGGTGGTGCTGTTTGTATTAAATCACCTAGAAAAACAGGAAAAAGCTCCTTACTTTTGAGGATTTTGGCACATGGGAATAATTTGGGTTACAGAACCGTGAGCTTGGATTTTCAGCAAGTTGATATCTCTATTTTTACTAACGCCAATACAGATAAATTTTTGCGTTGGTTTTGTGCTAACGTTAGTCGCGAGTTGGGCTTGGAGGCAAAACTTAACGATTATTGGGATGAAGATATGGGCAGCAAAGTTAGTTGTCTGATTTATTTTCAGGATTATTTACTGACATCGTTAGCAAATCCGTTAGTTTTAGCCTTAAATGAAATCGACGTAGTTTTAGAGCATCCAGAAATTGCCAGGGATTTTTTGACGCTGTTGCGTTCATGGTACGAGCAGGCAAAGTATCTAGAAATTTGGCAAAAGCTCAGGTTGGTAATGACTTATTCGAGTGAGATGTTGGTGCCTTCGCGGGTTACACATTCACCATTTAGTATTGGTTTGCCAATTAAGTTATTACCGTTTTCTCAAGCACAAGTAGAGGATTTAGCCCAGCGACATGGTTTAGATTGGCATGATGGGGATGAAGCCGATCGCTTAATGGCTATGGTGGGAGGGCATCCTTACTTAATTAGACTAGCGCTCTACTATCTAGTTAGCAAAGGGGGATTAGAAGGTAATTTGGAGCAACTATTGCAACAGGCACCTACGGAATCTGGTGTTTTTAATGAGTATTTACGAGAGTATGTTGTGCTTTTGCGTGGAGAACCTGAACTCGCAGCCGCTTTTTATGAAGTGATTACCGCCGATACTCCGGTAAAATTGGAAATACCGATCGCCCATCGCCTACAGAGTTTAGGGTTGGTGAATTTAGAAGCCGATTATGTTCACCCTGCTTGTGAGCTGTTTCGGCTTTATTTCCATGAACAGCTCAATTCTGGAGAATACGCTAGTCATGCTCGTATGGAGGAACTCCAACGCGAGAATCAGCGCTTACGGGTGCGGACAACTTTAGATGAACTGACACAACTGGCTAACCGTCGTTATTTCAATACCTATCTACAAATTGAGTGGCAACGTTATGCCCGCGAGAATGTCGCCAGATCATCGGAGGAACAAATCCCCATATCATTGATTTTGTGCGACATTGATTACTTTAAGATTTATAACAAAACCTACGGTGATATTGCTGGTGATGATTGTTTACGGAAAATTGCTAAAACTATTCAGAAATGTTTAAATCAGCGATTTGGGGGTAGTTTTTATGCCGCTAAAGGTAATTTGGATGCATCTAGTTCTGGGAGTATGGGAATGGAACATCAATCGGTACTGATTGCACGCTATAGTGGTGAACAGTTTGGAATAATTGTTCATGGTGATGCAAGTGTCGCAGTCAACACAGCGGAAAGTCTTCGCGAAGCTGTCAAAGAACTGGCAATTTTATGCGATTATCCAGGAATTGGTGGACTTCCTGCAACTGTGTTAACTATTAGTATTGGCGTTGCGAGTGTTATTCCCGATACTGATACTGAACCTGAGGCTATTACTATCGCAGCTGAAAAAGCCTTAAATTTAGCGAAACGTCGAGGACGCGATCGGGTTGTATTGGGTTAGGGATGAAGCAACTTTTTGATTGCCTCCTTCTTCTTGTATATTTACCTGTTTTTTGGAACACTAGCTTAGAGAAACATCAGTGGTGCGGAAAATTAAATCTTTATTTTTCCAGAAGGTAGATAAGTTAAGAATAAGTAACAATTATTACAGATTTAGGTTAAATATCTGTATTGACTATATGAGTACAGCATGATGTCAATCAAAGTAACTATTTCTGTTACTTGCTTTTGCTTGAAAGCCTGGCGATTCAAAAATTATTCATCTTGTCTGCTTGTACTTGTATGAATCTAATTGCTTCTTTTTTTTGATTACCTGCTGAACTTAAATTTTGCAGAATTATTATCGTACCACAATGAAATACCAGGTACTTGATCGTATTTTTAATAAACATCATACATCGCGTAAATTTGAGCGTTTAGAGATTGATGCAAATTTGCAGATTATTGATACTTCGGAACAAGTAGAGCGATTTGCGGATAATCCGATGGAAGTGATGTTAGGAAAAGATATCCGCTTAGGTTTTCCAGAATTTATTGGTTTAGAAGATGTTTTGATTTCCATCTTAGAAGGGAATCAAGATTTATTTGAATTGGAGGGAATCCGGCGCTGTTTAGATAATAAAGATGATTTATATATTGATATATATATTTTGAGAGAAACTAGTCACGAGGAAAAAGAAAATCGTCTGATTATTTTATTAGAAGATGTGACAGATATGATGCTCCTCAAGCAGAGAATTTCCCAAAAGTCCCATGAGACAAATCTGCTGTCGAGCGTTTTAGGATCATATAAAAATTATATGGATAAAGTTATCACTTCAATGGCAGATGCTTTGATAGTGACAACAAAATCTGGAGAAATTAAGAAAGTTAATCGGGCGACGCTGGAGTTATTTGGTTATAGTGAAGAAGAATTAATTAATCAATCTATTTCTATAATTATTGATGATAATCAACTCCTGCAAAAAGCTATTCAAAAATATACTGTGTTTCACAAATATTTCCAAAATGCAGAAGTAGTTTGTCGCACTAAAACCAAAGAGAAAGTTCTCGTTGCCTTTTCTTGTTCGGTAATTCCTAAAAAAATCGAAGGTTTAGAAGATATTGTTTATATTGGCAGGGATGTCACAACACGTAAACGTAGACAGCAGAGGCATTCTGCACAATATACAATTACAAGAATTTTATCAGAATCAACGAGCATAAAATTGGCGATGCCAGAAATTTTAAGGATTATTTGTGAAAGTTTAGGATGGGATTTAGGGGAACTTTGGACATCACATGAATATATTCCCAAATCAACATTACAAAATCACAGTTATCCCGTGCTTCGTTGTGTAGAAATGTGGTCTTCGCGTACCGTCTCTGTGCGAGAATTTAAGTTAGTTACTTGGAAAACTATATATCGTGCGGGCATGGGTTTACCTGGTAGAATTTGGACAATGGGTACGCCAATATGGGTAAGGGATGTCACAAACGATGTGGATGAGCGATCGCAATTTGCAGTCAAGGCGGGATTAAATGCTGCTTTCGGTTTTCCAATTTTAGACGATCGCCATACTTTTGGAGTCATGACTTTTTTTAGTCGGGAAGTACAACCCCCAGATATCGAATTACTACAAATGATGGTTTCTATTGGTAGTCAAATTGCAGAATTTATTAAACGGAAACATGCAGAGGAAGCGCTGTTAGAAAGCGAAGAAAGATATCGTGATTTGTTTGAAAATGCGAATGATTTAATTCAATCAGTCAATACCTATGGGGAAATTATCTATGTGAATCGTGCTTGGCGGGAAACATTAGGATATAGCGAACACGATATTGCGAATATGAATATTTTTGATATTATTCCTAGTGATTATCAAAAACATTGTCGCCAGATATTTTCCCGCGTTATCGCTGGTAAGAATTTTGAGTCACTACAAACGGCTTTTTTTACTAAAAATGGTGATAAAATTATTTTGGAAGGAAATATAAATTGTAAATTTGCAGATGGAAAACCTGTCGCCACACGTGGTATTTTCCGCAACATTACTCATCGCATCAGTGTGGAAAATGCCCTACGAGAACAACAAGAACAAACCGAACGTTTGCTACTGAATATTTTGCCGGAAACTATTGCCAATCGCCTCAAAATTCAACCTGGCAACATTGCCGAAGACTTTGCTAATGTATCAGTTTTATTTGCTGATATTGTGGGATTTACAGAGATATCATCCCAATTAGGAGCAATTCAACTCGTACAACTACTCAATAAAATTTTCTCAGCCTTTGACCGATTATGCGATCGCTATGGTTTGGAAAAGATTAAAACGATTGGTGATGCCTACATGGTAGTTGGTGGTTTACCGAACCGTAGTTCTAATCATGCCCAGGCAATTGCAAATATGGCAATCGAGATGCAAAATGCGATCGCCTGTTTCAACATGGAGAACCAACAAAATTTTAACATCCGCATTGGTATTCATAGCGGACCTGTGGTTGCTGGTGTCATTGGGATTAAAAAGTTTACCTATGACCTCTGGGGAGATACGGTCAATATTGCCAGTAGAATGGAGTCTCACGGGTTAGTTGGTCAAATTCAGGTGTCAGAAGATACATATAATCTCTTAGCTGATGAATTTACCTGGGAAAAACGGGGCGAAATTGAAGTTAAAGGTAAAGGGACAATGACAACCTATTTGTTGAAAGGAAGAGTTGCGAGTGGGGAAAAAGGAGAGTAAAGACTCCCCATTCCTCTATCTTTGATTCCTAACCAATTCCTAATTTCCCAGCTAAGGCAGGGGTTAGGGGTATTAGTGTTGCTACCATTAAAAATAATGCCAGCAAACCTAAAGCAGCGCGGGCATCATCCGGTTCACTAATCTCATTTAAGCTAGGACGCTCCAAATCCCTTTGCAAAAAGAATATCGCGATCGCCCAATACATTGCTAGAGGATTTCCCAAAGCAACTATCAACAATACCAGTAAGGTTGCAAAGGTAGTTCTACTAGCTATTTTACGTCCGTAAATTGCCTGAACAATACGTCCTCCATCCAATTGTCCTGCGGGCATTAAATTTAGTGCAGTGACAACTAAACCTAACCAACCAATCGCCACTAGCGGATGTATGCTAACTACCGATGCTTGTAAAGCGGAACCTAAAATAACTTTTGCCAAACTGCCAACTAAAATTGAACCTTGGAAAAATTGGCTCGGTAACTGAAACACACCACCTTGTGGTGATAGTAATAACCCCACTACCAACATAATTAGAGAAACAATTCCCCCGGTGGCTGGTCCCGCCAAGGAAATATCAAATAATACACTCCGATTCAGTAGTACGGATTCAAATCGGGTAATTGCTCCAAAGGAACCAATCTGTATAGCCGGGATAAAGAAAGGAAAACTCAAGCGCACTTGATAACGACGAGCAACCACCCAATGACCGATTTCGTGAGCTAAGAGGACACTAAATATACCAACTGCAATCGGTAGTGCTTGTTGGTAGCGTGAAGGTTCAGCGAAGAAATCAAAGCCCAGTAATAAACCTGAGGCTTCCACACAGGTGGCGACTGTGGCGATGAGTAATATCCCGGCAAATACCTTTTGTGGTAAGGTTGTCGCTAATGGGTCATTACGACTGGGGAGGACGATAACTACAGGTTTTCCTTCGCTACCCTCAACTAAAAACAAACGATATTTATCACCTAAACGTTCGTGCAAACTTTCAGTTAAGCGGTTGTGGATGGCTTCCGCTTCTCCTCGGAGATTGCCTTTGAAAATCGCACCTTCCTGGTAAGGTATGGTTTCCGTGGCAAAAAAGGTATCAATGCCAAAAATACCTTTGATTGCAGTCAAATCTGCATCGGGAATCGGAATCGGTTCCACTAAAACAGGGATAACAGCAGGTGAGTTCGGGTTTTCTGTAGTATCTGTTGCGGATGGATTATTTTCCGACAATCTGGCGGCTGCTTTTTGGCGCAAAATTGTCTCCTGCCCAGCCGCACGCAGTTGTCTGCCTAGGTAAACGTACAGCCCTGCGGAAGCAACCAGTAAAAACAGAATACCCACAATGTTTATATAAATCCCAGCTGCGAACAAGCCGAAGAATAACAGCCAGGGAGCCATTAATACAAGCGACTGCAACCAGGCTAAGATTCCTAGCTTACCAAAAGGTCTGGCGCGATAAAAGCCCCAACCCAAAATACCAACAGCGACAATCAAAACGATTGCGACTAAAGGAGTCTCTGACGTAGTAAACATCTTCCAAACCTTTGTTTTACAAGACTAAGCCTGAGTTAGTCATTTAATTAAAGACTATTAATTAATGTATGGCGAAACGGGGAAAGGGGGAAGGGGGAGAGGGAGAAATCGGAATGAATCATCGCAATCGAGAACTAACCGCTAGAATTGAAAATGGTGTTTTCTAGTGGGTAACGTGTCTGATTCTCTGTCATTGCGTGATAAGTATCTTGCTCTCATCGATGAAATCGTGGCGGCTACACTTCAGGGTAAGATTAGCTCTGCCGAACAGGTATATCAAATGCTGCTCAAGGGCGTGACTACCGATACGGGAGAGATTTTTGAGATGTTGTTGAGCGATCGCCTCAATTCGACTCAGCAACTGGTAAACTCAGAAAAGGATGAACTCAAACAAGCTAAGGCAACCCGTAGTCTGCGAGCGATTAAGACTATTCAAACCCAATGGCTGCGGGCTGAGGAAGAGAATAAAACCAGAGGAGCCATGGCTGCGGCGATTAGGGAAATTACGACTTCGGCTCCTGAAGAACAACTAGGGGTGTTTTTGCGGGTTATCGACCAAAATCACAAAAATCCTCTGAATTTACAACAAATTCAACAGCTAGCAAAATCTTTAAACCAGTACGCCCAGGCAGACTCTAATTTACAGCAAATTGCCAATGGAGTCATCCGTGGTGCTGCATCATGGCAGCGACTCCAAGAACATCTCGTCAGTTGGATGTACGAGCGTCAGGATACAATTGGATTTGGGGGAGTGCCAGGGGATAGTGGTCCTTGGGCAACTTGGGCAAAACAAGTCAAAAGCGAATTTCCAGAAGCCCTGTTTCGGACTTTGGCAAGGGAGGAATCGGTGATTGAATTTGCCGAGAGACAGCGTAATTTCAATATGGGTGATTGGGTAGAAGTTGCTATTATTTTGCAATATATTCAACGAGGTTTAGTGAATTGGTTTGACCAACAACCCTACAATATCAAGGCTGGTTCCAAACTATCAATATCCACCTTTTTGACATTTGCTGTCATTTGGAGCTATTTAGCAATTGGATTGCGAGCGATCGCGAATATCTATGGTGATGCCTCTTCGCAGGTAATGTTACAAATATTACGGACTTTTTCGCAAAAGCAGTATTTTCCCTTGTATGGTGGGTTATTTGCGTCATTTTCCGGCAGCTATTTGCGGAATGCCCTAGACTATCTCGATGAGCCATTACGTACAGCCGCAGGAACTCAAGAAAAAGCGAGGATTTTGACACTTTTAGGCTATTCACAACGGGCAATGGGACAATATGCCCGTGCCAAAGGATTTCACCAGCAAGCTTTGGAGATAGCCAGGAATGCGGGGGATAGAAGTTGCGAAATTGCTAACCTCAATCATCTCAGTCGCACCTGTGTCGAAGAGAGAGATTACAACGAAGCGATTGATTACAGTCAACGTGCTTTAATTTTCAGTCGTCAATCGGGAGATAAAACCGGGGAAGCGAATGCGCTGGTGAATTTGGGTTATAGCGAAGTCATGACAGCGCAGCAGCGAGAAGATGCGACAGCAGAAACCTATGAAATGGCGATTAATTATTTACAGCAAGGCTTGAAATTATCAGAACAGTTGGGTGATATTCAAAGTAAAGCTTTATGTTTGAGTAGTTTAGGAATTGCTTATCAAGTAGTCGGAGAATCACAAAAAGCGATTCAAAATTTAGAGAGTGCATTTAATACCGCACAGCTTTGTGGAGATTTATATTTGCAGGGTTTGAATTTAGCTAATTTAGCTGAAACAAATTACAGTCTGGCAAATTTTGAACGTGCGGTTTATACAGGTTGTTTAGGAATGTATCTACTCAATCAAATTTCTTCCCGCGAATGGCGTAAACCCGCTAGTTTATTAGCAATTTTAAAGGGGCAATTAGGAGAAGAAAGATTTCAAACAGCATTACAATCGAATCGTCAAAAAATGATTGCTGTAATTGGGGTAGATGGATATGATTATATTCCCCAATTATTGGAGATATTCCGCAATGAAATGTAGTTAAAATTATGATCAATAATGACTAATTTATATTATGATTTTAATGAGGCGATCGCATCAACTAATTCTTGGCGGGTATAGGGTTTTGTTAAATAAATATTCGCACCTTGTCGGATTCCCCATAAACGGTCAATTTTTTGATTTTTAGATGTACAAATAATAATCGAAATGTCTTTAGTTAATGGGTTTTTTCGTAACAACCGACATAACTCAAATCCGCTCATTTCCGGCATGACAACATCAGTAATGACGATATCCGGTGTTTCCGCAAATATAATTTTCACAGCCTCTTTAGCATTACCAGCTTTGAATATCTCGTAGCCAGTTCCATCCAAAAAATGGCTCATTAACTCCAACTGACTGGGAGAATCTTCGACAATCGCAATTTTCCCTAATAAAATCGCACTCATTTTTTATTAACCAAATTGCAGCAATGTTTTCTCACTAATTAGAACATAATCATCATTGACAATCAAATATCAACATCTAAATGACTAAAAATAATTTTGAGTAAATCAGCTTGTGTAAATGGTTTAGTTAAATATCCCGAAGCTCTGACAATTTTGGCTTTGGCTTTGTCAATTAAGCTGGTTCTGGCTGTCACCATAATTACTGGAGTATTTTGAAAATACGCATGTTTTCGCAACAGAGAACATAATTCATAACCATTTAAATTTGGCATTCCAATATCAAGTAGAATTAAATCAGGTTTAATCCGAATAGTCTGCATTAAAGCTTTCAAGGGATCATTAATACCAATAACATCAAAAAACTGATCATCTAAAAAATATTTAATCGCATTGATAATTGTCGGACTATCATCAATACACATCACTTTATAAATGCGTTGATTATTTGTTTTCCCTGATTGATGACTATTATTAGCATTATCTTTGGCATCATGCTGACTGTATGCAGGTGATTCTTCAGATTTATTTGCTGGAGTTCTGTAGTAACTAGGATTTTCTGTTCTTTGTTGGCATTTCTCAACTAAAGATTTTACGTCCAAATAACAAAACTTTGGCATTTTGCTAATAAAGCTTTCCCCCGTAAATTCATAACTACCTTCCGTTAAATTCAAGAATGCGGCGATGACTTCTAAAGATATTTCCTCTACAATTATTCCCGCTTGTATGGGAGTAATATATTTTTGATTTACTAACCAACAAATAGCTAAGTAATCTGGGTTTTCAATTGCTTGATTGTCAATTGCAGTCTCAAAGATTGTCCGTAGTTTTTTGTATGTTTCCCGATTGAGAGTCGGAATTTCTTCACTAAATAACTTTAATTTTTTATACAGTAAATCAAATGCCCTTTCCGAATAATTAGCATATACTAGTTTCCCTTTTTCAAAATATATCAGCCAAGATGTGGAAGCACTGAAAACTTGCAAGCAGCCAGTTTTTGGAGTGCTTGTCACCTGGTTTAAAATAAATAATGGCTGTATTTTCTGAAAAAATCTATATCTGCCAATTGGAAGTATTTGCATAGGAAAAAAGTATAGAAAAAGTTTTTTAAGAAAACCTAAATAGTTTTGTAGTTGATTTTAAATTCTGTTGGCAATTAATTTGCTTGATTTTATTGATATACATATCATCTCGCCATTAACTATTGCTTACATTCACATTACTACAAGTTATCAAAAAAAATAGCCAATAAGTGCAGATTCTGATGAAGAAGTCAATAACATTTTCACCTTCTTAATCAGTATTTGACTAAGAATTAATAGTAATAAATAAAACCTACAGTTACAAAAGTTGATATCTTTATATAAAAATTGATTATTCGAGAATGTAATTTATAAAACTTTCTGCAATTAATAGTTATTCTCTGAAAAGCTTAAGAATAGCTTGTTTTTCTTATTATTTATAGTACCCATACTGATTATAGATGTATAATATATAGATAGTGAGAATAAAAGAGATTGAGAAATTACTAGTAATAGCTGAAATGGCTGCATACCACCATTTTAAGGATTGAATTTGAGCTAGAATTGCCACAGTAATCTTAAATGCTACTTCTTGTATAAATATTGCCGTCCGCCTAGTTTTGGAAAATTAATTATAAATTTACACTCTCCTCTAAATATACTTCTATAGAAATGTCTTGAAGCTACAATTGTATAGACATATTCTGATACTACCAGATACGGTAGAATAAGTTGTTGCGTAATAACAGTGTATATTTCTTTTGCACAACTACTTAAATTCAGTGCTTTGCCAAAACAACGGGGAATGAGATTAGGATAACAGTGAACGAAATCAATTTATATGTAGAAGATAGTGGGGAAAGACTAGACCGTTATCTTGCCGACGAAATACCAGAGTTATCACGATCGCGCATT
This sequence comes from Calothrix sp. UHCC 0171, assembly GCF_034931845.1. Classification (NCBI taxonomy): domain Bacteria; kingdom Bacillati; phylum Cyanobacteriota; class Cyanophyceae; order Nostocales; family Calotrichaceae; genus Calothrix; species Calothrix sp. UHCC 0171. The sequence goes on from NZ_JAYGHN010000006.1 coordinate 114,083, forward strand.
CAAAGTTTAATTGAACAAGGTTGTGTCCAAGTTAATCGCCAACCCTGTGCTTCCAAAAAAATCGCAGTTCAAGCAGGCGACTATATAGTTATCAATATTCCCGACGCAGAACCCCTCGAACTGCAACCGGAAAACATTCCCTTAGATATTCTCTACGAAGACGAACACTTAATCATCATCAACAAACCTGCGGGATTAGTTGTCCATCCTGCACCCGGACATCCTAACGGTACATTAGTGAATGCGGTGCTGGCTCATTGTCCCAACTTACCAGGAATTGGCGGCATCCAACGTCCGGGGATTGTCCATCGCTTAGATAAAGATACAACAGGTGCGATCGCAATTGCCAAAACTGAACAAGCACACCAACATCTGCAAGCACAACTCAAAGCCAAAACGGCACGCCGTGAATATCTCGGCATTGTTTATGGTGTACCCAAAACTGAAAGTGGCACAATTGATTTACCTATTGGTCGCCATCCAGTAGACCGTAAAAAAATGGCAATAATTCCCGTCGAAAAAGGTGGACGTGTTGCTGTCACCCACTGGCAAGTCAAGGAGCGTCTCGGAAACTATACCCTCATCCTATTTCAGCTAGAAACTGGACGTACTCATCAAATTCGCGTTCATAGTGCCCAGGATAATCATCCAATTGTCGGCGACCCTTTGTATAGTTCCGCACGTTCTCTGGGGGTAAATTTGTCAGGGCAAGCACTCCATGCCTGGCGATTGAGGTTGCAGCATCCCCTCACAGAAGAGTGGGTAGAAGCGATCGCACCACTACCGGAAGAATTTCTGAAATTGTTGGAAGTATTGCGGCGACGCAATAGTTAGGAAAATCCGGAAACATATCCAAGTTCTAAATCCCTTGTAAAACCTGGATTTCTTAATTGCGTAACTTGCTTCTCGCTCTGCGAGTATTGCGTAGCTTGCTTCTCGCTCTGCGAGTATTGCGAATTGCGAATTGCGAATTGCGAATTGGTATTAAGCCCTGGCGAGTAACGGAGCCGCCCCTAACAGCTTTTTCGTATATTCATGTTGGGGATTTTTGAAAATTTCCTTGGTATTACCAAGTTCGACGATTTTACCAGCATTCATCACCGCAATGCGATCGCACAAAAACCTCGCCAACCATAAATCATGGGTAATGAACAAGTAGGTTAACTCAAATTCCTCTTTTAATGCCAACATCAAGTCCAATACTTGCGACTGCACACTCGCATCTAACATACTTACAGGTTCGTCACAAATCAAGAGTTTGGGATGGGTAATCAAGGCGCGGGCAATGGCTACACGCTGCTGCTGCCCTCCAGAAAGTTCGGAGGCATAACGCTGATAGTAGGTTTCCGCAGGTACTAATCCCACCCGTTCCAACATCGCTAAAACTTGTTTTTTAGCTTCCTCCGGTGTCGCCATCCCATGAATTAATAAAGGATCACTTATATTTTGACCTACCGACATCGCCGGATTTAAACATGCATGGGGGTCTTGAAATATCATTTGGATTTGTCGTCGTGAGGCGCGCATATCTTGACGCGACAAATTCGTTAATTCTGTACCCAAAAATTCCACTTCACCACCAGTCGGGCGAATTAATTGCAGGATTGTCCGCGAGAGAGTGCTTTTACCACAACCGGACTCACCCACTAAGCCGAGAATTTCCCCCGGATACAATTCCAAATTAATGCCATCGACAGCTTTAATTGTTTGTCCTTCCGCCTTAAAGAAACGTTCAATCAAATTCGGCTCGATCGCATAATGTTGTTTGAGTTCCTTGACTCGGAGAATTGGCTGTGAGGATTGGGGCGTAATACCCTCTGCTTGCACAATATTGTCAGCGCTAACTTCATCAATCGATTGGATGTGTAATGCTGCTTTGAGTAGTGATTGTGTATATTCGTGTTGAGGATGGCGAAAGACAGAATCGGTAGCACCCGTTTCCACCATTTTCCCAAAATACATCACACCGATGCGATCGCAATATTCGGCAACCATCGCTAAGTCGTGGGAAATCAACAGCAAAGCCATATTCTCTTCGCTGCAAAGTCGGGTAAGCTCCTGCAAAATTTGTGCGGAAACTGTCACATCCAAACTTGTGGTCGGTTCATCGGCAATAATTAACTTTGGACTCAGTAGCAAAGCTAAAGCGATCGCTACCCGTTGTCGCATTCCCCCACTAAATTCATGGGGATACTGGTTCCAGCGATTTGCGGCGATGTTCACCTTTGCTAGCGTGGCGATTGCCTTCTCCTTTGTCTCCTTGGTTGATAACTCCGGTGCATGTGCCTTAAGAGTCTCCAAACAATGGTTGCCAATAGTCATCAACGGATCAAGTCTTGTCATCGGGTCTTGGAATACCAGTGCCGCTACCTCACCCCGAAATCTACGCATTTCATTGGGCGTTAAATCCAAAACCGACTTACCCTGAAAACTAATTTTCCCCTCAATCTGCGAATTCGCTGGCAGTAAGCGCATTACCGCCCGTCCTAGGGTTGACTTCCCACAACCCGACTCACCCACTAATCCCATTCTTTCACCGGGCTGTAGCGCAAAAGACACATTATCAACAGCCCAACTTGGTTCTTCGTGACTACGTTGGGGGTAAGCTATCCGTAAATTTTCAACACTAAATAATGGTTCTGGCATATTTGGTTAATGATTAATGGTTAATTATTAATGGGCATAGAGCATGATTGAGCATAGCTCATTGACTATTAGCCAAAAACAAAGAAGTAATTAATACTCAGTGCAATTGTTAAAATACTGTATCAGATTAGATTACAGATGTTGGCAATAATGGTAAAACTACACCATTGATTACTGTTCACTGCCTATGACAGCTTCGCAATATTTTATGAGAGTGATCATGCGATCGCCAATGATTTTTAATCTCGTATCAATAGTTGCAGGTTTACTAGCACCAGCTAAAAAATTAATATCAATCTCCAAAAGCCGCAATTGCTTGTTGATTTCGGTACAAAACATCTGTTCTCGCGATGCATTACTAACAAAAGGAACAATCTGTTCCTGAAAAAATTGTTGTAATAATACTAGACGCTGCCGAATTTCAGCTACAGTTATCTGATTAGTCGCAACATCTCGGCGTACTTCTGCAAGTAGCGTTGCCAGTGTATGATATTTATCCTGATTTAGAGACATCCAATGTTTATTGAGATAATATTAATGACAAGAAAAATTTTATTCCGCAATCATCTCTTATTTTTCCCCCAAAGTTAGATGCCTCAGAAACTAATTTTGGGGCACAGTTTCTTATTTATCAGGTAGCAAAACAATGATCCCCGATTCTCACACTGAATAATTGACTTTAAAACCGAATTAATATACCACAAAATCGCGACTACTTTGTTCTTTAAGGTAGAGACGCAGTTCATTATATTTATCTATCATCGGAAGCTACATCCCCTTGCTTCCTGCATCTATCCCAATCACCGATTTCCTCAAACCCGATTATATGAGTGGCTTACTAGTTAATACCCCTATCGATATCACCCTCCCGGATTGGCTAAAAGATTGTTTCAAAAAGGACTCATCCGCACCAAATCCAGAACCAGGAGAAGAGCGAAGGTCATGCGATACAGAATTAATCTGTAGTGCATTTAGATTTGCCTATGAATTGCATCAGGGTCAATATCGCAAATCGGGCGAACCTTATATTTGTCACCCCGTTGCAGTCGCCTGTTTATTGCGCGACCTTGGAGGTAGTGCTGCTATGATAGCAGCTGGATTTTTACATGATGTAGTGGAAGATACAGAAGTTACAATTGAGGAAATTGAACAGCGATTTGGTGCCGAAGTTAGACGTTTGGTTGAAGGTGTCACCAAGCTTTCAAAAATTAACTTTAAAAGCAAAACAGAGAGTCAAGCCGAAAATTTTCGACGCATGTTTTTGGCAATGGCGCAAGATATTCGCGTTATCGTTGTGAAGCTAGCCGATCGCTTGCATAATATGAGGACTTTGGAATTTATGTCCGAAGAAAGCCGTAGACGCAATGCTTTAGAAACCAGAGATATATTTGCTCCCCTAGCCAATAGACTGGGGATTTGGCGTTTTAAATGGGAATTAGAAGATTTAGCTTTTAAGTATTTAGAACCCGATGCTTTTCGCGAAATTCAACAGCATGTTGCCGAGAAGCGGGTGGCGCGAGTTGACCGATTGAAAAAGGTTTCCGATGATTTGCGATCGCGTTTAGTAGAAGCCGGAATTCAATGCACCGATATTAGCGGTAGACCAAAGCATCTTTACAGCATTTATCAAAAGATGCAACGTCAAAATAAAGAGTTTAATGAAATCTATGATTTAGCAGCTTTAAGAATTATCGTTAATACTAACGAAGAATGCTATCGTGCTTTAGCAGTGGTTCATGATGCCTTCCGTCCCATTCCCGGACGTTTTAAAGACTACATCGGCTTACCGAAGCCAAACCGCTATCAATCACTGCATACAGGCATTATTAGTCCTTGGGGCAAACCTTTAGAAGTACAAATTCGCACCTTGGAAATGCACCGCATCGCTGAGTACGGGATTGCCGCCCATTGGAAATACAAAGAAACAGGTGCTTCCACCAGCACTATCACCACATCTGATGAGAAGTTTACATGGTTGCGGCAGTTACTCGAATGGCAGCATGACCTCAAAGATGCTCAAGAATACCTCGACAGTATTAAAAATAATCTTTTCGAGGACGATATTTATGTTTTTACCCCCAAAGGTGATGTTGTTGCCTTAAGCCCAGGTTCAACAAGTGTCGATTTTGCCTACCGTATCCATACCGAAGTCGGTAATCACTGTGCTGGGGCAAGAGTCAACGGAAAAATGATGCCATTGTCAACACGCTTGCAAAACGGCGATATTGTTGTCATCATGACGCAAAAAAACAGCCATCCCAGCTTAGATTGGTTGAACTTTGTCGCCACATCCGCAGCCAAAAACAGAATTAAACAATGGTATAAGCGATCGCGACGCGAAGAAAACATTGCCCGGGGGCGGGAAATGTTGGAAAAAGAATTGGGGAAAGGCGGTTTGGACAACATGCTCAAATCTGAACCCATGCAAGCCGTAGCAGAAAAATGTAACTACCACAGCCCAGAAGATTTAGTTGCGGCTTTAGGTTATGGCGAAATCAATCTCAACCTGATCTTAAATCGCTGGCGAGAACTCATCAAGGGACAAGAACAGGTAGTTGTGCCAATGCCAAATCTGCCCACCAATGCCCCCAAAACCCGCGATATCACTCCCGCATCCTTCCGCCCTAGCGATTCCCCCATTGTTGGTGTTGAAGGCATGATGTATCACCTCGCAGGCTGTTGTACCCCCATCCCCGGAGAAGAAATCATCGGTGTTGTCACGCGGGGACGGGGAATTACAATTCACCGTCAAGGGTGCAGTAATTTAGATAGCATCGATTGCGATCGCCTCATTCCCGTCAGATGGAATGCAGGTATGGAATACAATAGTCGTCCGCAGACATACTCTGTCAACGTCCAAATAGAAGCACTAGACCGTGTTGGGGTACTCAAAGACATACTCTCCAGACTCAGCGACCAAGGTATTAACGTGCGTCACGCCAGTGTGAAAACGGCAACTAACCAGCCAGCGCTAATTGACTTGGGAATTGAAATTCGTGATAAAAACCAATTAGAGCATGTCTTCGTCCAGATTAAAAAAATGAGCGATATTTTGAATATTCGTCGTATCGGTCAAAATGACGAGTAAGTAAAGGGTAAAGGGTAAAAGGTAAGAAAACAGGATGTTTATCGTTCATTGCCCTATACCCATTACCTAAATTCCTAATTTGATAATTTCCTGCTTCCCGTATTTTCGAGATAGTGGGGAAAAATCTATTATCAATGGGTTTTTCCAGATTCAATAATGGTCTGCTTATTTCCGCCGCGCTGTACTAGCCAATCATTTGCTCACAATTATTAATCGTACATTTGTATTGTCATATTTATTTATCTAATTAATAGCATTTAGTATTAATACTATTTAAACTTCCAACACCACCCTTGTATGACGCTTGTTTACAACCCTTGTGTTTTAGTAATTGAAAGCGACGACAGTTTAGCAAATCAACTTTCTTTTGATTTGCAAGAAGCGGGATACGAAACAGTCATCGCCCATGATGCCCCAAGTGGCTTGCAGTACAGTCGTGAGCGCGAACCAGCTTTAATTGTAATTGACCGGATGTTATCTGGCGAATCAGGGCTTTCGTTATGCAAAAATATTCGCGGTACAGGAATGCGATCGCCTGTTTTAGTATTAATGGCACGGGATACAGTAGATGATCGCGTTGCTTGTCTCGAAGCAGGGGCTGACGACTATTTTCTCAAACCTTATCGTGCTGAAGATTTTTTAAATTTAGTTCGTCTGTATCTGAAACCCGAAGTTGATACCACCGAACAGTTACGCTTTGGTGACTTGGTTCTCGATATTGCCACCCGTCGCGCAATCCTCAACGGACGAGCAATTGATTTGACAATGAAAGAATTTGAACTGTTGAAGTTTTTAATGGAACACCCCCGCGAAGTCTTAACTCGTGAACAAATCCTGGAAAATGTCTGGGGTTATGACTTTATGGGCGAATCAAATGTCATCGAAGTTTATATTCGTTACTTGCGCCTCAAAATTGAAGATGAAGGTCAAAAACGTCTGATTCAAACTGTGCGTGGTGTCGGTTACGTTTTAAGGGATTCTTAAATTTGGACATGGGGTTTTGGCAGAGGCATAAGCTACAGGTCTGATTCGGTTACTTTGGCTTGCCCAGATAGTGGATATTGCTAATTACCCATCAGACCTCATACCCTTACATACCCATACCCCTACACCCTTTTGCCCCTAGTCCCTGTTGGCGACAATAAATTTACACTGCAAGCACAAATAATTACAAACAAAGATGTACAATCGAAATTCAAAATCATAACTTGAAAATCATGTCGCGCTTGTTACATTTGTTTCCTCTAATGTTAGTAGTTATGCTAGTTGGTTGTACAACCCCGACTACTGCCAATCCACCCACTACTACACCTAGTATTCAGCCCTCAGTCCCAGTGATAACAAATACTAATAGGGGTCAACAATTGCCAATTTCTGCTGTAGCAGTTATACCTAGTGGATTCACTATTCAATTAGAGGTAGCTAAAACACCCCAGCAACAAGCAATGGGTTTGATGTACCGACCGGCATTAGCAAATGACCGAGGTATGTTATTTAAGTTTCCCTCCCCACAGCCTGTTCGTTTCTGGATGAAGAATGTACCTGTTGCTTTAGACATGGTTTTCCTTTATCAAGGTGTCATACAGGATATTACAGCTGCGGCTCCTCCCTGTGCGAAAGAACCTTGTCCTACCTATGGACCTGATAAATTGGTTGACCAAGTGATTGAACTACGTGCTGGTCGTGCTGCCGAACTTAGCCTGAAAGCTGGCGATCGCATTGAGATCAAATATCTTACACTTAAATCAAAAAAGTAAAGACAAGGTTAAAAATACTGCATTCAACTACGGTGTTTCTCGGAGATATAAACATACCTATAAAATAGTCAAAAAGCTTTGTAGGAACTAAATTTTTCATCCAATACCTGAATTTTTCTCGGATAGCCTTGTAAAAAAGTTTATTTTATAGCTAAGATTTGATATACTTCTATTCATTCAAATCGAATCCAACTATTTTCAAGGCGAAGATTGTAAATCAAGCACTGAGTAGCAAAAAATCTTCCTTTTGGTGCACGAGTAACGAGTAACTAATAAGCGAAGATAATGCTATGAAATCTTTGATACTACAGATGAGATAGATTGAATAAGTTAATCTAATAATTTTAATAAGTTTTGCCTATATTGCGGCTGGCAAGCGTTATCTAATTTGTAAGAGTTAGGCAGTGCGCTTGTCCAAGTTCGGGTATAAATTTTGGACAACGTCAAAAGATTTATTTCCGTAATTTTTGCGGAATTTGCTTAAAGCCTTTGGTTTGATATAGATACATTAACTCTGTGGTGACAGATGAAATACTGGCAACTGAATCATGAATAAGAACAAGTTGATATATGACAATACACACGACCCAAGGAGGTGAGCTACAAATGTCATCAACGACATACTCTCGACTAATTCATTTTTTACAAGAAGATTTGGCGATTTCATCAGCATCTATTGCCGTCGCACTTCGTCATAGCCAGCAAGACCCAGGTCCATTACCGATGATTCTCTGGCAGTATGGTTTAATTACTCTCGAACAGTTAGAACAGGTTTACGATTGGCTGGAAACAGCCGCATAGCTTTGAACCAATAGATTTCCAAGAACACAAACCGCGATCGCGAAGTGGGTTGCAGAAATAGCACAGAGTCGTCATTTGACAATTTTCAATCCAAAAGATATCTCATCTGGAAAAGTTGACTTGATTTAGGAGGATTTAACCAATGTTGTATAGACTCCACCTTTGGCAACGACAGGTAGATTGGGGAATTAGTTGTAGAAGTTTAAGTTTCATTAAGAAAAAAGTAAAAAGCGGGTTGAAAAAATCAACCCGCTTTTTGAGTTTATTTTAGTTGTCCGATTATCCGCTTCACTGCATCTGTTTGTTGTATTCTAGTACAGCACAGCGTAAATAAGGCAACTATTAATTTGAAGGAAAAAGCTTATATCTCAAGATTTTGAGCCTTCTGCTTCCTGCCTTCTTACTTCTGCCTTCTTATACTAGGCATTTAGGCAACCTCATCTCATTCACTGCCAAGACCAGATACAAAATATAATTTTTCTATCGGAAAAAGCTGGTAATCACCCACAGCAATATGAAGGTAAACACAGTTGAAAATTGATTACCGGAAATGTGAAGTAAAGCAACTTGTGGTAAAAAGCTGACTAACAACCCACCAGCCACTAAACCAATCACTAACCCCGAAAAAGTCCATAAAACAGATCTACCGAGGCTATTTTCTTTACGATTTAAGAAAAATACGCTCACCCCAACTCCCACCACCAAAGCCAACTGTAAAGCTTGGTCTCCGCCTGCACGATAAAATAAGGCGATCGCACTCAAACCCAAATACCAAACCAAAGGCAAAACCACATCACCAGTTGTTGGCTTATCCAACATGCGAGCAAACCACTTAGATGATTGCTCATGACGCGGCAAACTTTCTTGTGGGGCAGACTGCACAAGACGCTCAGGAAAGCGAATACGTTCTGGCACCTTAATTTTGCCTTCTTGGCGCATCCGCAAGCGATCCATTAAAATCGCATCGTAGGCAATTTCAATTACCTCCAAGCGCTTAACATCACCGTTGTACTGTTCGAGAAGACGAGTACGATGATTTTGAATTTCTTCAAAGCTAGCGTCTTCCGACACCCCAAGTTGTTCGTAGGGATTTTGATCGCTCATGGGAATCAATCACTTTAGCCTTATTTTTTAGAGGCAATTAAATTTAAAAACAAAACGAATGTAGGAAATTTAGATTTTTATGACTCAAAAATCACTTTTAGCTAATGTTCAGAACCTTTAGTTTCGCTCTCAATATGAAAAAATCGCCTTAATCTCTAAGATGTTAAAGCTTGATTGTTTTTGCAAGTTGAAGACCTTACTTTGATCCTGAAACATAGTCATGCCCTAACTGGAATAGTAGCACGAGTCCATCCTGCCAGACTGGTGGTTCTAACTATAGCTACTTTAACATATTGCTATAACTCAGTGTATCCCCTCATGTCGTTGAGGGATTGGGGCTTTAATCTAGAATTTGAGATAACAATACCTAAAAGGTGAATATTGTGAAATATATATCTTTGATTTTTTCGGTATGGCTACTGACCGTACCTTAGTTAAACTTGAAAATAATAAACGTACTAATCATTTGTAGCATCGAGCTGCATATCGATTTAAAATTAAAGCGTTTTAAATTACCTAGTGACTAGAATAACCTACAGTGTTCTAGATTACTATGAAGATACAGTTAAGATTCGAGCATCCGCCAGATAAATTACATCTTGGTATTGCTCCTAAATCCAGATCATATCTAGAAATTATCTAGAAAATCAGGGATTTTGTGTCTTAGCCTTGTAGATTCTTATGACTCCAAAGCGAACATCGTTCCCATTGGTACGGTCAAATCGCGAACTTAATCCTATAATTTTTGTGCAAAGTGATGGTCATGGCTCCCGCCAAGATTCTTGTTGTTGATGACGACCCTGCGGTTCGGAATTTAATTCAACGCTTTCTCAGCAAGCAAAGCTACCAGGTAGAAGCAGCCGAAGACGGTAAGTCCGCACTTGCCTTGTTCGAGCAATTCAATCCCGATTTGGTCATTTTAGATGTAAATCTACCAGACGTGATTGGTTTCAACCTCTGCCAAGAGATGCAAAGCCGCAATGGTGTTTTTGTATTAATGCTGACTAGTCGCGCCGATGAAGCCGATAAAATTCGCGGTTTCTCTAAAGGTGCTGACGATTATCTCACCAAACCATTTGGCTTGGGAGAATTGGAGGTTCGGGTGGCTGCGATCTTAAAGCGCCAGCGAGTAGTTACTACTGCCGAACAAAAGCGGCTTGTATTTGAGAAGTTGATGATTGATCCTGTGAGACGTGAAGTGACTCTCAATACTCAGCCTGTACTTTTAACAGCTTTGGAATTTGACCTGTTACATTTTCTCGCCAGCCATCCTGGTCGTGTTTGGCGTAGAGCTGAACTGATTCAGGAAGTATGGGATTATGAATATGTTGGCGATCAACGGGTTGTTGATGTTCATATCGGTCAAATTCGCAAAAAAATTGAAGCTGATGCCAGCCAGCCAGCGTTAATCCAAACTGTACGTGGTGTTGGATATAAATTTGAATGTCCTGCTCAAGTACCGTCTGAAAAATCCGTTATTTAAGCATTGCAGTTGCAATTGTCGTCAATTTGCAATGCTAAATCTGGATTCAGTCAAAATAGTTACGTTCCATTCAATATTCTTGTGGTTCAGCCGCCGCAAACAAACAGCTTGTGAAAAACTTTTAATTCAAGTCTAGTTCTAACTACTTAGCAGAATTCACAGTCCTGTGCTCATCTTTTATCGTATAGAGTAAATTTCTATACAGATTCAAGAGCTAGGTTTTAGGGAATAGTTAAAGATAGCTATCATACCATCATCTACATAACTAGTTAGTCTCAGTTACTGATAGTTTTAACTACATTAAGTCTGACTGTAACCTGAATATTCTAGGCAAGTTTCCACAGAATTGGCTTTTCTTTCGGCTTGTGAGTAGTTGAATTCATATTCACACTCCAGGGTTGTTTTTGCTGCTGTTGTATGTGTCGGTTTTCAGGGTGCTATCTTGCTGGCGAGGAATTACATCGGTTAGTTACATCACCATAAAAGAAGATAATAATTATTATCGATTTAGATAAAAACACAAATGGGGTACTCTTGGGAGTGCCCCATTTTGATTTATTGATTGATTAGTTTATTGAAATTGAAGCAGCACCAACATTACGGAAAATCAAGCTAAAAATATAAAATTTAGCAAAGTCAACTAGATATTAGAAGTGCTGAATTAGGAACAGTGATTTAAGAATTGGCGGTATTTTAGGAGTGCTGAAACAGCGTTTCCAGATAGACGCGGGCGCAAGAGCGATCGCTTTCACCATTCTGAAGTAAAAACAGCGACAAAGCCGCCGTTAATACTCGGTTTTGATCCCAGTCAGGATGAGCATCAAGGTAAGTCTTGAGGGATTCGTGGAGGGTTTCCGGAATTTCTGTAAATAAGCTAACTGTTGCGTTCATACCAAGGTTCTCCATTGAAGTCCATCAACTTTTTGTTCCTTGCTTGTAGCCTGTTGTGTGGCAAAATCCAAACTTTCTTCCTCTGCGGTTTTTTGTGGCAACCGTAATCGTAAATTTACACAGCGACCCAACGGACTAAAAATGCAAGCCGATTTATTGTGCGGCAAGAGGGGGGAGGTTTGTCAATGCTGCGAAATGTTACAAGAGAATTTATAAAGAATAAATATTTACGTAACAATAAGCTCTTTAGCCCTATTTATTTTACTTTACTTTACAAAAACTCAGTATCTCGCAGCAAATACCTGTGGATGAGGGCAAATCCCCAGTAAGAGACAAACAGCCGATTGAACCGTAAAAAGGCTGTGGAAAACTATCAAATATCTGTGGAAATCTTGTGGAATGGGTGAGGAAAATTTGAGTAAATAATAAGAATTACAAAAACATAACTTTTATTTAACGTAGCCATAGTCAAACTTATATTTTCAGTAGCAAGTTGCGATCGCACTCAATTCACAACAACCGATTGTGAAGACTGATAACTAGATTCATGATTACTGTTTTCACGCAGATATATATATTACCAACTAATATCAGTAAACTGGCAAACAACTTCTCGTTCAAGGCAGCGTGTGAGGACTGGAAGAACAGCCAAACAAAATGTAGAAACGCGATCGCGTTTCTACAAATAATCTTTACACTTTGGCTGAGACGGCACGTTGCAGGTTCGCAAAGGCACGATTGTAATCCAAAATAGCTGTGACGCGATTACCTTGAGCGCGGGTGAGATCATTCTCCGCAGCGATGACATCGGTTTGCGTCCCAACTCCAGCTTGAAACCGTAGCCTTGCCAGTCGTAATGCTTCCTGTGCTTGCTCTACAGCTGCTGTTGCTGTTTGTACATTTTCTAAATTCGACTGCAACTGCGCGTAGTATTGTTCAACTTCAAAGCGAATTTGGTTACGTTGGTTAGTGAAATTACTTTCCGCGATCGCAATATTAGCTTTTGCTTGGGATGCTTGGGCTTTTGCTGCACCTCCATCGAAGATATTCCAGCGTGCTTTCACACCTACTGAATAACCATCGGTAACGCCAGTATTATCGTTATATTGGTCTAACACATCATAGGTTGCAACTAATGCTACTTGTGGTCCTAGTTGTGATAGAGCGAACTTGCGTCTTTGTTCACCGATATTGCGTTCAGCTAGCCTTTGTTGCAATTCCTGGCGATATTGGTAGGCATTGACAATGCTTTCCTCCAAGGATTGCTGCCACAACCCGGCAATTTTGACTGATTCGGCGGTACTGATATTGACTGTTTGTGGCAAATTTAACAGCGACACTAATTGTCTTTGGGAAATTTGCTGGCGGGAACGCGCATTGGTGTAATCTTGTTGGGAATTAGCTAAATTAACTTGCGATCGCAAAACATCAAATTTAGTGCCAACTCCCGCCCGTTCCAGTGCTTGAGCATCCCGTAAACTGGCTTGAGCATTCTCCACCGCCGCCGCCGAAATCCTTAGTTGTTCATCAGCAGCTTGTAAGTCATAGTAACGACTGGTGACGCTAAGACGTATTTCTTGAAACCTTGTCTCGACATCCAACTCGCTAATTTTCACTCTTTCTTTGGCTTCGCGAATACTTGCCGAACGACGACCAGATGTATAAATGTTGTAGTTAATCTCCGCCTGCCCGGTAAATGCAGTTCTGGCTTTATCACTACCAGGAGGAGCTATACCCGAATTAACAGATAAACTATCTTGAGCAGATTTACTTTCTGTGAGGCTACCATTTATACCAAAGGTTGGATAGAGTGCGGCTTCAGCTTCCTTTAAACCTGCACGACTACGTTCTAATTCTAAAATTGCAGTTTTTAATTGCGGGTTGCTGTTACGGGCAATTTCTAGTGCTTGTTCGAGAGTCAGAGGTTGATTTTCCTGAATTTGCACTTCTTCTGGTTTACTGGGAACCAGTAAAGGAGAGGAATTCCCTTCATGCCGATGTTTTTTATCGTGATAACCAGATTTTTTCTCAGAATTGCGAGAAGGCTGCAATTTGATTGGTTGCTTTTTCGGCTGTAACTTCTCTCCCTCAACATGAGAATTTTTTTCGGCATCGGGAGAATTTTTGAGTTCTAATACCTCTCTTTGAGAAGGAGATTTTTCGTGAGGGGGTTTTTCTGGTTGCTTAGTCGCATTGGCAACAGACAAAGAAGCAGGAGGAACTGGAATTACGACAGGTAGTAAATCTGCCGCTTTGCCTGGGGATGTAGTGTTGGCAGGGTTTTCCCCTAAGTTCTTCTGCACCACCGATAAATTCTTAGCCTCAGCCCCTTGAGCTGATGTGGGGATACAAATTGCGATCGCAATACTCCAAAATAGAAACTGGGGAGCAAATGCAATCCTAGAAGAATGCAGAAGAAATCTAGAAAAATTCATATCTGGTGCTTTGTAGAGGTATGTCAGCAATTGGTGCAAAACAGATTTGAACGAACTTCAAGGAATGCAAAATTTTTCCAAGCAACGACAAACTTGGAAAATCAAATCAAAAAAATTACATCAATCTGTTAACTGGTTTGGAGCGATGCACAAACAAGAGGCGACAAATAATAAGCTAATGTCAACTGATATGCTTAACTGTTAACCATTAACCATTAAGCATTGTTGCTATTTTGCTTGATATTAGCTAGCGCATTTTGTGGATATCAACACACATAGCTAAATTTATTTAAGTCTATATTTAGCAAAGCCAGACTTTCCATTAAATTTTTACTGTGAGAAAGAATGGAAATTAGTGATTGCAGAAGATACGCAGAAGTAATACCAATTTTCCAAAAGAAAGTAACAGACGGTGATGCGGGGACGCGGAGATACGGGGACGCGGAGATGGAGAGACGAGAAGATGGAGAGACGCGGAGATTTAGTTTATGTGTTGCTAGATTTTGGAGAAATAATATAACAATTATCTTTTCCCTGCTGTCATTACGTCTTCATCTTCACCAGATATGTAACATTTTGCTGTCGTCAATAGCTGAGATAGTTTAAGCTAGCTGAAAGATTGTTTGATTTTGTGGCAATAGAGGGGGTACTGTGTCAAAAAAAACTGGTTTAATTTCTCTCTTGGTTGTCTGTAGCTTGTGGGTGATGCCGAAAACAGCTTCCGCACAAGCACTGATACCTCATACCGTGCAACTAGATGCAGCGAAACTAGAAAAACAAGGTTTAAGCCTAGCTCAAGAAGCAGCTTCATTAGGGCAGTTTCAACAATATGAGTTAGCTTTACCACGAGCAAAGTTAGCATCACAACTTGCACCTAAGAGCGATCGCGTTTGGTTCCTTTTAGGCGGTTTATACCTACAAACCAAAGATTATAATAATGCGATCGCATCCCTCAAAAAAGCTCAAGGACTGAACCCGAAAAATGCCGATGTCCAGTTTGCCCTGGGTTCGGTACATTTCCAACAGCAAAAATATCTAGAAGCCAGCAACTTCTACATCGCTGGTTTGAAATTAAAGCCCAACGACCCCGAAGGATTATTTGATTTAGGCAATGCTTATTATATGCTGGGCAAATTACCCGATGCGATCGCTCAATATAATCAAGCGATCGCTCAAAACAAAAAATTCTGGCCCGCCATTAATAACATAGGTTTAATTAAGTACGAACAGGGTGATACACAAACAGCTGTCAAACAATGGCAATCGGCTGTTGCCATAGACAAACAAGCGGCAGAACCTTTAATGGCATTAGCTGTTGCTGCCTATACCAGAGGAAACCAACAACAGGGTATTGCATTAGGCGAACAAGCACTTCGCATCGATAGCCGTTATGCTGACTTAGATTTTCTCAAACAAAATCTTTGGGGTACACGCCTACTTAGTGACACCAAAAAATTCATTGAGTTACCACGCATTCAAGCTGCTATTCAACAACGTGACAGTCAATCTGCCCCTAAACAGTAGGAATTAGGGGAGACATCAACATCTCAGGATGTTAATCTCCATGTCTCTCCCCCTATTCCCTATTGATTTATTACACACAAAATAGTACATATATATTGTAAAAATAGAAAGCAGTAGTCCGATAGGTTTTTGGGCTACTGCTTCTTAAGCAAGATGTGACTTGGGAGGATATCAGTACGACATTAGTTTCAGAATTAGTTTCAGAAATTTTGACTTAATCTTGCGATCTCAGTTGAAGTTACTAATACTAAGTGTTGTTTTGGGGTAAGAGTGCCACGATTTGGTCAACAAACTGTTGATGATCAACAACAGGTTTAGAGATGTAGCCATCCGCACCACTCTGTTTGAGAAAGCTCTCGCGATCGCCTTCCATTGCATGTGCTGTCACCAAAATAATTGGCAAGGAAGATGTTTGTGGATCGGATTTCAACATTTGTGTAATTTTGATACCATCAACAGACTTGCCTTGGTACACACTCCGTGACAAAGAAACATCCATCAAAATGATGTCAGCTTCTCCCGCTTGGGCAATTTTCATGACCTCTTCCACATTTTCCGTATGTTTGACATCCAAGCCGCCCCGCTTGGTCAAAATTTTGGAAAAAACGCGAGCATTAATTAGATCGTCTTCGACAATCAGAACAGTTTTCATGAGCAATTCGCTTGTTAAGGTGAAGGGGGATGACCGCCTGATTGAAACAGTCACGATCTCCTTGTTTATTAATCCATATGTTTCCCCGTCATCAAGGATAATACTACTGCTTTTTATCCTTTAAGTATCAAAATTTTGTGTTTAAGCACAATTCATCCGCTATGCTGTGGTTCAATAGTGCTTAATTTCAGCCCTTTTCTGACTCAATTGACAGCTTTCTGTGTAGTTAAATTTCAGGTAACAACTCATGGCAAAACAGTTAAACCTTCTCTCTACGGGACAGGTAATCACCACAGCCCTGCATACTGAGATGCAACGGTCTTATCTTGAATATGCCATGAGTGTGATTGTCGGGCGAGCGTTACCCGATGTCCGCGATGGCTTAAAGCCTGTTCACCGTCGTATTCTATACGCGATGCATGAACTTGGTCTGACCCCAGAACGCCCTTATCGAAAATGTGCCCGTGTAGTTGGGGATGTGCTTGGTAAGTACCACCCCCACGGTGATCAGTCGGTTTACGATGCTTTGGTACGGTTGGTGCAGGATTTTTCTTGTCGTTATCCCCTACTGGCTGGACACGGAAACTTTGGTAGTGTGGATAACGACCCTCCGGCGGCGATGCGATACACGGAAACTCGTCTTGCAGCTATCGGTCATGAGGGGATGCTGACGGAAATTGGTGAGGAAACTGTCGATTTTATTGGCAACTTTGATAACTCACAGCAAGAACCCACCGTTCTACCAGCGCAATTACCATTTTTAATTTTGAATGGTTGTGCAGGGATTGCTGTCGGCATGGCAACCAATATTCCGCCCCATAATTTGAATGAAATTGTCGATGGCTTGATTGCGCTCATTGATAATCCGGAGTTAACCGATGAAAAATTGTTTACATTCATCCCAGGTCCCGATTTCCCCACAGGTGGTGAAATTGTCGGGATTTCTGGGATTCGGGAGGCTTATACTACGGGTAAGGGTAGTATCGTCTTACGCGGAATTGCTAAAATTGAAGAAGTGGCTGGAGCTAAAGGCAAAAATCGTCGCACAGCAATTATTGTCACCGAATTACCATATCAAGTTAATAAGGCTGGTTGGATTGAAAAAGTTGCCGAACTTGTGAACCAAGGACGGTTGAATGGAATTTCCGATATCCGCGACGAAAGTGATAGGGAAGGTATGCGGGTAGTTATTGAACTCAAACGTGATACTAATCCCCAGGAAATTTTGGGAAACCTCTACCACCAAACGGCACTGCAAACGAATTTTGGGGCGATTCTGTTAGCGATTGTGAATGGGCAACCTCGACAACTGAGTTTACGAAATCTGTTACAAGAATTTTTAGATTTTCGTGAGCAAACTCTTAGTCGCCGCTATCGTTACGAGTTGGGTAAAGCTGAAAATCGTGCCCATTTGGTGGAAGGATTACTCCAGGCTTTAGGGAATTTAGATGAAGTCATTACGATTTTGCGCCAAGCACCCGATGGTAGCACAGCTAAAATCACCCTCATTAGTCGCTTGCAATTAACTGAAGTCCAAGCCGATGCTATTTTAGCCATGCCTTTGCGTCGCCTCACTGGTTTAGAACAGCAAAATCTCCAACGTGAGTTTGACGAACTTTCCCAGCAGATAGCCAATTTGCGGATATTATTGAGCGATCGCAAGGAATTACTCAAGTCCCTGAAAAAAGATTTGCGTAGCCTCAAACGTAAATTTGGTGATGAACGTCGCACTAAAATCATCACCGAAGAAATTCGGGTACAGCGCAAAGGCATCAAGGGTGAAGGTGATGAGGATGATGAGAATCCCAAATTCAGAACCCAAAATCCCAAATTAGATGCGCCTCCCGAAGATGCTATCCTCGAACTCACCCATCGTGGTTATGTGCGACGCAATCAACCCAATGGCAAAAAATCAAAAGTCGATCACAGTGCTTCCGAAAACGACTTTACTCTGCTGACAACCCCAACTAACACCCACAAAGAATTATTAATTATTACCACAGGAGCTAAAGTCTATCCCATTAGTGTCGGAGACATCCCCCTTTCTACTGGACGCAACCTTCGAGGCACCCCACTCATTACCTTATTAAGTAACACCGCTCGAGAAGCAACCGAAGGTATTCTTACCCGCTTCATGCAACCAGAAAAACCTGAAGGCGAGATGATTTTGCTGACGAAACAAGGACGCATCAAACGCTTATCTTTATCAGAGTTTACTACCCTTACCCGTCGCGGCATCACCATTACAAAACTTAAGGAAGATGACGAATTATTACAAACTCAGTTTACAAACACTGGAGAACAAGTAATTTTAGCTAGTTCCGGTGGACGTTTATTGCGAATAACGGTGAATGAGGAACAACTGCCAATTATGGGACGCACCGCAATGGGCGTGCAAGGAATGCGTTTGCGTCTCAACGAAGCAATGGCTGGCTGTGTTAGCTTTAAAACCGCAGATAAATTATTACTAGTCACCCGACAAGGATATGCCAAACAACTACCAGTAAATAATTTGCGATCGGCTAACCGGGGTGATATTGGCATTCAGGTTTGTAAATTTACCAATAAAGCTGACGCTTTAGCAGGAATCACACTCTTCAATCCAGAATCAGAAGTCGCATTAATTACCAATCAGCAGCGAGTAGTGCGTTTGGCGCTGAATACCGTCACTGCATCTGGTCGCGATAGTCTGGGTGAAAGTGTTATCCAACTGAACCGGGATGAAAAAATTATCTCTGTTGTTGAAATACCGTAAATCAAGTAATTAAAGTCGCAAAATATGCAATAAAAGAGAAGATAAGCTGCGATGCATCTAATTTGTATATAAGACGCGGGCTTTCCGTCCCCGGAGTTTTCCGTGAAGAATATCTCCCCGGAAACTCCTCTCCGCACTACAATTACAATTATTTTGAGTTTTTGACTTATATGATTTACCTGCACATCAGCTTAGTTCGTGTTGGTGGGCAGAGGGGAACTATTTAGCCTGACTAGAAAGCTTTCATATTATGCCCGATTGAATGCTGATTGATTAAGACTGACACGGAGACTTAGAGACGCGGGGAGGCGGAGAAATTTTAATTGTAGTGATTAGCCGGACTGGATATCAGAGATGTAATTTCTTCGAGACTTTGATGCCTGAAGTTTGGCACTAGCACAGATTATTGAAAGTGGCTATCAATAAATATGATTAAATTTGCAACTATCATCAATATATAAATACATAATTAATGTGTAAATACATGTAACAACTAGCAAAAGTTTGTTATATTAATTTACATAAGGGTTACAAAAGTTAACTAACCAACTTTGGAGTAATAATTATGTCGAACACAACAACAACAAATGTCAACGCACCCGTAGTACAAGATCGTAATGCTTGGCGCTGGGGTTTTACTCCACAAGCAGAGATTTGGAATGGTCGTTTGGCTATGATTGGTTTTGTTTCTGCTGCCTTAATCGAACTGTTCTCCGGTAAAGGATTTTTACATTTCTGGGGTATTCTGTAGATTTTTGCAACGCTAATTTCATAAATACCTGATGTTGATATTTAAACCTGGGAAGAAATGTGCCAATCTTCTCAGGTTTTCAGTTTTTGATATAAATTGCCAAGTTCTGCAAAAATAAAAAACCTGAAAATGCTTTCACATTCGCAGGTTACAGATTACTTTTTATTGTTAGTAGTGGATTAATAATTAAGATTACTAAAAATAGTATTCATTTTTTAGCCACTACTCATGATAACTATTTATCGAATATATTCTTTCAAAACGCTGTTACGGTTCGGGTGACGTAACTTACGCAATGCTTTGGCTTCAATTTGACGGATACGTTCACGGGTAACGTTGAAGATTTGACCGATTTCTTCCAGTGTCTTCATCCGACCATCATCTAAACCGTAACGCAAACGTAGGACATCACGTTCGCGAGGGCTGAGGCTGTCAAGAACTTTTTCTAAATCTTCACGAAGTAAATTCTTAGAGACTTGGTCTTCAGGAGTTTCACCATCAGACTCAATAAAATCACCCAAACGTGAATCTTCTTCTTTACCAATAGGAGTTTCCAAGGAGATAGGTAATTGCGCTGATTTGGCAATAAACCTTAACTTCTCAATGGTCATTTCCATGCGGGTAGCTATTTCTTCTTCTGTAGGTTTGCGACCCATTTCTTGGGAAAGCAATTTGGTTGTTTTCTTAATCCGTGATATAGTTTCGTACAGGTGTACTGGCAAGCGAATAGTACGAGATTGATCTGCGATCGCTCTTGTAATTGCCTGACGAATCCACCATGTTGCGTATGTAGAAAATTTATAACCTTTTTCGTGGTCGAATTTTTCAGCAGCGCGAATCAAGCCCAAGCTACCTTCCTGAATTAAATCTTGGAAGGATAAACCGCGATTCATATATTTCTTGGCAATTGAAACCACAAGGCGCAAGTTTGATTGCACCATTTTATCTTTTGCCCGACGACCGATGTGCAAGCGATAGCGGAATTTCGGTAATTCATCGCCTACTGCTTCTGCCCACTCACTATCTCTCGGATCACGGTCTAATTGCTGGCACAATTTTTCTCGAATTCTTTCTAATTCGAGTAAGTCGGCAATTTTACGCGCTAACTCAATTTCTTCATCAGCCCGAAGTAAACGAATCCGACCAATTTCTTGTAAGTAAAGACGAATTGAATCTTCTGTATAATGCTTCTTCTTAGTTTGCGTACGACGGCGAGATTTGGCGGCTTTGCCAGACTTAGCATCCTCCTCATCCGAGGATGGTTCTAAGAACTCATCCATTTCACCATCGTCGCCAAGCAGTAAGTCCTCTTCATCGTCTATTAAGAGTGCTTCAAACTCGAAATCAGGCTGACTTCCAACTTCTAGTTCAGGCTGATAGATATTTTCGAGTACGTTGTTAGCCTGGTTCATGCCGCGTTCCTCATGCTCCTTGCAGAATCAATTATGCTGTTTTAAGCTAGCTGACCTGTCATTACCCGCTAGGGATTTATGACTAATTTAACCTAAGATATATTCGGAAGTTATACGTGTTTTCGGGAGATAATCTGGTAAAAAATTTACAATTTATACCCAATCACGTCCTGGGACTAACTACTAGCCAACTACTAGTTAGTATTCAGTGCTTCCTCAAGTTTCTATTGTGACTTTAATTGCTGCAACAAGTTCCATTTGGTTCTGTGTTTTGCAATCAAAAAATGTCGATAGAACTTCTCCATCTGATGCAAGTGCAATTAAATGTTGCTTGACAACATCAATTACAAATAAATAGCCAGTTACAGACTATTCTCGGTAGAAAAATTACTACTTCATGCAAAAAATATCTTCCCAAGGGATATTTTTTTGTCAAGGCTGTTTAGATTGTAGCCTGTTTCACAAAAATTGCACTGTTTTTGTGTAATATCCATGAAGTAATTAAGTAAAGTAAAGCCTGTGTCACCAATAATAAATTTAATGCGGTGGTCATACACTTGAATTGTGGCAAAAATTTGATGTAATCACAACGATATTGTTGTTACTTTCAAAGATTCCGTACACTTAAAATTCTGTCTGATTCAAGTAATTCTCCAAAGCACTATTTGTGTGGTAAGTGGGTATGTTCTGCTAACCGGGAGGGGAAGCCTTATTGCACTCATTTTTACAGGGAAATGTATGGGTTTGTGAGTGGACAATTGTCATTTTCGTTGCTGGGGTTTACTCACTCATGGAATCTACAGGGAAATTTAATTGAAATATGGGAAAGTGTTTTCCTCAATTTTTGGCTGCGAAACAGCATTTATTACCCTTAACTATAGATGCCCTTGGTGAAGGTTCACCCTGACTTACAGCTTCCCGCACTGGAATTTTGGCGCAAATTAGCTGAATCTGCCACAGGCACTTAATTTTGTTTGCTGAGTCTTGTTTTCTTCAAGTGACTCGACTTGAGATGTGCCAACAACCTGGGTACATCATTTAAATTCGGATGGAATCTACCTTTGGGCGGATTAATTTAACTTTAGCTTATTTAATTTGAGTCGCACGCAAGCGTACTACTGAAATGTCACCCTTATGAGACTTGACAAACTGTTCTTATTGTATACAAAGTATTTTAATCAATTCAAAAGGGATTTAACACTCAGGAGTACCAATATTAGCTCACCTAATACAAAAATGCATAGTGCGATCGCAAAATTTCCACGAAAAACCTAACTTTAAGAACTATTTTAGCGGTTCATTATCAAGACAACGATTGAAATTTTACATTTTTGCCGCAGTTTCTAGCTTTTAGCGGTAGCGAGTAGGCAAGGAAGAATTTTTGTCGCATTTATTCCCCAGCAGCCATAGGGATGGAAAATCTTGACTCGGTTTCTACTAAAACTCGCTTTTCGCCAATTACACTTGCATGGGTTGCAACTACAAATCCCACTGTTACAACTGTTTTTTCTCTTTTAGTGACTCTTCGACTTCTGAGGTTGTTGTAAATATAGAACTAGAAAATAGAGTAGACGACTACATTGATGGTTCTTTCTCCCATGTGTCGCTAAAGCATGGGCGCGTTTGAATAAATAATGTTAATTTTTGTTGCGAGACTGGAACTCTCTGGAGATGAGGCGGAGAGATGTTAGTGAAGAGAGGATTCCAACAAAGATGATTGTAAAATTTGCTTCAAAAAATGTGAGAAAATGTTGAAATATTCTCATGAGTTCTGAAAGCAGTTGGCGATCGCAATCAGTATTGTTATTTTAAGGCTAAGAGTACCTAAGCAGTTTTAAGATTGTTTACAGTTTCACGGTTCAATGGATTCTGATGAAGAGGCTATTTATAAAGTGAGTATTAGCTTTCTCTCCATGTCATGAAGCTGATTCTCATCACAAAACAAGTATGATGATGCGTTAAATCCAAGAAACTGGGTTTATTTAGCCTAGTGGTTGAGCCTAGCCGCTAAGAAAGACGGTTTGAGAAGATTTTTGAGAAAAAACTCTAGGTCAAAAATATTTGTCAACATCAATACTTGACCAAATTCAATTTGGAGAGGTAAACTACAAAGCAAGTAGTGGAACCAAAGTGGAACCAAAATTATGTTTACTCAGCAGCTATCTCTACAACTAGTTTCTAGCCTTCTACTTGGGCTAGTGCTGCTATGTATGGAAATTTAACTTTAATCACATACCGATGTTTCTTCAAGCATAAGCGATAATTCCTGAAGCAAGTTTGGGAAATTGTCCCTCATGAACCTTTAATATTATTGGTGCTTTTGCACCTACCTAATTCGTCTGTATGTCAGCGCTGGCAGTATTTTTTAGGTAATAGAGAAATATTTTACCAATTGAGAAAATATTGAGGGATGACAAGCATTCACCTCTAGCATAAATCCTTGCGATCGCAATTTTTGAGAAATTGTCTAATTGCTGTATTTAGCTTCCCAGCGATGATTCTCAAACCTAATAATTAATATCAAATATCACGTTCTGCTAATCACTTACAATTAAAATTTTTCCGCGTCCCCGCGTCTCTAAATCTCTGTGTCAGTCTTAAATCATAAGTATTCAACTGGACATTATATAAATACTACTTCGGAGAGATTTTATGCAATTTTATCTAACATTCGAGGCATTGCTGCGACTATGTTTGGGTTGTCAGATGTGGATTTTGTGGCAACCTGGCAGCCCATTTATTAATCGTCAAACTTAATCATCAAACTTTTGCGAAGATTCCCCATCTTCTCGATATTTTGCCGCAATTCCTCAAACCAAAACACAACATGAAAAAATTAGGAAACAACGAACGTGTTGACAAATCCAGAAAAGAAATATCGTCAATTTGCAGCAATTAACTTAGTAAATCGCACGTGGGTAAATCAAATAATTTCCCATCCGCCAATTTGGTTGAGTACAGACTTACGTGATGGCAATCAAGCATTGATTGAACCAATGAATATTGAACAAAAGTTACGAATGTTCAATTTGTTAATTAAGATTGGTTTCCAAGAAATTGAAGTTGGTTTTCCTTCTGCTTCCCAAACCGATTTTGATTTTGTCAGATGTTTGATAGAGCAGCAATTAATTCCCGATGATGTCAAAATTCAAGTCTTGACTCCCGCACGGGAAGAATTAATTTGTCGCAGCTTTGAAGCGTTAAGGGGAGCAAAACAGGCAATTGTACATTTATATAATGCTACTTCACCAGTATTTCGTCGTACTGTATTTAATTTAAATCAAGAAGGAACCATTAATTTAGCAGTTGCCACCGCTAAATTATTTCAAGAACTGGCAGCAAATCAACCGGAAACCAACTGGCAATTTCAATATTCTCCCGAAACATTCACAGCAACCGAACTCGAATTTGCTAAACTGATTTGCGATCGCGTTTTGGATATTTGGCAACCGACACCAGCAAACAAAGCAATTATTAATCTCCCGGCAACAGTGGAAGTCTCGACACCAAATATATTTGCAGATCAAGTAGAATGGATGCATCGCCACATCAATCGTCGAGATAGCATAATTCTTTCTGTTCACACACACAATGATAGGGGTTGCGGGGTTGCGGCGGCGGAACTGGCACAAATGGCTGGTGCCGAAAGAGTTGAAGGATGTTTGTTTGGCAATGGAGAACGTACCGGAAATGTTGATTTGGTGACGTTAGCATTAAATTTATACACCCAAGGGATTCATCCTGGCTTGGATTTCTCCGATATCAATGAAGTCGCGCGCATTGTTGAAGATTGTACCCAGTTACCAATACATCCTCGTCATCCTTACGTAGGTGATTTAGTCTTTACTGCTTTTTCGGGTTCGCACCAAGACGCAATTAAAAAAGGTTTCGCAGTTCAAAACTCCGATACATTCTGGGAAGTACCCTATTTACCACTTGATCCAGCAGATGTTGGTCGTAGTTATGAATCAATTGTGCGGGTAAATAGTCAATCTGGCAAAGGGGGTATCACCTTTTTACTGGAACGTGACTATGGTTTCACCTTACCTCGCAGGTTACAAATCGAATTTAGTCGAGTTGTCCAAGCTGTTATGGATGCGAGTGGCAAAGAATTATCTGCCAGCGAAATTTGGCAATTATTCGAGCAAGAATACTTAAAAGAAAGAGAATTTTTGAAATATATATCGCATCAATTGTACTTATCAGAAGATGGTACACAAATGTTGTCTGCTCAATTACAAATAAGCGATCGCTATCTGACGATTCATGGTAAAGGAAATGGTCCAATTGATGCTTTTGTAATGGCTTTAGCTACTCCCACAAGTAGTATCGAATTGGGTTTAGCCAGGGATTTAAATTTGCAAATTCACCACTATGAAGAACATTCTCGTCATTTTGGTAGCAACGCCGATGCAGTGGCTTATGTCGAAATTAATAGCAATCTGGGGACAGAGACTTTACATGGCGTTGGCGTTCACTCTAATATTGTCACGGCATCTTTAATGGCGATTACTAGTGCTGTCAATCGAGTCTTAGCAGCCAACAATGTATATATTGAACAAAAACAAATTAAACAATTCAATCATTCAGAAAGTTGTCAAAAATTGACTTAAATGACACTCAATGTGTGATAATCTTGCATCTAAATTTTGACTAGGGATAAGCTCGTAACCCTTTTGAGTCATTAGTTGAGATGGTGATACCTACCCTTCGGGAACCTCTTCTACCAATTCACAATTCACAATTCGCAATTCGCAATTCGCAATTCGCAATTAAGAAATCCTGATTTTACAAGGGTTTCAGAATTTGGATATGTTTCACGATTTTAGTGAAATGGTATTCGAGGAGCGGTGGGCTTCGCCAACATATCACCAACTTTTATCTGTAGTAGTAGGGTATTTTAGTGTTAACTCTACTACTACTAACTAAGTAGTTAAAAATGAAATTGTTTGAATTGTAGTTTACATCACTTTATATTTATTTATTGGTTTTGAGCAGCAGACGTAAAAGAAAAATTAATCAAATAAATTTTCCAAAAATGTTTTTACGGTGTCTTTGCTTGATATATTTGTAACTAACTTATTCCCTGTTAAAGATTCGGTTTAAAATGTATGTCTGCTATCTATCAATTCCCTGAAACCTCTGCTAAAGCTGCAACACAGGTATTTTCACGTCGTGCTTTAATCCCAACGGGACAAAAAAATCTTTGGCATATCCAGAGCGGAATAGTAAGAACTATTACCTATCTTGAAGATGGAACTGTTGTGACTCTGGGTGTTTGGAGCGCAGGTGATGTTGTCGGAGATGCCTTATCAGCAATAGAACCATATATCATTGAGTGCTTGAGTTCAGTTGAAGTTACACCATTTAGTTTGGGACAAAATCATCAGTTAATAGAGACTTTAACCTCTCATATTGAGCAAACAGAAGAATTAATGGTAATTCGCAGTCAGAAAAGTATTGATGCGATGCTCATGAAGTTATTGGGATGGTTGGCGAAAAAATTTGGTAAAACCATTGAAAACGGCAAATTGATCGATTTACGTATTACTAATCAGGATATTGCTGATATGCTAGGTCCAACCCGCGTGACTATTTCCCGTGCTTTGACTCAATTGGAAGAACAAGGAGTTATCAAACGTCTTCCTTTGCACCGTATTGTATTATGTGAAGAAGAATTTTTGGGTTGTGCAAGTTGAATAAATTATCGGTATGGGGGCACAGGAATCTCGTGTCCCTTTCTGCTATGTCGAGCAACAAAAATTATGGAAGCAGGTTTTTGCGATTGAGGACAAATTGGCTCTCGGCATTCTCAGATTGAGAATAGTTCAGATGGTGTGGAAATGAAGTAACTATTGATGTTTACTTCAAACCCTGCAAATATATGATTTGTTCCCATCTGTATTTATGCTGATATGTTGCTACTTAAAGATGAATCTGAGTCGCTTTGAGGATATGGTAAGTAATCAATAGTTGGGTTAGTGCTAGCGGGTAGCTTTGCAAAGTTTCGCCAGTAGTTCCAGAGATTTTACCAAGTTCAGGATTTGCCTCGCGATCGCATATACTCTTGAGATGGGGCATATCCGAACAAATAATTTGTTCTAACTTGTTCACTTGTTCTAATGTCGCATGACCATCCACTTCCAAAACATCGACAGGTTTACCCATATCTCGATCCAATTCTAAGCGAATTGCCGAACTCAAATTTCCATTTCCCGATGCTAAAATCTCAGTAAAATCAGGGTGGGGAATTGTCGGACGCAACACCAAACGCACGTTTAGATTCCCGTTTGCTTCTTCTAGTTCCGAACTGGGAGGATAAAAACTGACAACAATATCAGACCATTTCCTTTGAGGACGAATATACGCCTCCGAATCCGGTTCGCGCTTCTCTAACTCTTGTAAAACTTGCTCTTCACTATAACCCCGTTTTTGGGTATCACGTTTTACTTTCCACTTTGCCCGTAATTGTTCGGGAGGTGCCAAATACACCTTGATATCGTAACAATCCCTTGCCCCGCGAGTCGAATAACCTAACAATCCCTCAATAATTACAAATTTACTGGGTTTAATATACTCTGGAGCTTCAAAAGTTCCTGTTTTATGGCTGTAAATCGGTTTTAAAATTGGCTGTCCCATCCGCAGTTGTGATAGATGCTGCTGCATAATATCAAGATAGTTGCAGTCTGGATGTAATGCTGTAATACCTAATTCTGCCCGTGAAGTGCGATCGTACCTATGATAATCGTCCGTACAAATCACTGTCACATTTTCTACTCCGAGTACCTGAGCAATACCCTTTGTCAGAGTGGTTTTGCCCGCAGCACTATCACCAACAATACCAAGTATGATTGGACGGCTCATTAATCCCCCCGAAAGAATTCAGAAAGTGAAGTGATGAATTGTATTTTAGTTTACTAAATTTTTGACAAAAATAAACATCCCTCAACTAGTATGAGATTGCTAGTCTAGCCCTTATGCAACTAAAATTCTCTATGAAATCGCGGATAATCAAGCATTTTTCGCTACTCGCAGTCTTTGTATATTTTTCTTGCTATTTAAATAAAGATTTACTAAGAAGAATTGTTCTAGCTTCTACATCCAGAAAAACCCATGGGTTGCTTTCGATACCTCAATATCAAAGTTACATCTTTTCTAGCAACGAGTTCTCTACAAATAAAAATATTACGTTTGCAGTTTCTCACAACTTGTAATAAAAATAACCCAGTTGCAAAAAAAAGTTTATTTATCTTGAAGATAAAAATAGGGAAAAATACCTTAAGGAATGTGGATTAAATGAAGAACAAAAGTAGGGTGCTGTTAGCGGAGGGTAACACACCATTTTAAATCAAATCTAAAGTTGTAGCTGATGAAGCTTTCATTCCTAAGCGTAATGATGCTTCAAATATTCAAAAGCTGCTTGAGTTGAATTAAAACTACCAATTACACGTGGGGCTGTGCTATGAGAATCTTTTTGATACTTCCAAACTTTTAGATAGTAGCCAGTAGTATCTGTTGTGTTCCAAAGTTCATATTTGTAATTACCACTGATACCTTTATTGACTAATGAGTCATCAAAACTTGTATCTGGAGAATTAAGTAAATTTAATGTTCCTAAAAAAGTTAGTATCATAGCGATTTTTCAACATTCTACTAAAAATATTCTACTTCTTTTGTGATAACTTTTTTCAGAATAAAAATTATAAATATTAGTTATTTTCAATGTGAAGACATCTAGAATATTTAGCAACTTCCAATAGTGAAAATTTCAATATTTGTACAGTTGCCTAACTCCCAAAATTATTATATGTATCTAGAAGTAAAAATGCTTTGTCTTAAGTGGTTTGGGTAATAACAAGGAGTCAAGAGGCAAATTTAAGTAACAACACAAAAAAGTGATACATTCAACAGTGTTTATCTGTAAGTTCATCATCAAACTCTCCAATGCAAACTATCCTTTTTCTTTGCACAGGTAACTACTACCGTAGTCGCTTTGCCGAACACTTCTTCAATCACTTAGCACGTAAACAAGAACTAAATTGGCGAGCTGATTCCCGTGGATTAGCCTTAGAACGTGGTAGCAAAAATATAGGGGCTATTTCTCATTATGCAAAATCAGCGCTAGCAGCACATGGAATAATATTAACCAATCAAGAAAGATATCCCCAAGCTACATTACTAGAAGATTTTCAAAAATTTACCAAAATAATTGCGATCGATAAATCAGAGCATCATTCATTGATGCTAGAAAGATTTCCACAATGGGTAGAGAATGTAGAGTATTGGTTAGTTCACGATATAGATAAAACTGCTGCCAATCAAGCTTTAGGAGAAATTGAAATGAATATTATGCGAATAATTACAGAATTGAAAAATTGATATCATATCAAGTCAGGATCATCAAAAATAAATCATAATTGATTAATTTGTCTTCCCGTTAAACCAAACAAAAAGTCTTTAAACAGACTTGATATCAAACCAAACAAATTAACCATAACTCCAAGACACAATGCTGAAACATATCGATCTAATCCAATTCTCGACGACCTTCTAAAGCACGTGCTAAAGTCACTTCATCCGCATATTCCAAATCGCCACCAACAGGTAAACCAAAGGCAATTCGGGTCACTTTCGTAAATGGTTTGAGAAGCTGACCGATATATAAAGTTGTTGTTTCTCCTTCGACACTGGGACTGATAGCCAAAATCACTTCTTTTGGCTGGTCTTTACTGACTCGTCTGACTAGAGCTTGGATAGTCAATTGTTCGGGACCAATGCCATCAATTGGGGAAATAACTCCTCCCAACACGTGGTATTTTCCTTTAAATTCGCGAGTTTTTTCTAACGCAATCACATCACGAGAATCGGCGACAACACAAAAAGTACCATTATCACGATTACTGTTGCGGCAAATTTCACAAACAGGTTCCGCAGAAAGGTGAAAGCATACTTGACACAAGCCGACTTGTTTTTTAGCTTCCACAAGTGCTTGCGCCAATGCTTCAATTTCGGCTTCGGGGCGTTTGAGTATGTGCAAGGCTAAACGTTGGGCAGTTTTAGGACCCACACCTGGTAAGCGTTGCAACTGTTCGATTAATCGAGCAAGGGGACGTGCGTAAACCGTAGTTCTATCTCCCGTATATTTGTACTTCAATTATGATGACATTCTTGGAGAGTTTTGGCTTGTTAATTTTTTGTTTTTACCATTTTAGTTTTTGGACTCAATTTTCTAATCCCGGTTTTTTGTTCCATTGATACTTATACCCCATCATCCGGGAATACTAGACCTAGAAATTTTGAGGATTTAGAGGTATGCTTGCTACTCTTGTAAATATTCCCGGATATAGTGTTAGCGAAGAGATCTACAACGGATCGAGAACATCAGTTTATCGAGCATTTCGAGAAAATGACAATTTACCTGTAGTTATCAAACTGCTGAAAAACTCTTATCCCAGCTTTAACGAACTCGTACAATTTCGCAATCAGTATACCATTGCTAAAAATCTCCACTATCCCGGAATCATTCAAACCTATAGCCTAGAACCGTTCCAAAATGGCTATGTTTTAGTTATGGAAGACTTTGGAGGAATTTCTCTCAAGGATTATTTTGTTAAGAATTGTGTCCCGTCGATTGGTGAGTTTTTACAATTTGCGATCGCTCTCTGCAATACTTTAGATATACTCTATCAAAATCGCATTATCCATAAAGATATTAAACCCAGCAATATCTTAATTAACCCTGAAACTAAACAAGTTAAATTAATCGACTTTAGTATTGCATCATTATTACCCAGAGAAACCCAAACCCTAGTTAACCCCAATGTTTTAGAAGGAACACTAGCTTATATATCTCCAGAACAGACAGGGAGAATGAATCGAGGAATTGATTATCGCACAGATTTTTATTCCTTGGGTGTGACATTCTATGAATTACTCACAGATGAGCTACCATTTCAGTCTAATGATGCAATGGAATTGGTACATTCTCATATTGCTAAAATTCCCCCATTAATAAATGAAATTAATCCAGATATCCCCTCAGTTATCTCAGAAATAGTCAGTAAACTGATGGCGAAAAATGCTGAAGATAGGTACCAAAGTGCATTAGGATTGAAATTTGATTTAGAGAATTGTTTACATCAGCTAAAAGAAACTGGTACGATTAAAGGCTTTGAAATAGCCCAGAGAGATTTGTGCGATCGCTTCATAATTCCTGATAAACTTTATGGCAGAGAAGCCGAAGTATCAACCCTCCTAGAAGCATTTGAGAGAGTCAGTCAGGGTGCGACGGAAATGATGCTTGTTGCTGGGTTTTCAGGGATTGGTAAAACAGCAGTTGTCAACGAAGTACATAAACCAATTGTCAGACAACGAGGATATTTTATCAAAGGCAAATTTGACCAATTTAACCGCAACATCCCCTTCTCTGCATTTGTCCAAGCATTTCGTAATTTAATGGGGCAATTATTGACTGAAAGTGATGTGGAAATTCAGCAATGGACAAATAAAATATTAGAGGCTGTTGGTGAAAATGGACAAGTAATTATTGAAGTTATTCCCGAATTAGAAAATATTATTGGCGAACAACCAGCAGCAGTAGAATTATCAGGAACAGCAGCACAAAATAGATTTAATTTATTATTTCAAAAATTCACCCAAGTTTTTACGACACCTGAACATCCCTTAGTAATATTTTTAGATGATTTGCAATGGGCGGATTCAGCATCGCTGAAGTTAATGCAGCTATTAATGGCTGATACCGGGTATCTTTTCATTATTGGTGCATATCGTGATAATGAAACGGCACTTGCTCCAAGCCAGGAAACCTGTCCAACGCAGTGCCTCGTCAATCCTGGACATCCATTATTATTGACATTGAGTGAAATCCAAAAGACACAAGCAACAATTAACACAATTACTTTAGCACCACTTAGTCAAGTACAAGTAAATAAATTAGTTGCTGACACACTCAAATGTTCAGAAGAAATCGCACGGAATCTTTCTGTATTAATCTCTCAGAAAACTCAGGGTAATCCATTTTTTGCCACCCAGTTTCTTAAAGCATTATATCAAGAGAATATCATTCACTTTGATCTAGTATTAGGCTGTTGGCAATGTGATATCGCCCAACTAAAAACTCAAGCGCTTACAGATGATGTTGTAAGTTTTATGGTTGTTCAATTGCGAAAATTACTGCCAGAAACTCAATATATATTGCAGTTAGCAGCTTGTATTGGTAATCAGTTTGATTTAGCAACTTTGGCTATTGTTTTAGAACAATCAGAGGTTGAGACTGCGACGAATTTATGGGAAGCATTGCAAGAGGGATTGATTTTACCAATTAGCGATGTTTATAAGTTTTATCAAGGCGATGATTATCAGCAATTAGCATTATCAAATAATCATAAACAATCAGCTAAATATAAATTTTTACATGACAGGGTACAACAAGCTGCCTATTCCCTGATTCCTAACGATCAAAAACAAACTACTCACTACAAAATCGGACAACTGCTGCTGCAACAAATTTCTCCAGACCTTAGAGAAGAGAAAATTTTTGAAATAGTTAATCAATTAAATTATGGGACTGCTTTAATTACCCAGCAAAATCAACGAGATGAATTAGCAGAACTGAATTTAATTGCTTGTCGCAAAGCTAAAAATTCTACCGCCTATCAAGCCGCAGGAGAATATGCCGCAATCGGATTATCGTTGTTAGAAGAACAAGCTTGGCAACGGCAATATGAAATGAGCTTGTTGTTCCATGAATTAGCGGCAGAAATTGCTTCTTTGTGCTGCGAATTTAAATTGATGGAGCGATTAATTGATAGTGTGATTGAGCAAGCGCATTCTTTGCTAGAAAAAGTCAATGTCTACTGCATTAAAATTCAATCTTATGTCTTTCAAAATAAACCAGTCGAAGCTTTGGATATTGGACAGAGACTCCTGCATCAGTTTGGGGTTATTTTTGCCAAATCACCCACACCAGTAGATATTCAACAATCAATTCAAGAGATTAATGAACTAATAGAAGATAGAAAAATTGCCGATTTATTTGATTTGCCTGTCATGACAGATCGGCAAGTGTTGGCAATTATCCAGATTGCCAATGCTCTCATCCCCCCAGCTTACAACTCCGGTTCTATTTTGTGTCCATTACTGATTGCGTTGTCAGTTAAATTATCCATTCAACATGGAAATACAATCATTTCTGCATTTGCTTATGCTAACTATGGATTCATTCTCTGCAATCTTTTAAAAGATGTAGATGCAGCTACAGAATTTGCCCAATTATCACTACAAATAATCTCAAAATTTGACGCTAAAGCTATTAAACCAGAAGTGCTTTTAGTGTTAGGAGGTTTTATCCTGCACCGCAAATCTCACATCAAAGATATCCTCCCACTGTTGCAAGAAAGTTATATGATTGCTTTAGAAGTTGGCAGCACAACCTTTGCAGGATATCATGCCCGTACTTTTTGTAACGCTGCTTTGTGGAGTAATCAACCGCTTGTCACCTTGGAGCAGGATGCTCGTGCTTACTACAATGGCTTGATGCAACTCAATCAAGTGGGACTAGCTAATCACTGTCGGCTTTCTTGGCAGTCTGCACTCAATTTACTCAGTTTTGGTGAACATCCTTGTATTTTATCTGGGGAAGCTGTACAAGAGACGGAACTTCTGCCGCAGTTAATTTCTGATAATGATGTGAGTGAGTTGTGTGTTTTCTATTCATATAAACTCATGCTCTGCTTTTTGTTTGGAGAAATTGAACAAGCGCAAAATCATGCTATTGAGTGCAAAAACTATTTAGTTGCGGCTCAGGGACTAGTATACGAGCCGTCATTTTATTTCTATGATTCTTTGATTGCTGTAGCAACTTTGAACTTGCAATTACAAGAAGTATCAGAAGTATTACAACGGGTAGAGCAGAACCAAACTCAGTTAAAACACTGGGCACATTATGCGCCAATGAATTATCAACATAAAGTTGATTTGGTAGAAGCAGAAAAATATCGAGTGTTAGGACAAAAAGCTGAAGCTATCGAGTTTTACGACAAGGCAATTTCCCTCGCCAAAGCGAACGAATATATCCAAGAAGAAGCTTTAGCTAACGAACTGGCGGCTAAATTTTACCTTGACTGGGGTAAAAGTATCGCTGGGGAATATATGATAAACGCTTACTATGCCTATGCACGTTGGGGTGCGAAAGCCAAAGTCGCTGACTTGGAACAACGCTATCCGCAATTACTTGCTTCCATATTAAAGCAAACCCGTTCTCCCCTTTCCATTAACGAAACTCTGTTCACTTTGGGAAGTGTCACCTGTACTAGTTCTTCGAGCAGCATCTCCGATTCTCTAGATTTAGCTACCATTCTCAAAGCCTCACAAAACCTGTCTAGCGAAATTGAAATTCAAAAACTACTTGCATCGTTGTTGCATATTGCGATCGAAAATGCAGGGGCTGATAAATGTGTGTTAATGCTATTTCGAGATGATTTTCAACAGGATATTCAAGATCATCAACTGCTGATCAAAGGTTTCATCACTGGGGGAACAGAACCAGTTGTGTTACAGAACATTCCTATTGAAGAAAGTGAAGAAATTCCATTAAAGCTGATTTATAAAGTTCAACATGAAAGGCAGACTGCTGTGCTAGCGGATGCTAGAATAGATGCGATTTTAGCTAATGATTTGTATATTATCCGTCAGCAGCCGAAAAGCGTTTTGTGCAGTCCTGTTTTAAATCAAGGTAAGTTCCTCGGAGTGTTATACCTAGAAAATAATTTAGTTACAGGGGCGTTTACAAGCGATCGCATCGAACTATTGAATCTACTTTGCGCTCAAGCTGCAATCTCGCTCGAAAATGCTAGGCTCTACCAAAAAGCCCAACAAGCATTGCAAGATTTACAACAAGCACAATTACAAATTGTTCAAAGTGAAAAAATGTCAGCTTTGGGTAATTTAGTAGCTGGGGTAGCCCATGAAATGAATAATCCTTTGGGTTTTATTGCTGCTACTCTCAAACAAGCTCAACCAACGATCGCTGATTTGAGTGAACACATCAAATTGTATCAACAAACTCTCCCAAATCCCGGCGAAGAAATTCAAGACCATGCTGAAGAAATTGACTTAGATTATAGCTTAGAAGACTTGCCGAAGATGATGAATGCAATGGTCATGGCGTGCGACAGATTAAAAAATATCAGCACCAGCTTAAGAACTTTCTCCCGTGCTGATCAAGATTATAAAGTCCCATTTAATATCCATGAAGGCATTGACAGCACCATCTTAATTCTCAAACATCGACTTAAAGCTAATGAGCAACGTCCAGCGATTGAGGTAATAACTAATTACGATAATTTACCCCAAGTTGAATGTTTCCCTGGACAATTAAATCAGGTATTTATGAATATTTTGGCGAATGCGATCGATGCATTAGAAGAGTCGAATGCCGGACGAACTTTTGCAGACATTCAAGCCAAACCTAACCGCATTACCATAACCACTTCAGCCGAAAATTCTCTAGTAAAAATTGTGATTCTGGATAATGGCAAAGGGATGAGTGAAGAAGTTAAACAAAAAATATTTGACCATTTATTTACAACAAAAGCTGTCGGTAAAGGTACAGGTTTAGGTTTAGCTATAGCCAGACAAATAGTCGAACAAACTCACAATGGCAAGTTGAGTTGTCATTCTATCTTTGGTAAAGGTACTGAGTTTGTGATGGAAATTCCTGTATTTTAAAGTCATCAATTCGGGGAGCCGGAAAGCTCCCTAATCTCCAGGAAGCGGGCTAGAGAGTCATCACTCCAAAAAGCTAATTTACACATTTGGGATGCTCCCTCAATTCGTAGATAATTGTTGAGAAAATCCTGCTAACAAATCATCTTGACGAATATTTGGGCTATTTCCCCAGGAAAAACGTAACCCTGAGTAAATTTCAAGCATTTTCACCCAGGGTTGCGTATTTATTTAGCTTTCGTTAATTTCTCTTTTCTGGGGTTCTTTACTCCTCCAGAGAAGTACCTTGTTTCTAACCCATTTCCAGTCGAATCAAATCCTAACAAATTAATCTATATTTGTGTATCTAGTGTGTGTCTAGTCCGTCTTCTCAGTAAATAGTCTCAAACTTGCTTCAACAGATGCTTGAACAAGTTATCTTTTACCATCATCTGGCGCATTACTTCTAACAAGAATGTTTGGGCTTCTTCTTGGCTCAAGCTTTGAATTTGTTCTTTTAAAGTTTGCAAACGGAACTGCTGCTCTAACGTCAATTCAGTGGGGAAGTTCATTTATTAACTCCTATTGGTGACTGAATTGCTTGCACCAACTCGTATTCAGCAAATATATGCTGACTGCTATTACTAGTGGTTTTGCAATTTCTACTAGTTTAACAGATAGATTAGTATATTGTCTACTTTGTCAAGCTATGAGAGTTCATGGCTACAAAAATTTACAATTTATCTGAGATGGATCTGAAGGAATTAAAAGCTTGAAACGCAATTACGGATAGTTGTAATCTTAAGTATTACAGTTACAAAAATAAAAAAGTTAACAATAGCGTTCTTGTAGACTAAGAGTTAGGAGCTAAAAACTTAGATGAATGCAATGGAATTTTTTCAGCAAAGTGCTGGCAGATGGAAGTCTTCGCGGGTAACACATCACCTTGCCTTCAAGCGCTCCGAGACTGGAGAATCAGAAATTTTAGTAGAAACACTAGCTGCGGACGATCCAGAAATCATTGAATTGTGCCAAATGCACAATATCGATCCAACTTTATCGATTGGTGGTTCGCGGGTGCGGTGGTTAGGGACGATGGCTTGGGATAGAGAGGGGGAGGAAAACCACGAGGGTAAAACAGTATTCGCAATTGTTCCTGATGCTGACAATGCTCGTCAAGGTAAGTTATTGCGTGAACGCGGCTATGCGGAAATTATGCCTGTAGTTGGGCGCTTTCATCTAGATGAAGAAGATGGACTAGTTTTAACTACCGATTACGAAACCATGAGTTCGATTGAGCGATTTTGGTTTTCCGGTACAAATATGCGGATGCGAACCAGTACAGTAAAGCGATTTGGCGGTTTTAGCACTGCTTCCTATTGTGTTGAAAGTCGTATTGATGCTGAAATTGAAGGTGTCTCTGTAGAAACTGTAAGTGCGACACCTCAATTAGCTTCAGTTTTAGGTTGGTAAATCTTCAAAATAAGGGTGGGAAGAGGAGATGCAGAAATCAGACAAAAACTTCTTTCTTCCCTTATTATATTTCCTTTGCTTATTTTTTTTCTATTGACCAATGCTCAATGATGCGTATACTCGCGGTGTAGAGTACCTAAAAATGGTGCAGCGTTTAGCGTTGCAGCCGGAGATGGTGGATGTGCTAGAGCCTACATTTACGACATTGAGTACAACATTGAGTACGACATTGAAAATGAGCGATCGCGAATTCACTCTCCAAGAATATCGTATTTCCATTTGTAACTGGATTGGTCAAAATATTTATACTGTCAATGCCCAACTAAATACTTATTTACAAGTTTGTCATGAATGCTTCCATCCCCAAGAACGACGTAATATCAGGATTTTTGCCGTACCTCTCGCCCATTCACTGGGGATTGATGGGTTTTGTAATATTTTAATTAATCCCACCACTATACTTATCGATGTAGGTCGAGTTGCACCTACCGATTGGCTAGGGATAGTTGCCCACGAGTATGCCCATGCACACTTAGGTTTATCTGGGCACAATTATCAGTTTGCTAATATTCTTTGTCATTTGTGTTTGGGGCTTGGTTTAGAACCGCCAACTTGGGAAGCGACAACAATGGAATCAAGTTTGCGAAGTTGGCCCTATTGTCAATCTACTACTAATCCCTTAGCGTTTTGGATGGGGGAAGCTTAGTTGTAATTTACTCGTATCGGCTCAAAATTTAATTTTTGCAATCACTAATTTTTACCCACCGAATAATCACCCAGAACAAATCAGCAAAACTTCATTCCCAACACTAAATTTTTATCCGGCTGTTAGCGGTTAACAGTTAATCATTGATTTATAGCTGTTAACTGAATAAGGAAGAATCATGATTCAGAAGTTAGCGATTAGTAATTATTTGTCAATTGGTATTCTCCCATGTCAACCGTCAATGAGAATTCCCAATTGATTTTGATTTCGGAATGCTAACTCATGAATACTTATAAACCAAGATTTTTCCCCTCGGTTCTAAATTTTAGTGCGCGGAGAATCTTTAATATGGCTATTCCTCTACTAACATATTCGCCCAGTTCGCAAAACCAGCGTGTTGCAGCTTATGAAGTCCCTGGTGACGAACAACCAAGAATTTTTACAACTGATAATTTGCTTTCATCTGCTGATATGGATGTATTAATTGCAGCAGCATATCGGCAAATATTTAACGAACAACAAATGACTGTTTCTTCACGTCAAAAAACCTTAGAGTCCCAACTGAAAGCGGGTCAAATTACTGTACGTGATTTCATCCGTGGACTAGCAACTTCGGATATATTCCGCACCAGAAATTACGATACCAATAATAACTACAGATTTGTCCAAATGTGCCTACAGCGAATTCTTGGACGCGAAGTTTATAATGAACGGGAAAAGTTGGCATGGTCAACTGTATTAGCAACAAAAGGCTTAAAAGGTTTTATTGATGATTTGCTCGCTAGTGAAGAGTACATGAGCAACTTTGGTTATAGCACTGTTCCTTTTCAAAGAAGGCGAATTTTACCCCAACGCGATCGCGGTGAGTTACCATTTGCACGGATGGCACGTTATGATTCCTATTATCGCGACCAACTACCGCCAGGCTCTATTTACCGTTTTTACGACACAGTGAAGCCATTTAATTTACTCACATTCTTGCGGGAAACTGACCTGACACCCGCAGTCGGAGTCTTGTTATTATTTGTAGGCATTGCCACAATCACTTTACTAATCAGCTATGGATTAAATCCGGCTGCTTAGGGGAAAGGGGAAGGGGAGAAGGGTAAAGGTAAGGTGACAATAACAATTCTGAACTCAGCACTCTTTACTTCCCCCCTCAGCACAGCCTACATGGGGAAAGCAGACATAACATCATAGAGATTCCTTCTCCTTACCACCACCTCTACTGAACTTAATTTACTCCTCACCTAGTAGTAAAGTTTCGTTAATTTTTATCAGAATAGTTGAGTGAAGCTTCACCAACTCATTTAAGATATTTCTTAATAAAATAAGCATAATTCCTTAAAAACTGCCGCAAGGACAGTGATGGAGTTTGAGCTTAGTGATGATGAAAACGTCATACCCAGTTAAGGATATGATGATAAATGCTTCACACTTAAATTAATTTTAATTAACCTCACGGGGGTTCAATAGTGGCATTACCTCTACTAGAGTACGCACCGAAAAGTCAGAACCAGCGTGTTTCTGGCTACGATGTAGGAAATGACGACCAGCCTAGAGTTTTCTCGACTGACAACTTGTTGTCTTCGGCTGATATGGGTAATCTGATTGAGGCTGCTTATCGTCAGATTTTCTTCCATGCGTTTGCGTCCGATCGCGAAACATTCCTCGAATCTCAACTTCGCAACGGGCAAATCACCGTGCGCGATTTTATTCGGGGATTATTACTTTCAAACACTTTTAAGAAAAGCTTCTACGACCTGAACAACAATTATCGTTTTGTTGAACAGTGCGTACAGCGTGTCCTGGGACGTGATGTCTACAACGAACGCGAAAAGATTGCTTGGTCTATCGTAGTTGCAACTAAAGGTATTCGTGGATTTGTTGACCAATTGCTTGATAGCGAAGAATATTTGAGCAGCTTTGGCTATTCCACAGTTCCTTTCCAACGTCGTCGCAATCTTCCTGGACGCAGTGAAGGTGAATTACCTTTCAACATCAAGTCTCCGCGTTACGAAGGCTACACCCGCGCGAAACTGGGCTTCCCCCAAATCATCTGGCAAACCGAAGTTCGTCGTTATATTCCTCAGGACAAGAAACCCAAAGCAGGCGATCCTGCAAACTTCTTGGCACTGGCGCAAAGTCTTGGTCCTATTGGTAACAATCCCCAACGACTTTCACCTTTCAATGTTGACATTGAAAAAGACGTTCCTTACCGTCAAATAGCTGGCGTTAGATAGAGACGCAAGTAGTACCTACCTAATATCTATTTAATTGGTCATTAGTCGTTAGTCAAGGGTCAAGAGTTCAAAGTTGAAATATTTCGACTTTAGGCTTTGGGCTTAGGGCTTGAGACTAATGACCTTAGTTTTCATGGGTATTAGTTCTTACTTGAACTGTTCCTTGGCTCCTAACATGTGCAAAATCCTGTCGATATTATCCAAATCCCCAATGACGCGCCGCACTGGATGGGGATAAACTTTCACTAAGGTTGGTGTTGCCGAAATTTGATTCGCTTCAGCTAGTTCGGGATGGCTTAAGACATCAATTACTTTGAGGGTATAGGGATGACTCAGGTATTTTTCTAGGAGTTCGTGGAGAATTTGTAATATACGTTGGGTATTGGGACTATGTCCAGCCACAAATAAACGTAGTACGTAGGCTGGTGTATTTTGTTGCTCTTTTTTATCGGGAATTACTTGAGATAATGGGCTACCTTCTAATTCGCTAAGATCAGTACGAACGATTAAGTCATGGTCTTCCCAAAGCTGTGGAAATGTGGAACGGTAAGTTGAGAGAACCATGCGATCGCAGATTCCCTCTTTCCAAGGCGCAGCTTGCCACACCAAATTATTAGTATCAAAAATTGCATTTAATAAAGCTTGATATCGTAATACAGTTGGGTGTGCTTCTGCAAAAGTTTTAATTTGTCTGGTGCGAGGGTCTAGCCAATGGTCAATAGTCGCCGTGTAGCAAGGTACTAAAAAATGTGGCGGTTCTGGCAAATCTAAGATTTCTTGCAATGTTGTACACAAATGCAAATGCCATCGACCCCGTTTACTGGGATCGATGCAGTAAACCAAATCTCCTCCAGGGGTAAATAGGGCAATACCTTTGAATAACTGCGGTAGCAATTCTTGTGTCAAGTTAGTTTGAAGTTAGGAATTAGGAGTAGTGGGTTAAAAGTTAAGATATTTAACGTTGTTTATCTAAGCATAGCTTGAGGCTAGCGATTCCTAGCTCTTAACTTCTAACAATTAATTTCTCAGCTAAAACAAATTTAAATAGCATGTGGATAGGCATTTCTGCCTGTCTGAGGATGCAAACTAAATATGGAACAGCTTTACCCCTAACTCCGCACTCTAATTCTTTTAAACTCGACCTCTGAGGAATTGCGCCATTTCGTTAGGTGTTGGTGACATTTCCAAAGCAGTCTCTTCGGTAATACGACCTTCTTGATAGAGGCTAAGTAAAGCCTGGTTCATGGTAATCATGCCATCAAAACTAGCTTGCTTCATTAATTCGGTAATTTCGTCATATTTACCATCTTTAATCCATTCTTTCACTGCTTCGGTGTTAATGAGAATATCGTGGAATGCTGCTCGTTTGCCATCGGTTGTGCGGCATAGTCCTTGAGCAATGACAGCCACTAATGATTCCGATACAGCAACCCGCATTGCATCCTGCTCTTCAGCAGAATATAGGTTTAAAATCCGTTCAATTGTTTTGACGGCGCTGTTGGTGTGCAGGGTTCCCATCACCATGTGACCTGTTTGTGCTGCCTTGAGGGCTGTGTTTACGGTTTCTTTGTCCCGCATTTCACCCACCAGAATCACGTCAGGGTCTTCCCGGAGTGCCGCTTTGAGGGCATTATCAAACTTGCGGGTGTGCATTCCCACTTCGCGCTGTTTAATTAGCGATTTTTTACTTTGGTGAACAAATTCTACCGGGTCTTCAATGGTAATAATGTGACGTGGCATTTCTTTGTTCATATAATCAACCATCGCTGCCATTGTGGTCGATTTACCCGAACCCGTTGGACCTGTGACTAAAATCAAACCTTTATGGTAATGGCAAACGTCGCGAAAAACGGGGGGAAGACGTAATTCGTCGATAGTTAAGATTTTTAAAGGAATCAACCGCAGCACCATTGCATAACCGCGCAGTGAATCAAATACGTTAATCCGTACCCGGGCAAAATCGTATTGTGTTGCACCGTCAAATTCGAGATGTTCTTCAAAGCGGCGAATTTCTTCATCGCTCATAATTTCCCGCAACCAAGACATAAACAATTCTTTGGTGACTTCCGGGTATTGGGTTGATTCAATTTCCCCCCGGTTACGGAAGCGCGGCACTTCTCCCACGCCTAAATGAATATCTGAAAATCCTTTATCAAAAGCTTCCTTAATCAGATGTGCCATTGTCAATCCTGAGGGATTGCTCTTGGGAACAGCAGCACTAGGCATTGGTGGTGGTGTACCCGGACGATGGGCTGGTGTGGAAGTAGAGGCTGAAGCTGGTACAGTTGAGTTCATGCCCCGACTCGCAGCCATATCTAGAGTTTGTGTTGCTTGGCGTTGTGTACTTGCTGTTGGCGGTGGGGGTGGTGCCATCGGTACGCCACGAGTTACTGTTGGGCTGGGACTGGATGCACGCAATGATTCTGTCATAAATCTTTACTTTTAAATGGTTATAGGTTGACTAAATTTATTTCCCTTCATTTTTTGAATCTGAGGGAAAAGGCGATCGCGTTTCTTTGAATTAACCTGCTAACAAGGTTTTGTTGAACGCTAAGGCAACATTTAAAGCGAAAACAAATGGCTCACATCGAATCTCGATTAGTGGTATCAATTGTTTGGCTTAAAAGAAGCGCTCCAATCCTCATATGCTTCTATTAACAGGTTTAGCATAACTGCATCAATAAGTATATTCAGTAATAAAACGGTGATTTGAATGTATAAAATATTTTTAATACCTGTGTTACACTTACGAGAGAAGTCATAATTTACGGAAATATTTTGAATTCTTTACAAACAATAGTTAGAATTCTCACTTTCTTAACCGTAGAAAAAGAGATTTTTTCGGCTTTTATTGCCATTTATCAAGAGCTTCTTATCTCTGTCAAAAGCTGATTTTTCCATCCATACTTCCAGGGATAAAAGTGATTGATCTTAGTTTTTGCCTGGACGTAGAAGTATCAATCAAATATTTTGACTTTTATGAGAAGCAAGGGCTTTTTCCATAAGAAATGTTAAGGCGATCGCCAATAGTGCCTGTAAAATCGGCTGAATCATTTCCTGCTTTTGGACTTCTATATCCTCAGATAGATGGCAGGAAGCTTTGCATTAAACAAATTAGGACTAAGCATTTATTTATTAGCAAATAAAAAGAATGTAAAGTTTATTAAAGAAATGCTCATCTTTATAAGAGGTTTATATATACTAAATTTTTACAAGGGTGTTGATCCCCGGTCGGGATCGCAGACGAAACGATTCAAATTGATTGCTTAATTAATTGCTTAAATTTCAGTATTTGCTGTGTAATTAGGGAGAATAAAGTCATGGCATTATCTCAAGCATCCGATTTCGGAAAAACCTATTCCTTGCAAGTTTTAAAAAGCTTCTTGATCTGGACTTTTACATTGGCAGTATGCTTGTTGGTTGTTGGTTTTCCATTAGTTGTTTTGATGGCTACGGTTGGATGTTTGTTGTCAATGGTTTTACAATCGGTGATGCCTGCTAGCGCAGTTTTGCTAGTTGCAGGTGGATTGATTCTCTTTAATGTGATGGCGGTGGTAATTGGCGCAGGTGTGTTGACTGCAAAAGGAGTCCATCCCAGTGATGTTAAATGGTTAAACTGGTTAAATGGAGAGGCTGAACAATTGCAGACAAGTGTTTATGCAGCATGTCCTTTAACTTGCGAACTTAACAAATAGTTTTTTTAAACAACTAAAATTCGACAAACAGTGCATCTGCCCGGTTCCGCCGGGTTTTTTATTTTTTGGTATTGGAAATGAGTTTGCAAATTTCAACTTAAACAAAAAGCCTGCACATGCAGGCTTTGATAATTTTGTTGTGAACATAAATAGTTCAGCGAAGGTTATTTGATTTTTTGTTTAATAAAGGTGACAACTTGGGCTAATTGTTTCTTCAAACTATCGATTTCTGCTTGCATCTTCACAACTTTGTCATTTAATGCTTGAATTTCAGCCGCAGAAGTTGAGCCTTCAACTCCATTAGAAACTTCACTCGTACTTACGGTAATTTGGGATATCTCTTGACGGGGCAGTTTTGCCTTTGCCATTGCTGCTTTAATGGCACTAATCAGCTGTTTTTGATCAAAGGGCTTCCCCAGAAACTCGAAATACTCGAAGGGTTCGGAAATTTTTTCTGTCACCTCTTCTTTGCGACCAGACATAACGACTAAGGGAATTTTCCTCAGGTCTGCTTGCGCTTGAATTTGTTGGAATACCTCCCATCCACTCATTTTTGGTAACAGAAAGTCCAGCATAATCAGGCTAAATTTTTCCTGTTGGATTAATTTCAACCCCTCAATGCCGTCCTTTGCTTCCAAAACTTGGAAATTCCCCGGAGGTAACATTTCTCGTACTTTTACCCTGACAACTGTGGTGTCATCGATAACTAGAATTTTGTTACTTGCCACGACTGTTTACTCTAACAGATAATTTAGGTTTAGATGGCGCGATCGCCTTAACAATGAATGAATCACCCCACTATATCCAATATTTATATTGATTGGGGGATAGTAGATTCTAGGAAATGTAAC
This sequence comes from Calothrix sp. UHCC 0171, assembly GCF_034931845.1. Classification (NCBI taxonomy): domain Bacteria; kingdom Bacillati; phylum Cyanobacteriota; class Cyanophyceae; order Nostocales; family Calotrichaceae; genus Calothrix; species Calothrix sp. UHCC 0171. The sequence continues at coordinate 159,074 of NZ_JAYGHN010000006.1, forward strand.
TAATTTGTAAATCTTTGACTCAGTATTTACATGTGATTTTTCAGTAAATTTAATGACGGGATTCAGTAGCCACTCGCAGTATGTACAGGCAATTATGAAAATTTTGACCAGATGATGAAGAGGGAAATAAGGAAGACAAGGGAGAATGAATAATATTAATAGACAATTAATAAACAACTTGGCAATAAATGCCTAATATCTTCCTCTCAGCAGTAGCTATTCCATTAACCATGTCCTCTAACACAGAACTAAAGTCGGAACTTAAGTCAGAACTAAAATCGGAAATTATGGCGATGCCTGCTTGGCTGCGTCGTCCAATTGGTAAAGCCAGCGAACTGTCAACGGTGCAGCAAATAATCAAACAGCGCCAAATTCATACGATTTGTGAAGAAGGGCGCTGCCCAAATCGTGGAGAATGTTATGCCCAAAAAACGGCAACTTTTTTGTTGATGGGACCAACCTGCACCAGGTCTTGCGCTTTTTGTCAAGTTGATAAGGGACATGCGCCAATGCCGATTGATGAGGAGGAACCACAGAAGGTAGCGGAGGCTGTACAGCTTTTAGGATTACGTTATGTTGTCCTCACTTCAGTAGCGCGGGATGATTTAGCGGATCAAGGTGCAGGACATTTTGTGAAAACGATCGCCAAAATCCGCGAGTTCAACCCAGGTGTGCAAATAGAAGTTCTGACTCCTGATTTCTATGGAGATATGCAGCGCATTCAAGCGATCGCACAGGCAAAACCAGCTTGCTTTAATCACAATATTGAAACAGTAAGACGTTTAACCAATCGTGTTCGACGTGGGGCTAAATATGAACGCTCACTTTTAGTTTTGCAAACCGTTAAAGATATCGATTCCACAATTCCCACCAAGTCAGGATTGATGTTGGGACATGGAGAAACCAGTGCCGAAGTGATTGAGACAATGGTAGACTTACGTCGGGTAGGATGCGATCGCTTAACTATCGGTCAATACATGCGTCCATCCTTAGAACATTTACCAGTACAAAAGTATTGGACACCGGCAGAATTTGCGGAATTTGCTGTTGTGGCTCAAGAAATGGGATTTACCCATGTCCGTTCGGCTCCTTTAGTTCGTAGTTCCTACCATGCTGGGGAGGAGTGATATTAGGTTAGCCTAAATAATTGCAATCAAATCGACGCGGAGACGGGGAGATAAGTAGAACGGCGCAAATAAACCGTAGACGCGGAGCGGCTTCTCGCAGAGTAGTATATAACGAAAAGTAAAATTACCTAAAACCCTCTTCCCTTCTGCCTTCTGCCTTCTGTCCTCTGCCTCCTGCCTTGTCATAACGACAGTTTTTAACACCGACCTACTTAGGCTGACGCAAAGAAAAATTGATGATAACTAATTAGCCAGACTTGATATGAGGAGTTGAGATGAGGCATATTTTCCGTTACCCACCTCCTCTGGAAATCATCTTTTCCATTCCCATTAAAAATATTTTTTACGAAAATAGGCAATAGGGGCAGCTGTTTGGTATTTCTAAAGAAGTTCTTAAAGTTAGGAGTTGATCAAAATGGCACCTACAGTTGGTCAAGATGTCCCAAATCCCGGTCCGAAACCCCCTTATACTTTCCGTACTGCTTGGGCAATCCTGCTGTTAGCTATCAACTTTTTGGTAGCAGCATACTATTTCCACATTATTGTCTAGTTTGTGGAAAGTTTTTTGAGGGTTAAATTCGCGCAGCTATTGTGATGCGGAAAGTGACTCTGTCGCAGGGATGAGGAAACATGTTTTTTCCCGCCCCTGCGTTTTTTCTATCTAGTAGTCTGTCAATTTTGTTTTGAGGGGTTTTTGGTAGTGCGAAGAGAAGTTTCCGGGGAGATATTCTTCACGGAAACTCCGGGGACGGAAAGCCCGCGTGAGCGAGACGCTCACACTACTGTTCAATTTATTTTTACACGACCACTTGTATCGTTTCTCCAAAATCTGGCATACATAAAATCAATCTCCGTGTCTCTCCATCTGTGATTTTCTTTTGGAGAATTGGTATTAGATGCGGTGATTCTCAAGTCATTAATTAGTTGTTAAAGTTTAATGACATCTCAGTGTTATTGCTGCTTTTTGCATATAATTTGGTACAGTAGATAGGTTAAGTTCTCAGTTATATTTGACACTTTCAGTTTTAACCGATAAATATAGATATAATGGTGCGTTAGTATACACAGGAACTATTGCGCTTTTGTGCGAGATTATATTCGTCCGACGGTCGAGTTGACCATGCAGCAGTATTCAAGCCTACCAGAAAAAAACCTACAAGTTGATGAAACGCCAACACTTTCTCTGACAGTTCCGCAATTACGTGCCGAACTGCTATTAGAACGTGGCTTGAATAAGTTACAGTCTCGCTTTAATGAATGTTTGGTTTCTGCTGTAAATCAAAACTTGCAGCCTTCGGGGGAGACTGAAGCCGAAATTTTTCAAGTGGTGGTTGACGAACTCAGCGATGTTTTAAATTCTAGTCAATTGGCGATACATTCTTTAGGAGTGTCGTCACAAATCGCCACAATTCCAGATCAAGTAAAAGTTGCGATCGCATTGTCGCAAATTGGCGAAACAAAGAGTAAAATTGCTTATATTTCCTCATCATTAGAGTTGAATTCCCCAAGTTCGCCTCTGATGCTGAAATCAAAACAGAAATTATATTTCCAGCTTGAAGAAATTATTGATTTAGAAGATTTACAATCTTTGACAATGCAGGAACCCCCTGCTGCCTTTCCAATTGCTGTTGGTTCTGAAAATATTCTCGGATGGTTGATTGTTGCCTCTCGCCCACATATTGTCAATGATGAAAATTTAGCTGATGCTAGCAAAGATGTTAACAATAAACTACCGCAATTTATTCAGCAGGCGATTGAGCGTTGTGTTGCCGCATTAACACAAATCAGACAAACACAATCCCTACAGCAAGTATGTCAGCATTTAGAAAGCTTTAATCAGGAACTTCAGCGTACCAACCAGATTAAAAATCAGTTTTTGGCAAATACCAGTCATGAAATCCGGACACCACTAAGTTCGATTCTGGGTTTCACACATTTATTATCCGTTCAAGGTTTTGAACCAAATCGCGCTCGGCATCAAGAATATTTAAATATTATCCAGTCTAGTGGCAAGCATTTACTGGCTTTGATTAACGATATTTTGGATTTATCAAAAATTGAAGCTAATCAAATGGAAGTGCAGCTGGAAGCGGTTGATTTACCGGTACTATGTCGAACTGTTTTTGCATTAGTTAAGGAAAAAGCCGCTAACAAGGGTTTGCAGATGCGGTTAGAGTTAGAGCCAGATGTGACGACACTCACGGCTGACTCGTTGCGACTCAAGCAAATGCTATTAAATTTGTTATTTAATGCATTGAAATTTACCCAAAAGGGAACCGTAGGTTTGCAAGTTAAGCACCATAACGGATTTGTACATTTTGTCGTTTGGGATACAGGTACGGGTATACCCAAGGAACATCAATGTGAACTATTTCAACCCTATTCCCAAATTGCTAATGCTTTAGTTGGGCGTGATGAAGGTACAGGTTTGGGTTTGGCTGTCACACGGAAATTAGCCGAACTTCATGGTGGCTATGTTGAAGTTGAATCTGAAGTGAATCAGGGTTCACGGTTTACGGTTGTGTTGCCGCTTTATCCTGGCGGGGAATTATTAGCAGAGAGTGTGAAAAAAGCCGAGGATATTGAGAATCAGAATGCTGATTGTTCTGAGGATTCTAGTAATCCTCACATTTACTTATCCCTGCCACCCTTAATTTCCCCTGCCCATTCGCCAAAAATTTTGTTAGTTGAGGATGATTTACTCAATGCACAGTTAATGCAAACCTATCTGGGAAAATTAGGTTATCAAGTTACTTGGGTAAAAAATGCGGCGGAAATGTGGCAAAGTTTATCGGCACAATATCCGGCAATAATTCTGATGGATATATATTTGTCTGATGGTAATGGCTTGAATTTAATTAAGCAATTACGCGAACACAAAGAATATCAGGATATTATAGTCATAGCGCAAACCGCCATGGCAATGAAAGGCGATCGCGAAATTTGTCTGAATGCTGGTTTTGATGAATACATTTGTAAACCCATTGATTTACCATTGCTGGCGACATTAGTTGCTAAATATAGCCAAGTTGGTAATTTAGGGTAATACAAATGGGGGTGTTAATAAATCAAAATTAAATTAATTTTTCCAATGCTATTTGCATGTCCTTGGTTAAATCAGCAACAGCTTGTTTTGCTCCTTGACGATTACCTTTATACGTCGAATATCTTTCCGAAACACATATTGGTTGACCAATAGTTATTTTTGCTTTTTGCTTACCTAAATCGGGGCGCTTAGAAGTATTTTCTCCCGTAATTCTTGCCACCATTTGCCATAAGATTAATAGAGTTTCCGAAAAACGTTCAGGGCTAGGATTTTCGCGTACATATTCACCAGTAACCGCCACAAAACTTTCGACCAAACGCATATGCCACATATGCATATTCGCCTCATCAGCAATGCGATCGCCTAAGCCTTTTTCCACTGCTGATAATGATTTAATATCTTTAAATTCTTCTCTAAAAATGCAATTCCAACCTGCTTGTTCCACACGCCGACATCGATCAGTTAATGAACCTTTGGGTTGTAAATTAAAATAAGCTTCTGCTACTTTTAAGATTTCATTTAAGACAGCTTGCAAACGCATGGCGATCGCTTGATTTGGATCGCGAGGCATTTCCCCATTACTTGCCAATTGGCAACGATAAAACTTATTGTAAAAATTCTCCATAATTGTTAATAAATGGTCTGCCAAACGTAACAAACGCATATAGAGCAAATCACTTGCTTCCCCATCAACACCAGCAGCTTGGGAAAAATTCGGTAAACCACTTTTTAGTTCCAACTCAGTCAATAAATTTGCGATCGCTTTCCAAGGGTTTTCAACATAACTATATTTAATCCCCACGGGGAGAATTAGCACTTCTTCACTGCGTCCAGCTTTCTGCAAGTCTTCAGCACACCAAAACCCCATTTGGGCAATTCCCGGTTCTAACGGGCTAACTATCTCACTTAAACCATTGGTAGCCCCCTCTGGAGCCGCAGCCATCGGGAACATCCCATTTGCAAACAAATCTCTAGCACTTTTCAAACCCGTCCAATCAGCTTTACCTCGCTGAATCGGTGTCCCCGCTAAATTTTGCGCTATCCAGGCAACATACTCACCCGCCCACAGGGGAATGCCTCTGTCATAGATGAAATGGGCGTGGATTGGTTTGGTAAACTTAATCTTTTGTTGTCGCGCCACTTCGGGTACTATCCGGGCAAAAAAATAACCCAAAGCAACGGGATCATCGATTTTCGGGTGACGAAATGCTAACATAAAGCGGATTTTTCCCGCTTGAAACTGGCTATATAAATCCGTCAACACCTCAACATTCTCTGCCTCTACAGTAGTGAGTGCAGTTTGCGATCGCATCCACAAAGGTAACATCAGATGTGCTAGACGCAAAAACCAAGGATTATATTTTGGTTGGATAAATTCGAGGGGTGGCTGTGCTTGATACATAAAATTGGTAATGGAGAATGGGAATAGGAATGGAAAGCGGGTAATGGGGAGAAGGGAAGAGGCGAAGAAAATTATCTATACTCTATTTGTCCTTTGTCTCTGACTCACTTCTTAACTTTTAGTTTTAAACTTAACCGAGAACGAAATTACTTTAACTGAAAAGAGGACAAGGATGCGACTGTCACAAATGCTATTCGTCACACTGAGAGATGACCCCGCAGATGCGGAAATCCCCAGTCACAAATTACTCCTTCGCGCAGGTTATATTCGTCGCATCGGGGCTGGTGTCTATGCGTATCTGCCGTTAATGTGGCGGGTACTGCAAAAAGTATCCCAGATTGTGCGTGAGGAAATGAATGCCACTGGCGCGCAAGAATGCCTTTTACCGCAATTACAACCGGCGGAATTGTGGAAAGAGTCGGGACGCTGGGATACGTATACCAAAGCGGAAGGTATCATGTTTGCATTGACAGACAGACGTGAACAACAGGTAGCATTGGGACCTACTCACGAGGAAGTAATTACTTACGTGGCGCGGGATATGATTAAATCCTATCGTCAGCTACCCCAGCACCTCTATCAAATTCAAACTAAATTCCGTGATGAAATTCGCCCTCGCTTTGGGTTAATGCGCGGACGGGAATTTATTATGAAGGATGGGTACTCATTCCACGCTGACGAGGAAAGCCTGAAGAAAACCTATCAAGATATGTACCAGGCATACAGTAATATGCTGCGTCGTAGTGGCTTGAAATTTCGCCCTGTAGAAGCTGATTCTGGTGCGATCGGTGGTTCGGGTTCAACTGAGTTTATGGTGCTTGCAGAAGCTGGGGAAGACGAGGTTTTATACACTGAGGATGGGAAATATGCTGCAAACGTGGAAAAGGCAATTTCCTTACCTGCGGATGTGGAAGCTTCACCCTTTACAAATTATGAAAAACGGGAAACTCCAGGCACCGATACGATTGAAAAACTCTGTCGTTTCCTCAAATGTTCCCCTACCAATGTTGTTAAAAATGTACTTTATCAAGCTACCTACGATAATGGGATGACGGTACTGGTATTAGTCAGCATCCGTGGTGACCAAGAAGTTAATGAAGTTAAATTAATCAATGAATTGACAAAACAGGCTTCGCAGTACGGTGCAAATACAATTCTGAGCCTGACTGTGCCCGATACCGAAGCTCAAGGGAAATGGGCAGCAAAAGCTTTACCTTTAGGTTATGTAGCGCCAGATATTGAGGATGATTATATTCAATCTAGCAAGGATATTGCGCCAAAGTTCCTGCGTTTAGCCGATCGCACTGTCATAGATTTAGAGAATTTTGTCACCGGTGCAAATGCATCTGGTTATCACGTTGTTGGAGCTAACTGGAATCAGCAAATTAAATTACCTGAATTAGTAGTAGATATACGTAAAGCCAGACCTGGAGATAGGGCAGTACATGATATTCAGCAAATAATTCAAAGTGCCCGTGGTATCGAAGTTGGACATATATTTCAACTAGGAACTAAGTATTCCCTAGCAATGGGGGCAACCTACACTAACGAACAAGGTGAAGAAAAACCCTTAGTGATGGGTTGTTATGGTGTGGGAGTTTCTCGACTGGCACAATCGGCAGTAGAACAATCCTACGATAAAGATGGGATAATTTTTCCAGTCGCGATCGCACCTTATCACGCAATTATTTGTATCCCCAATATTAATGATGCCCAACAGGTAGAAACGGCGGAAAAACTCTACAAGGAATTAAATCAAGTGGGTGTGGAGACAATGCTTGATGATCGCAATGAACGCGCTGGTGTTAAGTTTAAAGATGCCGATTTAATTGGCATTCCCTTTAGAATTGTGACTGGCAAAGCATTGGCAAATGGTAAAGTGGAAGTCGTTAAAAGGGCAACTAAGGAAGCACAAGAAGTTGCAGTTGAGGAAGTAGTAGCGACTTTGAAAAGTTGGGTAGCAGAGGCGATTCAATCATCTTCATCATCTTGAATTCCATGATTGCAGCTTGAGAGTGGTGAGTATGTTAATGTATCTAAAATCTTGACTTGATTTGACTGCCAAGAGGGAGGGGAAAAGATAAGTATTCGTGTAAAAATAAATTGAACAAGTAGTGTGGAGAGGGGTTTCCGGGGAGATGTTCTTCATATCATGTCCGGTTGAATACTTATTATTAAGACTGACACGGAGACTAAGAGACGCGGGGACGCGGGGACGCGGAGAAATTTTAATTGTAAGTGATTAGCCGAACATGATATCACGGAAAACTCCGGAGCCGAAAAGCCCACCTTTGGGAAATAGCAAGCGAGACGCTTGCACTACTTATTTTTATCTGATTCCTAGGGAAGTCTTTATCTCCGTTCCTGCATCTACACCAAATTGGCACTTTTTTGCTGCTGATACTTATCTTTAAAAATTTTCTGTTGTTGTTTATGGTCTACTATTGGAGCCGGATAACCTAAAGCCTCCCGTTCCAAAGGTGTAATATTGCCTGTTAATAAATCTCCTGTCTCTACAGAAGCTAACTCCGGCACCCATTGACGTATATATTCACCATCAGCATCAAATTTCTGAGCTTGACTGGCAGGATTAAAAATACGCACAGGTTTGGGATCCATTCCACTTGAGGCACTCCACTGCCAACCTCCATTATTTGCCGATAAATCCCCGTCAATCAATCTTTGCATAAAATATTTTTCTCCCAAACGCGGATTCAGCAACAAGTCTTTAGTCAAAAAACTGGCGACAATCATCCGACAACGATTATGCATCCACCCGATTTCATTTAACTGTCGCATGGCTGCATCAACTATTGGGTATCCCGTTCTCCCTTCGCACCAAGCTTGATAATATTGATCATTACTTTGCCAAGGGAAGTTTTTGAAGATGTCGCGGAATGCTCCCTCAGCAAGTTCTGGAAAATTATACATAGCATGTTGGTAAAACTCTCTCCAGGCAAGTTCCTGCTGCCAGGTACGGATGGCGGTGGCAGTTTCGTCACTGCGACTATTTTCCATTGCCTCGATGGTGGCTTGCCAGACAGTGCGAATCCCAATTACCCCAAACTTCAAAGCCGCACTCAATCTCGATGTCCCATCTATTGCCGGGAAATTACGATCTTCTTGGTATGAATTAATCGCAGTTGCCGAAAATTCCTCTAACCTTTCCTGTGCTGCAACTTCCCCAGGTGCAATCACAAAATCCCCATCCCAAATAAATCCCAAATCCTTCGCAGTCGGTAATTCAATCACTCCATTTGCCTGGGCAAGTTCCATTTCCACTGCTGTTAAACCCTCTGCATCCACCAATGGGGCGACAGGTTTGGCTTTGGGTTTACTACTCCAATTTTTCCAGAAAGGCGTGTACACAGTGTAAATAGAATTTGTACCCGTGCGAATTTCATCCGGTGCATTCAAAACTTGATCCCAATTTTGATTGAGAAATCGAATCCCCTTTTCTTGCAAAGCCGCAATAATTAGCCTGTCCCGTTCTTGGGAATAAGGTTCCACATCCCAATTCCAAAACAAACCCTTGGCTCCCAAAGCTGCTGCTAATTGGGGTATAGCTTGGGTAGGATTGCCACGCAAAATCAATAACTGACTACCAACCTCAGCATACCGTTTTTGTAGCGATCGCAAACAACCCATCATGTAGGCTACGCGCACAGGAGCAATATCATCACCTGGCAAAATATTGGAGTCTAGGCAAAATATGCCGACAACTTTACGAGTTTGTTCTCGCGCCGCCGCCAATCCTGTATTGTCGGTAATGCGTAAATCGCGACGATGCCAAAATAAAATTAAATCGGACATTCCCACATCATCAGAGTGCAACCGTACTAGTTTAATGCGATCGCGTCCCTTTCACATCACTACTAATGAAGAATTTTCGATTTGGTGAGTAGAAATATTTGTATTAATCAACGTAGGAGTCAGTATCTAGATTTAAAGAAACGATTTGATTGAATACAAACTCCTACATTGTATTGGTGATGATGATTTTAATTCTGACTCCCGACAAATTAAACTACTGGCAACTGGCGGATGAGAGCGCGATTGAGTTCACAAACTGTTTGAGGATACGCTTAAGTGATGATTTCTTGACATGTTTGCCAACTTCATGGGCTTTAACCCACTGCTTAAAGCGCTTACCAGCTTCCGGAAATTGATAGCTTTCCCTTTCGACAGGAAGGGTGTACATCTTCACATGATAGGTTTTACCGTTTTTGCGGTATTTATAGCTACCAATTTCACTGGAATTAACTTGTCCAATTACTCCAGCCTCTTCCCATGCCTCCTTGGCGGCAGAATCGTGCGGAGTCATTTTATTTACAATCCCACCTTTTGGTATCACCCAACTTTGGCGATCGCGAGTCGTAATCAATAAAACTTCAAGTGAGCCGTTATTGACACGATACGGAACTACGCCAGATTGTTTTAATACCTTATTAGTTTGTTGTCCCATCTACGTATATAATCACTATCTTTATCTTTAGCTATACAATGTTTTATCAAAAAAAACCGTACATAGCATTATCACATCCAAATACAACAAAAAATACATCGGACTCTGATATTTGCACTTTGGAGGGAATTCTTGAGGATTGCAGCATTCGCACCAAAAGTTTAACCAATCCTGAACTAAGCTGGAAACTAGCAGCATTGAAATAAAAACTTGAATATGTGTCAATTGCTGGGTATGAACTGCAACGTGCCAACGGATATTTGTTTCTCCTTTGAAGGATTTTGTGCCAGGGGAGGTAAAACCGACGACCATAAAGATGGTTGGGGAATTACATTCTTTGAAGGCAAGGGCTGTCGAATTTTACTCGACGCGAAATCCTCAATAACATCTCCGATTGCCACACTTGTCAGGCGCTACCCCATTCACTCAACTCACGTTATTGCCCACATCCGCAAAGCTACTCAAGGGGAAATTAGTCTCGAAAATTGTCACCCATTTCGGCGCGAACTGTGGGGAAGATATTGGGTATTTGCCCATAATGGCGATTTACCAGGCTTTAATCCAGAGGGTTTAAGTATTTATCAACCTGTTGGTACTACTGATAGTGAAAAAGCATTTTGTGTTATTTTAGAAACATTAAGAAAGCAATTTCCTGACAAAAAACCGAGTTTAGAAGAACTATATCCAGTATTACAAGAGATTACAAAAACCTTGGCAAATGTAGGTGTTTTTAATTACTTATTTTCCGATGGTGATTATTTCTTTGCCCATTGTTCTACCAAGCTTTGTTATATTATCCGTCAAGCACCGTTCGCCGCCGCACACTTAATCGACGAAGATTTGACTGTCGATTTTCGGGAATTGACCACACCTGAAGACCGGGTAGCAGTAATTGCAACCACACCACTTACAGATAATGAAGTTTGGACACAATTTCAACCGGGTGAATTATTAGCTTTTCGCGATGGAAAAGTGGTGAGTGGTGAATGCTGAGTATTAATTAAGAATATATACACCTCAGTACCTCACTCCTTCCTATGATGGAGAAATAAGTATGTAGAAAAATTGAGCCATGTTAACCGATATTCAAGATTTAGCAACAAAATTAGCGCCGCGCCTGATTGAAATTCGCCGTCATTTACATTCGCACCCAGAACTTAGTGGTCAAGAGTATCAAACGGCTGCTTTCGTTGCTGGGGTCTTGTCGTCGAATGGCTTGCATGTGGAGGAGGGCGTGGGCAAAACTGGTGTCATTGGCGAACTAGATGGGACTGGTAGTGATAATCGCATCTTAGCTATCCGTGTGGATATGGATGCTTTACCGATTGAAGAGCGTACCGGATTAGATTTTACTTCCAAAACAAAAGGAATAATGCACGCTTGCGGTCATGATATTCATGCGACGGTAGGCTTGGGTACTGCCATGGTTTTGGCAGATTTAAAAGAAAAATTACCGGGAAAAGTCCGTTTTTTGTTTCAGCCGGCGGAGGAAATAGCCCAAGGTGCAAGTTGGATGGTGAAGGATGGGGCGATGAAGAATGTGTCTGCAATTTTGGGATTGCATGTTTTTCCTTCGATCGCAGCTGGAACAGTTGGGTTGCGCTATGGGGCTTTGACTGCGGCGGCGGATGATTTAGAGATTATGATTCTGGGTGAGTCGGGACATGGTGCTAGACCCCATGAGGCTGTGGATGCAATTTGGATTGCTTCCCAGGTAATTACGACTTTACAGCAGGCGATTAGTCGAACTCAGAATCCTTTGCGTCCAGTAGTGTTAAGTATTGGACAAATTAATGGGGGACGCGCACCAAACATAATTGCCGATAAAGTGGAGTTGCGGGGTACGGTAAGGTCTTTACATCCCGAAACCCGGGCAAATTTACCACAGTGGATTGAGAATATTGTGGCGAGTGTTTGCGATTCTTATGGTGCAAAATATCAAGTTAATTATCATCAAGGCGTACCCAGCGTCCAAAATGACTATACTTTGACGCAGTTATTACAGGCATCCGCCGAAGAAGCTTGGGGAAGCGATCGCGTTCAAGTTTTACCAGAAGCATCCCTCGGTGCGGAAGATTTTTCTGTTTATTTAGACTATGCGCCCGGTACAATGTTTCGTTTGGGTATTGGATTTAAAGAACGTAGCCATAATTACCCTTTACATCATCCTTTATTTGAAGTGGATGAGTCTGCAATCCTTACAGGGGTAGTGACGATGGCTTATACTGCTTACAAATTTTGGTTACAGCCATAAATACCCCTCCCAGTAAGTATTCTCAAATGCGATCGCACTATTTTGAGTAGCATTTGAGTAGCATCAAAAATCAGGTTAACTTTTTTTTAATTAAAGTTAATACCTGAGCTTCTTCTTTGGTAATTACTCCATCTAACTGAGCAATTTTTTGACAAGCACCCATAATTACACCACCAGCTGCACCTGCTCCTTCAGCTATGGCTCCAAAAATCGAGTTGAACAAGGATGGCTGTGGTGTAGATAATTGACTATCCTGATTGGATTGCACAATTTCATGTTTGAGTTCAAATTCTTCTTGCCAATCCGGGAAATCTTCTCCTGTCTCCCGTCCTAATACCTTGACTTTTGCCACAGATTTAAGACTTAACGGGATTAACCCATCACGAATAACACGAACTACTGACTGCTGTTCTGGTACTTCTGTTGATTCCAGCATTATCTGGAGGCAATCTTGTTTGAGATTCGTTTTGGTTGTAATAGTTGTTAAGCCTAACCACTCATATACCAAAGTATTAATTGCGTTAGTATCCCCTTGCTTGGCGAGTTCGAGAATATTGGAATCTGTGATTTTTTCCATGCATTTTTACCCTGTTTAAGCTGGTACTGTTAGTATTGATTGTGGCTCAACAAGAATATGAATGGTTCAGTAAAAACACAGCCTCAGAAGTAAAAATATATGCGAAGTCTAGGGGAGCGATCACTTACCAATATCAATTTTTAACAGGACTTACGCGTCGAACTGCCCTGGCAACGAGCATGGTGTAATTCAAGGGAATTGACTGGTATTAAATCATGTCAATGTCGTCAGGTCGCATTCAAAGAAATCATATTGCCCATGCTATTTTAGTCTGGCTTAGACTTAAAAGATTTAGCTTATAAAAGTGGTCAAACAATTTATCAAATTAAGCATGGATTATTGTCAGATTATTTAGTTCAACAACTAAAAAGTCCCAATATTCCCATGTTTGCCTTTTAGGTTGTTTGGCGCTCGATGCGGCGTAGCCGCACCATTGCTTTTGACAGTTGCTTAAGTCCTGTAATAGTAGAAATAGCGTCATCTTATTTTTGGAGAATTCGATAATAAACTCCCTCTACTCGGTTCATCAACTGATAACCCACTAATTCACGTCGCAATGTGGCACTGTCGGGATGATGTCGTTTGATAATTTCATTGACAGCACGCTCTGGATAATTAACACCAATATCAAACTTACTTACTAGCCATTTAAGAATCACAAACCGCTTTTTTCGACTAGCTGGGATTTCCTTAATTATTTGAGGTTCTTGGGAGTTTTGTAAATCTCCTTCAATATAAGTTTTGAGAACTTTGTTTTCCCAGGCTTCCGTATTTACATTCTCCACTAAAGAAGCTATTTTCTCAGGAGTAAATATTTCCTTACTGATAGCTTGTAATGCATCATTATCTAATTGATATAAATGAGCGTTCCCATCTGGGCGCATCCGCACTAAACTTAATTCTTTTAATCTCGATAGATGGTGTGATATTGTTGGCTCTTTTAATTGCAGAAGTGCTGCTAATTCTTCAACACTGCATTCTTGGTTTGCCAAAATTCCGACAATTTTTAGGCGACTTTCATCTGCTAAAACTTTAAAAAAACGCAGCAAAATTTCAAATTTTTCATTATTCATACTTGGGTATTCCCAATTCGATAAATATCGAATTAGAACTGCATCTAATTTGCAGTGCTGTCCTCCTTTTGTACAGCATTATGTTTGGCTTTCTGTTATTTTTTAGGGATTAATTGTCTATTTTCTAGTCTTTTCCTAAGGTCAATTAAGTTCTTAAGTAGTTCTTTACATTTCGACATTCAAAACCATTAAATCAGCACTTACTCAATCAAATTTGCAGTTTTCCTAAAACTCAAAAGATAAGTAATTCATAATTGAATCATTAATATCTTAAAAGTGACTGCATGATTGTGCTTGTCATTAAGTAAAATATCTATGCTATTGATTAAGCCTCTAATCTATTGAAATCATTAATGTAATTGATGCTGATCTAATTAGAAATATGTTGTTGTCCAGACAAGTTGCAATTAGGCTTTTTTTATGACTGCAAAGGACTAATAATTGGGGGAGTTGTCGGTTGATTCGGCTGGAAAATCGCAGCTAGTGCTTGTTCTAAGGTTTCAGCCATCACAATGCGGTTTTGGTAGACGACGATGACTCGCACCAAAGTTGGAACACTATTTTTTTCAGCTTCTAAATATAAAGGTTCGACGTAAAGTAGAGATTGTTCAATGGGAATTATTAACAAATTACCTTGGATAACTCGTGAGCCTTCCCGATTCCAGAGGGTGATTTGTTGTGAAATTGCGGGGTCTTGATTTATTAGTGCTTCGATTTGCTCTTGTCCATAAACTAACTGCTGCTTGGGAAATTCGTATAGCAGTAATTTTCCGTACTCTTTGCCATCAGAACGTGCAGCTAGCCAAGCAATTAAATTTGGTCGCTGTGTGGGGGTAAAAGGTAACAGCAAGATAAATTCTGCGCTGTTTGCGGTGGGTAATTCTGTAATTAGGTAATAGGGTTCGACTGGACGGGGTTTACTACCATAAATTTCCTTCGGTATTTCCCAGAGGTCTTCGCGATTATAGAATACTTGCGGATCAGTCATGTGATAGGTTCGCAAGCGTTCGGTTTGGACAGTAAATAAATCTAAGGGATAGCGAATATGGCTGCGGAGACTGGGGGGAATCGCATCGAGCGGTTGAAAAAGATTGGGGAAGATTTTAGTTAGGGAGGTAATTATAGGGTCGTTGCCATCAGCAACATAGAACTTTACACTACCATTGTAGGCATCAACAACAACTTTGACAGAATTGCGGATGTAATTAAATTTATCGTTACCCGGTTCCGAATAAGGATAGCGATCGCTCGTGGTATAAGCATCTATAATCCAATATAAATAATTATTCTCCCCACTTTGGGTAGTTCCACCACCATCAGCAGCTACTAAGTAAGGGTCGCTATCATAACGTAAAAATGGTGCGATCGCTCGCACTCTGGCTTTAATGTTGCGACGAAATAGGACTTTAGTTTGTGGGGTAAAATTCCGCGTCAGTAACATTTGCCAATCTTTAAGATATTCAGCAAAAACTAACTTTCGCCATCCTGAGCGAATTGAAACTCCTCCCCTACCATCATAAACGTTGTAAACATTATCTCCACCACTGGGATAGTCGAGTTCTTTGGTTTTTGTCCCCGTCATCACATAGTTATTCGTAATTTCACCATAATAAATACGCGGTTGCCCAATGGGAATACTCGCCCGGATGGCTTCACTCGATAACTTCAAAGAACCTTGTTTACCAGCCGGATCGACTCCAATATCCTGAACATAGTAATTCGGTAAACCTCCCACACCAATACTATTAACTGGACTCAGTGTAAACCCGTAACCATGTGTGTAAATTAAATGTTGGTTTAACCAGGTCTGTGCTTGTGCTGGTAAACCTGTAGAATCTAACTCCCTGGCTGCAATAATTGTTTGCTGTCTCTCGCTGCCCCCATCTCTAGCTAATGTGTAGCGATCAATATCTGCATCGGGGAATTTGTAATAAGGTCGAATTTGCTGCAATTGTCGGTTTGCATCCAACAACGGGCGTACATCCCAAAGTCGAATATTGCGAATTGTTGAGTCATTATTGGCTAAGTCAGCAGCCGTCAGCGTTCCTTGTGGTGCAAAAGTTTCGGTTTCAATCTTGTCTAAGTTAAATGCTTGGCGAGTTAAAGCGATGGTACGTTTGATATAGGGGGTTTCTTGGGCAAGTTCATTCGGTTGGACGAAAAAGCGCTGTACCAACGAAGGTAGGATTTCCCCAGATGCACCAGCAATTGTGAAATATGCAGCGAGAAAATAGATGAGATGCCGGGGGTAGTGGAAAGAGGGAGATACGGAGAGGGGAAGACGTAAAGAAGAGCGAGTTCTTCTTCCCTGTGTTTCTTTGCGTTTGGCAATTTTATACAAATTAAATACTCGTAGCAGCAGATAAAATGCGATCGCAACTGCTAACCAAGTTAGTGCGGTATAAATTGGTAGCTGAACGTTGACGGATGTGAAGCTGGCACCATAATTCACCCCACGTTGAGAAAAAAGTAGGGAGTAACGCAACAACCAGTACCGTAAGGCGATAGAAAGCATCAATAGACAACCTAAGCTGTCTAAATGCAGTCGTTGCAATATTGAAAAACCGGGAAAGCTTCCTTCGCTGACGCTATTTGCTGAACGTAAGTAAATTAGAGCGACTGCGGCAATACTGTATAAAAAAATTCCTAGGAGAAAAGCTTGTAGCAGTTCTAAAATCGGTAAGGAAAAGACGTAAAAGCTAATATCAAGATGAAATAAGGGTTCATTTTGATTGAAGCTAATTCTCTGAAAAAATTGTAAAAATTTATCCCAGTAAGTTGAAAAAATAAATGCGAGTAAGAAGCTTAAGAAAAATCCAGAAGCATATAAACTCAATTCATGAAATAGCAGAATTGCCAGCATTATGAATAAACATAAACCGACTGGCACAATGGAGAAAGAAATTTCCTTTAACCCCAAAAACTCCACAATTGATGGTAATTGCGGGAATAAGCCCAGTTTCCTTGTCGGTAACTCTAGGTTTGGTTGCCAAATTCCCAAAGCTTCTTGGCTGTAATAAACCACTACTAAAGCTGCCATGCCACTGAGAATCATCACAATCGGTAGCAGCAAGGGTAATCTCAGTCCTGAGGGAGGATTGGCAGTTGTTGAGGGGGAATTAGTAATGGGGACGGAAATTTTATTTATCTTTTTGCCACTCTCACCATACTTCAAGCGTTTGGCAACAAGAAAATTACATAGCAAAAAACTAGCTGCACTAAAAAATCCACCTATCCACAGCCATATCTTTGTGCTTAAGCGTAACCAAAAAACTTGCAAATATCCAACTTCACGAAACCATAAGATTTCTACTGTGAGGCGCGAAACCAAGTCAAAAATTAGCCACACACCCAACAGCATTAATATCACTCGTAAGCTTCGCTTCATCATATTTGGAATTGTTGCGTTGATATCCCCGACTTCTGAAAAAATCGGGGATATTAATTTTTACAAATAATTCGAGATCAGGATATTAACCATTAACTAAATATTTCCTCTACATCCAAATTAAACAACATTTGCAGTGCTTGCATACATTTACGCCTTGCTTCTACATCCTGTTGGGCGCGCAGCTGCACCATTGGGTCGTGTAAAATTTTGTTAACGATGCCTCTGGTTAAGGCTTCGATGACTTCTTGATGTTTGTCACCAAATTCTGAACCCAAACGTGATAGTGCTTTTTCTAATTCCTGTTCGCGAATGGTTTCAATTTTATTTCGCAGACAGCTAATGGTAGTTACAGTTTCCAAACTCCGCCACCAAATATCGAAAGCTTCCACTTCTTCTTCCAAAAGCCCTTCTGCTTCCTGTGCCATTTTCCGCCGACTTTCTTGGTTTTGGGCGACTACAGCCTTTAAGTCATCAACATTAAATGCTTGTACATGTTCAAGTTCATTGACATCAGTATGGACATTGCGTGGCACAGAAATGTCGAACAACATCAGACGACGACTGGGTTCAATAACCATTTCTAATTTGGCGCGATCGAGAATTGGTTCTGTTGCCGAAGTGCTGGTAAATACCATGTCACATTCGGAAACTACTGTCATCATTTCCGTGAGGACATGGGTCCGAATTGGATATTCCGAGAACTGTTTAGCAAGCTCTTGGGCGCGTCCTAGGGAGCGGTTAACAATACAAATTTGTGTAGCCCCCTTAGAGACTAAATGTTGTACAAGTAACCGTGACATTTTGCCGGCACCGAGAATACCGATCGCACAAGCGCGTATATCTTCGACCTGCATATGCGCCAGTTCTACCGCCGCCGAACTGATGGAAACAGCACCTGTACCAATGCTAGTTTCTGTACGTACACGTTTTCCAGCTGTAAGTGCTTGCTTAAATAATCGATTTAAAATTGTTTTAATACCGTTGAATTGTTGCCCTAGTTTGTGGGTATTTTTGACTTGAGCTAGGATTTGACCTTCACCCAGGACTAGGCTATCCAAACCGCCAGCAACACGCATCAGGTGCATAACAGCGTCTTGGTGGAGCAGCACAAATAAATGCGATCGCAACAAGTTCACGGGCAGTTTACTATGCTCAGAGAGAAATTGTGTCACTTCACGAATTCCCAGTTCGGTTTCGTGGGCAACAATATAAATTTCCAAGCGGTTACAAGTGCTGAGAATGGCAACTTCTTCAATGTGAGGATAACTGAGAAGTTGGGCGATCGCACCTTCGACTTGGGCTTCTGGGATACTTAATTTTTCCCGGACTTCAACTGTCGCGGTTTTATGACTTAAACCTACTACTGCTATATTCATCTGCTAAATTGTAATTCCTAACAGTGTTTTGTAATTGGGAATTGGGAATTTGGCATTGGTGATGGGGAACAGGGCATTGGGTAGTGAACATAAGTAACTACGAATTACTTATGTTCGTTGCTTTTGCCCTCAGGGCAGTATGACAAGCTGTTTGCTCCTTTCCTTACCCTTTTGCCCCTACCCGTTGCCCTAGTCCCTAGTTATCACATTAATGCAGTTGGATAATTTTCGATTCTTCTGACATATGAATCGTATCCACAAAGCGGGCAGTTTTCGATTGGCTCGAAATTACCAAACTTTGAGTTCTCGCCCCTCCGTGGAAGAAACGAACACCTTGCATTAAATTACCGGAGGTGATGCCACAAGCGGCAAATAAAACGTTTTCACCCGATGCTAATTCATTAGCGTTATAAACTTTATCGGGATCATTGATACCCATTGAACTTAAACGGTCGAGGTTAGCTTGCTTGCTCTCACCAATCAAACCAGTTTTGACCACTTCTGGATCGTAAATCAGCTGTCCTTGGAAATGTCCTCCTAAAGCACGCATCGCCGCAGCCGAAATCACGCCTTCAGGAGCCGCACCAATACCCATCAAACAGTGAATATTAGTACCAGCAAAGCCACAGGATACGGCAGCACCTACGTCACCATCAGAAATCAACTGGACTCTAGCTCCTGCTTGGCGAATTTCCTTGATTAAATCATTGTGGCGATCGCGTTTCATGACGACGACAACCAATTCATCGATGGAACGGTTGAGACACTCAGATAAAATCTTTAAGTTTTCGGTAGCAGATTTGTTGATGTCAACTTTGCCTTTTGCAGCCGGAGGAGCAGCCAATTTCTTCATGTAGAAATCTGGTGCCGCAAACAAACCACCTTTTTCAGAAATTGCCAATACAGCCATTGAACCAGGTTGACCGTATGCTACCAGGTTTGTACCTTCGCAGGGGTCAACAGCAATGTCAATTTCGACTAATTCATCGGGGTTACAAAAATCTTTGGCATCTGAACGAGAACAGATACCCACTTCTTCACCAATGTAAAGCATGGGGGCATCGTCCCGTTCTCCTTCACCAATCACAATGCGTCCGCGCATGTAAATTTTATTCATGCGTTCGCGCATCGCTTCGACGGCAACTTCGTCCGCAATATTCTTTTCACCCTTACCCATCCAACGAGCAGAAGCGATCGCTGCTTGCTCAACTACCTCAATAATTTCTAACCCAAGAGTATTTTCCACGGAGTCTGCCCTCTCAATTGCTTGATTTTGCGTCGTTTCCAACAGCCATTTCAGTTTTCAAGTCTACCAAAGGGCGGATACATCAATAAACTAATCTTTACGATGCGCGATACAAAGCTTTACTGAATTCTTGGTTGTTGGTTGTCGAGGAACGGTTTGTTCTTGTTATTTCGATGCATTACTCTTCTATAGTTTGACCTGAAAATGTCTGATAATAGTTCTGGTTCTCTGAAGGCTGCCGTTACAGCTACCTACTTTAACTCGATAATTTTTCTGTTCTCAATCAAGCGATCGCTTGATTTTTGATATTTACCGTAGCTTTTACAATATAACGAAAAGTAGTTTATATCTCGTTTGTTAAATCTGAATTTTGTCAAGGATATTAGAAATTGTTCCTATTCACTTGACTACCTATCTTCAAGCTTCTTCATCGGGTTTAACATTATCTGCTTACCTAGCTGAATCAATGTGATGATGGCATTGATTAGTATAGTGGGAGCGGTTGCTATTAGCTGTACTCTACGAGAAGGCTACGCCTATAGCGATTATCTACAAGACCTATAAATAAATGCTAATAGCATTTTGAGAAGTTCATTTTCTAACCGTTCTTAGTATATTATTACCAATTTGAGAAGCACATCTCTAAATTTTGTGGAAAAAGCCTGTTTGAACTCGAAAAAAGACTAGCCACATTCACATAAAATTAACTGTAATAAATCCCTTGGAAACTATTTCGACAATGATCAATTTTGTGAATTCGCTTCTAGGTCGCGATCGCATCAAAGCAAATATCGAAATTTATACTTGGCAGACTTGTCCTTACTGCATCCGTGCCAAAATGTTGCTGTGGTGGAAAGGCGCAAATTTTACTGAATACAAAATTGATGGTGATGAAGCAGCCCGCACCCAAATGTCAGAACGTGCTAACAATTGCCGCACAGTACCGCAGATTTTTATTAATAACCAACATATTGGCGGTTGCGATGAGTTGTATGCACTCGACACCAAAGGACAACTTGATTTGTTGTTGATTGGAGAATAAGGGATTGGATATTTAGGAGCCAGAGTATAAAATTTTTATAAAATATTGCTGCGCTTACTTAACTCTCTCGGTTCAAATTGCCAGGTATAATAGCCTGTATCCCTTGTCTAATGATAGTTTAACCGACCTGTGTTCTCAAGATGTCACTTAAATATTCAGAATATCTGATACATAGACAATGGATGAGTCACGCTTTACAATTAGCTAAATCCGCAGGTGATGCGGGTGATATTCCTGTAGGTGCTGTTATTGTGAATTCCAATTGGGATTTGATAGCAGAAGGAGAAAACCGCAAAGAACGCGACTGTGACCCTACGGCACATGCGGAGATTGTAGCCCTGAGAGCGGCGGCAAAACAATCACAAAGTTGGCGCTTGCAGGGATGTACTCTCTACGTAACTCTAGAACCCTGTCCAATGTGTGCAGGGGCGATAGTACAAGCTCGTGTTGGACTTCTCGTCTATGGAGTAGATGATGCCAAAACCGGTGCAGTGCGAACAGTTGCGAATATTCCTGACAGTGCTGCTTCCAATCATAAATTACGTGTCATTGGAGGCATCCTGGAGTCAAGTTGCCGCCAGCAGTTACAAGAGTGGTTTGCCAATCGGCGACATAGTACAACCTAAAGGACAGAGGTAAAACTGTCCAGTTGGTGTAACAAAAGTTAGGGAAGAAAATCTACGGTGTATCTAATCAAAGTTTTCATCACATCTTAACCCAACAATTAGCAGCCGCCGTTATGATTCAATTTCACTTTTCTTCAGACAGGTGCCATTTTCCAACTATCAACAATGAACTTGCCGAAAGTGCTGCTAATCCCGTAGTTGCGGCTAATTTCACTTCACGAATTTCTCCTTGGCTCAGTTCTTTGGCGTATTTGTTGGGTCGTCATGTGATTTTGCCTTTGTTCTTTGGAAGAATTACGATCGCCGGACAGGAGAACATCCCCAAAAACTGTCCCGTAATTCTTGCACCCACCCATCGTTCCCGTTGGGATGCCATGTTAGTTCCCTATGCAGCAGGACGCTGTGTCACTGGGCGAGACCTCCGATTTATGGTGACAGTCACAGAATGTCATGGCTTGCAAGGATGGTTTATTCGCCGTTTGGGTGGGTTTCCTGTGAATCCTAAACGTCCATCAATCACTACCCTTCGCCATGCCGTAGACTTACTTGTGAATGGTGAAATGCTAGTTATTTTTCCCGAAGGCGGAATTCGCAAAGGCAAGCTTCACTCCCTCAAACCAGGAATTTCCCGTTTGGCTTTAAAGGCGGAAATGACTCATTCTGGCTTGGGAGCGCATATTCTCCCCATGAGCATTGATTACAGCCAGACTAACCCCAGTTGGGGGACAAATGTACATATTCAAATCGGTAAACCAATTGCGGTTGCTGATTATGCTGGTGATTGTCTCAAAAAAAATGCAAATCATCTCATGCTTGATTTAACCAAATCAATGCATCAATTAAGCGATCGCCAATCTCAAGTGTGCGATCGTAGTTTTAGCAAAATTGTTAATAGCTAATAACTAGTAGCTAATAGCTAATAGCTAATTTTTTGCTGTATGTGTTTTGTATGAAAAACTCACCAACAATCTAAATTCTCAATTTTAATTCCCACCTTTAATTCTCAACCATTTAACATTCCCACACCTTAAAATTGACCCATAATCAACAATCCTCAGCATCCAAGGTTCTTTAGCTGGAAAATTAAGTCATTACGACAACATCAGAATGTCTTAGCATTTCATCACGTTGGTTTAATTCTTAAGATTACCCACAGAAATACTTGACATTTGCTGAAAAGTTGCCTTCATTTAGACCCATAGAAAGTGCAAAATGTCAACTCAAAATCAAAAAAGACTCCGGGAACTCCATTAAATCAATTCTCAGTCTAAGAGAGCAAGAACTGAGTATGTAGCTTTACTTTGTCAAATGCCCAAACAGAGTTAAGATACCCGAAGTTTTCATTTTGTTTTATTCACTTTATATTGAGTTGTCGCACCATAAAAACCGCATGAAATTTGCTGCAACTGTTCCTGTAATTCCCTTGGCTTCCTTATCCCTGATAGCAGCCCTTAGCCTCCTATCACCGACCCATGCTCAAGTACCAACACTAACACCAAACTCGAACCAAGCTCAACCAATTGACCCCAACGATCCGAACAACCTTCGTCCGGTAACTCAAAACAGCAGCGTCTTAAGCATTGATGGTGGCAAGCGACTGATGAGTGAAGCAGAAAGCGCAGTTTCTTCCCAAAACTTTGACACCGCAGTTAAGAAACTTCAAGAGGCAAGAGTTGTTTTTAACCAGCTATCAAACTTTTACCAAGAACTCACTTCCAGTTTTTCTGGAATTGACAACCGCGTAGCTGATAAACAGCGTCGCAAAGCTCTAGAAACAGCGCAATTACGAGACGAAGCAACCTATCGACTCGCAGTAGTCCATCGTTCTCAAAATAAACCCGAATTAGCAGTTCCCTTGCTAGTGCAAATTGTCAAAAGCCAAAATCCCACACGAGATTTGGGTAAAAAAGCTTATCAACAACTTGTGGAACTGGGATTTGTAGATTCTCCTACGTCCAGTGGTGGTAACGCCTCCAAAAAGTAAACGCATCCAGTTGTCGTGTAGAGGCTTTATTCGTAATGCCTCTATAGTTTCTAAACATTGTCTAGTTTTTCTTCATCTCAATTTAGAAGCTTGTAAAATCAAGGAATTTTATTGAGCGTAAGTGTAGTCAGTCCGAGATTTTGTTCAAAAATTTCCAAAACCATCTCCCATAATGGCAGAAGCAAGCACTCAGTTTTTGTTAAAAATAGATAATGATGTTTTTAAGGGATTGCGATGATTAGTCCGCAGCAAGTTGAGGCAATGATACAAGCAGAATTGCCAGATGCCCAAATCAACGTGCAAAGTCCAGATGGTGAGCATTTTGAAGTGACTGTCGTGTCATCGCAGTTTGCTGGCAAAGGACTAGTACAACAGCATCAGTTAGTTTACAGTGCCGTCCAAAAAGCCATGTCCAGTGAAGCAATCCATGCTTTAGCACTGAAAACATATACCCCTGAAGCTTGGCAAAGTAGTCAATAGTTCATGTTTATTGGTTATTTGTTGATGGTGAGAGTGAATGTATTTTTATATCCTCAAGACCATGCTCAGTAATCAATCCCTAATGCTCAATATCTAAACAACAAGAGAAAAAATATGACACCAGAAACTAAGCAACGCATTGACGATTTAGTCACCCAAAACAAAATCATGATTTTCATGAAGGGTAACAAATTAATGCCTCAGTGCGGCTTTTCTAACAATGTGGTTCAAATAATGAATGCCTTGGGTGTTCCTTTTGAAACATTGGATGTTTTAGCTGACTCTGATATTCGTCAAGGTATCAAAGAATATTCCAATTGGCCGACGATTCCCCAAGTGTATGTGAATGGTCAATTTGTTGGCGGCTCCGACATTTTGATTGAACTCTACCAATCTGGCGAATTACAACAAATGGTCGAAGTCGCCTTAGCTTCATAGCTTTTTTACCTAAAAAACCAGCCGTTCTCATTAACCAACAACACGGCTGGGTTGATTCTTATATCTCTAATTTCATCTTTCTCAAAAACCATACATCTGCCCCTGGTCATTCAAGCAGATTGTATGCTAATATAATCTGCGTCAATTAGAGATTCGGTTATTCTATGGATTAGTAATATCCATGTTCCGGTTCTGGTTCCGGTTGCGTCATTGCGAAGTTAGAGACATCGTATAAATAGCGTGTTGCTTCCTCCTCTAAACGATGAATCAGATACGGTTCAATGGCATTGCTGTTTCGCAGCGCGGCTAGATAGCCATCCAAATACATCCGCATATCATCCGTGCGATAACCGCGATTCCATAGCTCGACGAAGGCATCGGTGAGTCTTTGGTAATAGCGAATGGTTTGTGTGTCTTGGAGCATAACTGCTGTAGAAATCTGTTTGGAATGAGAATTGTAAAATATCTGAGCTAAAAAGTGAAGTATTACTTCTAGTCTGACATCAATTCAAAGCCGAATATCTCCCTGATAAAAATACATAAAAGCTGCGACTGCTTAATTCCATCCTATGCCAGAACTGGTAAAGTCGGATGGTTGAATTTGTAATTTTTATATATTATGCATGGAAACTTGTTCAACGCTCCATTTTCTTTGTGAAAGAATTGTGACTTTTTGGCATCCTCGGCGAGTGTAGTTATTTTTGGGAAAGTCTACAACAGACGCTACGAAAGCCATTGACTCGAAGCTAAATCCTGTTTAGATGAGTATTATAGTTGACCTCATTATTGTAACAAAAATAAATATATTGCGCTCTGCAATATATTCCCAGCGTTTATTCTCAAGGTAAGACTCAGCGACAGAAAAATATAATTAAAATTTAACAATTGACTCACTTAGCTTTGACAAAGGAGTTGATTGGTGAAATTACGAGTGTAAATTTCAAATAGTAACAAACATATTGCATATGAAGTAACAACGGTTACAAAACCAAGTTGCTAGGCTTTGATACTTTGTAAATTCATAGATGCTAAGGGGTCTTGCAGTTGTGGGTTCGGTTTGTATTGAAATCGTTGAGGGAAATCCCCATCTCAGGTCTTTGTTAGGTTGGCACTTGCAACAGTTGAACTATCGAGTACATCAAGCTGCGAGTATTTATCAAGCCAGGGAAGTTTTTTTGAGCAATCAACCAACGCTAGTTATTCTTGATGCTGATTTACCAGAGGGTGATGGCATGGAGTTTTGTCGTTGGTTGCATCGACAGCAACAGCCATTGATTTTGATGTTATCGGCTCGGAATGGTGAAGCCGATGTTGTGGCTGGGCTTAGGGCTGGTGCAGATGATTATTTAAGTAAACCTTTTGGGATGCAGGAATTTTTAGCAAGGGTTGAAGCGCTAATCCGTCGCAACCGTACTCCTGTGGCTCCAGCTTACTTGGACTATGGTACGTTGCAAATTGATTTAGTGCAACGTCGGGTTCGTTTCCAAGGGGAATTTATTGATTTAACTCCTCAAGAATTTAGCTTACTGTACGTGCTAGCCCAAGCTGGTGGAACAGCTTTGAGTCGTTCGGAATTGTTGCGTCGTGCTTGGCCCGATGCGATTGATAACCCACGGACAATAGACACCCACGTATTGTCATTGCGGAAAAAAGTCGAACTTGACCCGCGTCAACCCAGTTTGATTCAAACTATTCGGAATGTGGGGTACAGGTTCAATATGGAAATACTGAATGTGAATATACCGCAGTCACAAACAAAGTTAACAAAGGAGCGATTTAGCAATCAGCGATCGCCTTTGAGTACGTCGGTGTAGGTGGAGCCAGGTAAATAAATTACTGGTGCAGTTGAAAAATGCGATCGCTCCATAGTCCATAAGTCAATCACATCACAGATTGAAAATTTAAATCTATTTCTCTGACATTCTGAGTAATACTCGTCACTAGTTGGATGAAGCTAAAAGCAAGAAACACATACAATAGCAAAGAAAACACATTTATCGACATCGATTTGCTACCAGGTGCAATTTATGACTTTAGCAATTTCGACTACATCTAAGCCTTTAAGTGACGAAGAACTCCAGAAAATTAATGCTTATTGGCGTGCCGCCAATTATTTATCTGTTGGACAAATATATCTTCTCGATAATCCCCTGCTTCGGGAACCTCTAAAACTTGAACATGTCAAACCTCGACTCCTTGGACATTGGGGAACTACACCCGGTTTAAACTTCATTTATGTTCACCTAAATCGCATCATCAAAAAATATGACCAAAGCACTATTTATATTGCTGGACCTGGTCATGGTGGTCCCGGTTTAGTTGCAAATACTTACTTAGAGGGAACCTACAGCGAGTATTACCCCAATATTTCCCAAGATACCCAAGGAATGCAGCTATTATTCAAGCAGTTTTCCTTTCCCGGTGGTATCCCCAGTCACGTTGCTCCGGAAACTCCAGGTTCAATACATGAAGGTGGGGAACTTGGTTACGCACTTTCCCATGCTTACGGAGCCGCATTCGATAACCCCGACTTACTTGTGGCTTGCGTTGTTGGTGATGGTGAAGCGGAAACTGGTCCTCTAGCAGCGAGCTGGCACTCAAATAAGTTTTTGAATCCTGTACATGATGGTGCAGTATTACCAATTCTGCATCTGAATGGGTATAAAATCGCGAACCCAACTGTACTGGCGAGACTTTCTGACGAAGAATTGGAAAGTTTATTTATTGGTTATGGTTACAAACCTTACTTTGTCGAAGGTTCAGACCCTGCAACCATGCACCAGCTCATGGCTGCCACTTTGGATACCATCACTGAAGAAATTCGGGGAATCCAAAGGGAAGCACGGGTACATGGCTTCAGCAAACGTCCCCAATACCCAATGATTATTCTGAGAAGTCCCAAAGGATGGACGGGACCGAAAGAAGTTGATGGTAAAAAAACTGAAGATTCTTGGCGCAGCCACCAAGTTCCCTTTGGTGAAATTGCTAGTAAACCGGAACATCTCCAACTTTTAGAACAGTGGATGAAGAGTTATCAGCCAGAAGAGCTCTTCGATAGTAACGGTAAATTATTGCCAGAATTGGCAGAACTTGCACCCCAGGGACAGCGACGTATGGGCGATAATCCCCATGCCAACGGTGGTGTGTTACTGCGGGAATTGAGAATGCCGGAATTTGAAAAATATGGGGTAGATGTACCCAAACCTGGCACAGTTGTCGCTGAGGCTACCAAGGTGACTGGTAAATTCCTCAGGGATGTGATGAAGCTGAACTTAGAAAGCAAGAATTTTCGCATCTTTGGACCTGATGAAACGGCATCGAATCGATTGGATGCAGTATTTGAAGTTACAGATAGAACCTGGAATAGCAAGCTATTACCGGAAGATGATCATCTTTCCGCCGATGGTCGAGTCATGGAAATTCTCAGCGAACATACCTGTCAAGGTTGGTTAGAAGGATATTTATTAACAGGTCGTCACGGGTTTTTCTCTTGTTACGAAGCATTTATCCACATTATCGACTCGATGTTTAACCAACATGCGAAGTGGTTAAAAACGACCTTGGATATTCCCTGGAGACGACAAGTAGGTTCGTTAAATTATTTACTTACTTCCCACGTTTGGCGACAAGACCATAACGGGTTTTCTCATCAAGACCCCGGCTTTATCGACCATGTAGTGAATAAGAAATCTGAGGTAGTTCGCGTATATTTACCACCAGACGCGAATACTTTGTTATCAGTGACAGACCATTGCTTGCGAAGTCGTCATTACGTGAATGTCATAGTTGCCGGCAAACAGCCAGCATTGCAGTATCTCGATATGGATGCAGCGATTAAGCACTGTAGCAAAGGTGTAGGGATTTGGGAATGGGCAAGCAACGATATGGGTGGCGAACCCGATGTGGTGATGGCATGTGCGGGGGATGTACCAACATTAGAAACTTTAGCAGCTGTGGATATATTGCGATCGCATGTTCCCAGTTTAAAAGTGCGGGTTGTGAATATCGTTGATTTGATGAAACTGCAACCGCCGACGGAACATCCACATGGTTTGTCAGATGCAGATTTTGATTCCATTTTTACCACCAACAAACCCATTATTTTCGCCTACCACGGTTATCCTTGGCTAATTCATCGTCTTACCTACCGCCGCACAAATCATAAAAATTTACATGTTCGCGGTTATAAGGAAGAGGGAACGACGACAACACCTTTTGATATGGTGGTATTGAATGATTTAGATCGATTCCATTTAGCAATGGATGTAATTGATAGAGTGCCAACATTGGGTTATTCGGCTGCTTATATTAAGCAAATGTGTCAGGACAAGCTCATTGAACACAAGCGATATATTACCCAATATGGTGAAGATATGCCGGAGATTCGTGATTGGAAATGGGAAGATATCGGTGCGAATACAAAGGTAGGGCATGAAGGTAGTTAGGTTTTAACTCAAATGTCTCTACTAATGTAGAAAATGTCGTTGGGTGAAGGCGCATAATATATACTTGAAGCGAAATCAAGAGTATGTTTAGCGCTGAACCCCAACATTAATATCATGTCCGGTTGAATACTCATCATTCAAAGTGATACCATTTCACGAAAAGTCTGATACAGATGTAAATCCTGCAAGCTTTGCTGCATCTAAGTTTTTTAATTGCGTAGCTTTAGCTTCACTCTTTGAGAAGGCTTGCGCCTACGCGACAGCGAGTATTGCGAATTGCGAATTGCGAATTGCGAATCGGTATGACACGGAGACTTAGAGACGGGGGGACGCGGAGAAATTTTAATTGTAAGTGATTAGACGAACATGACATAACTCAACATTTTATATTTTTTATTGAGTATTCCCATACTGCAAGCAGTTAGCTATTAGCCTTTAAGTCTATTTAGTGAGTCCAGTTTCTAGTGGTTTTTAGTATAAATGCTCTATTTTTTTATTTATAAAATTTAGTTTATACATAAATAGCCTAAGTACAAACATTCAGTAACTAAAAACTAATTTCTAAAAATTATGGTTCTAGCCACCTCTAGAAATCAAACTCCAATAGTCACATGGGAAAAGCTCCCAGACGATTTTATTCTGCCCGATGAACCAGTGGAAAATCTTCAACAACCAACCATTGCAGCAGCACTGACAGATGCTTTAGGTGCAGCGAATCGCATTCAACCCCAAATGTTGATTGCTGTAAATTTTGCGCTTGTGGCTACGGTTAATCAAAAAAATGTAGTCAAAGCTCCCGATTGGTTATATGTACCGAATGTATTACCTGTGGGTACGGGAGTCATTCGTCGCAGCTATACGCCCAATATTGAAGGGAGTGCTGTCGCGGTGGTGATGGAATTTCTTTCGGATGCAGATAATACAGAGTATTCGATTCGTCCCACCTTTCCCTATGGGAAATTATATTTCTATGAGCAAATATTGAAAGTGCCAACCTATGTAATTTTTAACCCCTACGAATTAACCCTAGAAGTACGTTGTTTGCAAAATAATCAATATGTTTTACAGGAAGCTTCCGAATTAGGGCGCTATTGGATTCCCGAATTAGAATTATTTTTGGGAATTTGGCAGGGAACCCGGCTGGGGTTAAATATTGATTGGTTGCGCTGGTGGGATGAAGCAGGTAATTTACTGTTGTGGAGTTCTGAACAAGTTGAACTGGAAAAGCAACGTGCAGAGGCGGCAGTTGCAGAACTTGAAAGCGAACGTCAGAAAAAAGAGCTATTTGCTGCTAAATTACGTGAATTAGGTGTCAATCCAGATTTAATTTAATTAAAGACATGACAAATATGAAAATTACAACAACCTACGTCAAAATCCCTAATCACGACTTAGAAATTGACGCTTATTTAGCGCAGCCAGTGAGTACGGGAGAGTTGGGAGCAGTTATCGTTTTTCAAGAAATTTTTGGGATTAATAGTAATATTCGCGAAATAACCGAACTAATTGCACAGCAGGGTTATGTCGCCATTGCCCTGGCGATGTATCAACGGATTGCTCCCGGCTTTACACGTGATTTTAGCCCTGAGGATGTAGGATATAGCCCAGAAGCATATCAACTTGGTTTGGAATATTATCAACAGGTAAAATACCCAGAAATAATCAGCGATATTCAAGCTGCGATCGCATACTTGAAGACTTTGCCCAATGTTAATGATAATGCAATTGGGGCTATTGGTTTCTGTTTTGGTGGTCATGTTGCTTATATTGCGGCAACTTTACCTGGTATTAAAGCGACTGCTTCGTTTTACGGTGGTGGGATTACTACTCCTAGTTATGGTGAGGAAATTCCCACAGTTAATCGGACTGCGGAAATTCAAGGGACTATTTACACATTTTTTGGGACAAGGGATGCGCTGATTTCGGCGGCGGAAAATGAGAAAATTGAAGCTGAATTGAAAAAACATCACATTAATCATCGTGTATTTCGATATGATGCTGGGCATGGGTTTTTTGCGATGTTCTTCAAAGATAAATATCCATTCTTGGAGCAAAATCCTAGTTACAACCCAGAAGCGGCGACAGACGCTTGGCAACATGTTTTGGAATTATTTAAAAATCATTTGTGAATCAATGAATGGGAGTAACTAAGCAATTTCTAATTATTTATAATTGAGTCAAAATTAAATTTTACCCAGTCCAGAAAAACAACTATTTCTATTAATGAAAATTGCCTCTTGGAATGTTAACTCGGTGCGATCGCGTTTAGAACATGTTACAAATTGGTTACAACAAAATCCTGTGGATGTTCTTTGTTTACAGGAAACAAAAGTTGTTGATGCTGATTTTCCTCGGAGTGATTTGGAGGCTCTCGGTTATCACACATATATCTACGGGCAAAAATCCTATAATGGGGTGGCTTTGCTCAGTCAAAAACCACTCGAACAAGTAACTACAGGTTTCGCCGGCATCTTACCCGACATCGAACCCGAATGGGATGAACAAAAGCGGATAATTACAGGTGTCATTGATGGTGTCAGAATTCTGAATCTATATGTACCCAATGGTTCTGAGGTAGATAGCGAGAAATATAAATATAAACTCGGTTGGCTGAATTGGCTGCACAAATATCTGAAAACTCTACTGCAAACAACGCCAGATATTTGTATGTGTGGTGATTTTAATATTGCCTTAGAAGACAAAGATATTCACGAAAACGTCAGCAGTATCAAAAATCATATTATGTCTTCCGATGCCGAACGTCAGGCACTCAATCAATTATTGGCACTAGGCTTTGCCGATGCCTTCCGCAAATTTACTGAGAAAGGAGGACACTATAGTTGGTGGGATTATCGGACAATGTCATTTTCACGCAATCGCGGTTGGCGCATTGATCATCATTATTTAACACCAGAATTATACAAAAAAGCTGTTAGTTGTGCGATCGATTTGGAACCGAGAAAATTAGTGAAACCCAGCGACCATGCACCAGTAATTGTAGAATTTTAGGATATATTTAACGATGATATAGATTTTGTTATGACTGCTCCTCAAGCTACTTTATCTCCTCTACTAGCGATCGCTCAACAAACTCGTGCTGCTGCCTTGCGGTTAGCGGTGCTGACGACTGAGGAACGCAATCGAGCTATTGATGCTATTGCTCAAGCCTTGGAATCCGCTCAGGATAATATTTTACGGGCAAATATTGCCGATTGTGAAGCGGCTGTGGCTGATGGAATTGCCAAACCCCTGTATAAGCGTTTGCAGTTGGATAAACATAAGTTGCGGGATGCGATTAATGGGGTGCGGGATGTTGGTAAACTTGCTGATGTTGTGGGTGCGGTGCAGATTCATCGCGAAATTGATACAGGCTTGATTTTAAAGCGGGTAACTTGTCCTTTGGGGGTTTTGGGGGTGATTTTTGAAGCACGTCCCGAAGCTGCAATTCAAATCGCCTCCCTGGCGATTAAGTCGGGGAATGGTGTGATTCTCAAATGTGGGAAGGAAGCTGTAGGTTCCTGTGAAGCGATTTTGCAAGCGATTAAAGAAGGGCTTTCAGGAACTGCCGTAAATCCTGATGCCGTGCAGTTACTAACCACTCGTGAAGAGACATTGGAGTTATTGAAGTTAGATAAATATGTCGATTTGATTATTCCTCGTGGTTCTAATTCCTTTGTGCGATTTGTGCAGGAAAATACGCGCATTCCTGTACTCGGACATGCTGACGGGGTTTGTCATTTATACATTGATGATGCAGCAGACATCAATAAAGCAATTCGGATTGCAGTTGATTCTAAAACTCAATATCCGGCTGCATGTAATGCGATAGAAACAATGTTAGTTCATAGTGAGATTGCCGCAACCTTTTTACCGCAAATTGCCGAGGCATTCCAAACAGTAAATGTCGAATTACGAGGATGCGATCGCACCTGTGAAATTTTACCAGATATTCACAAAGCAGTACATACCGACTGGGATACTGAATACAGCGATTTGATTTTGGCTGTGAAAATTGTTGATAGTTTGGAAGATGCGATTACACATATCAATAGCCATGGTTCCAAACATACCGATGCAATTATTACTGAAAATAGTGAACATGCCACGACATTTATGTCATTGGTAAATGCTGCTGGTGTCTATCACAATTGCTCGACTCGTTTTGCTGATGGGTTTCGCTACGGATTTGGTGCTGAAGTCGGTATTAGTACGCAACAGATGCCACCACGGGGACCCGTTGGTTTAGAAGGCTTAGTCACCTATAAATACCAAGTGACAGGCAATGGTCATATTGTTGCCGATTATACTGGAGCCAAGGCAAAATCATTTACTCATCGCGATTTGGTGATTGAGGGGACGTAATTAATCATCGTCAATCACCCCATTTAAACCAAAGCCTTGAGTAATGCTTGCAATTTCAGTTGAATCTCCGCCAACTCCTTATCAGGATCGGAACCTGCTACAATACCAGCACCAGCATATAACCGGGCTTTATCACCATCAATTAATGCTGAACGGATACCGACAATAAATTCACAGTTACCCGCAGCATCTACCCATCCCAAAGGAGCAGCATACAAACCCCTTTCAAAGCTTTCATATTGACGAATTTCACTACAAGCAATATCGCGATCGCAACCTGCAACCGCAGGTGTAGGATGGAGTTGGGCTACAATTTGTAGGGGATGTACGCTGCTGGGGACAATAGCTCCAATTGGTGTCCATAAATGCTGAATATTTGATAACTGTCGCAGTCTGGGGGTTAATACCTGCGGCAATAAACCCAATTTTGATAATTGTTGGGTAATAAAATCAATGACTAATGAATGTTCGTGTCTTTCTTTGTCACTGTTTAATAAACGGTTCGCATTTGCTGTATCTTCTTGAGGAGTTTTTCCCCGTGGCGCACTTCCTGCTAAGGCATCGGTGATTAATTGCTGTTTGTGGATGCTAATCAATCGTTCTGGACTTGCCCCAATAAAGCTTTGCCCTTTACCATTACTAATCGAAAATATACAACAATTGGGATGAAGTTGGCGGAGATTATGCAGGGATTTCAATAAATTAAATGCAGTGGCAGAACGAACATCAAGAACATCAGCCAAAACAATTTTACTAAAACGTCTGCGTTTAATTGCTTGTAGTGCCGATTTTACAGAGCTTTTAAACTTTTCTGGGTTGGCTATCAACTCTTGACTAAATTTGAGTGACGAATTTTGAGAACTAGACGTGGTGACAGGGGAACAATATGCTAAGGATTGAATAATTTCGATTTTTGTCCATAAATTTTGGAGAATGACATTAATATTCGTATTTTCATTAATCAGCAAATTGGCAACTAACCGACAATGTTTATCTTTGAGTGCGACTTGCCAACGTGGTAAAAAAACAGTACCCGCAGCAAAAGGATAATCTTGGTGTAAATTATCTTCAAAAAAACCAAAACCGCAATAAAAGTGCGGTTGTGAAAAATCTCCTTTATCCCAGCCAAAATCAACAATATTACCTAAACAACCTTTAATAAAATTTTCTGCTTGATTAAATCTATCTCTGCCAGAAATTTCTAATTTCGCAATTGCATCAATCGCGACAATTGACTCATTATTTGCTTGATTTTCCCAATAGAAACTTACTTGATTTCCTTGAGCTAATTTTGCAAGTACAACTAAAGGATCAACTAACTGAATCTCCAGGGAAATACTTGCGATTTTAGTACAACTATTAAGGACGCATTTTTCCCGAACAGCTAAAAGAAATTGGTATATTTCCTTATTATATATACGAAAATCAGGGAGACATTGAGAAACTGTCATGGATTTAAAAAATAGTAAATTTTTTTGAAGTTATCTTCCTAAAGAGTCATAAATTGTGGTCGTATTTCTACAGGTAGCACAAATTGTCGCCTTATAGCTAGCGTTCTCACGACTTTCCTTGACGATTTCAGAAAGCCCAGGCTGACTCGACTTGAGAATTGCCTTGCTTACCCAGTTGTTTGGATAAAAGCCGTAATGTCGTTACTGAAGTCAATAGATGAACGTAAATCTTAACGAAAACGTAATGCTAGCAGAAAATGACATCAAAACACTTGAGAACAAGCGAAAACAGGTGAAGAAAATGTGTTACAAATCGTAAATTTATGGCAAAAGGACAATTCAAACTATCATCCAAACTATAAAATCTTTAGCATATTCTTGGATGTAGATTCGGAATAATTTTAAGTATAATTTTAGCCAGAATAATCAGAGACAAATAAGCGATCGCAACCGATGACTACAAAGCTAATTTCACAACCTGACAAAAAGCTCTGGATGGCAGCTATCAAACCGCCGATGTACAGTGTTGCTATTATGCCCATTTGGGTTGGAACAATGGTAGCTTATGCCAATACAAAAAATCTCAATAGCATAATTTTTTCCACTTTTATCGGTGCCGCAATTTTAATCCTGGCTTGGGAAAATATCAGTAATGATGTGTTCGATTCCGAAACAGGAATAGATGAAAATAAACATCATTCATTAGTAAATTTAACTGGGAATAAACTATTAGTTTTCTGGTTAGGAAATCTGTGTTTAGGATTAGGGCTATTGGGAATACTGGCGATTAGTTGGTGGCAACAAGATATAACTGTAATTGGGCTAATTTCCCTATGTTGTGTCTTGGGTTACATTTATCAAGGACCGCCATTTCGTTTAGGATATAAAGGCTTAGGTGAAATTCTCTGCTTCTTTGCATTTGGTCCTTTAGCTTGTAGTGCAGCTTACTATAGTCAAACCCAAACTTGGTCAATTTCTAATCTCGTAGCCTCAATTATAGTCGGGGTTGCTACCAGTTTGATTCTCTTTTGTTCCCATTTTCACCAAGTCAAAGATGACTTAGCAGCAGGTAAACTTTCCCCCATTGTCAGACTGGGAACTGCAAGAGGTTCACAAGTTTTGACATGGAGTGCTACGAGTATTTATTTAATTACCAGTATCTTCGTGATTTGGGGATATTTTCCCATATGGACATTATTAAGTTGGGTAAGCTTGCCATTCGCAATTAAATTGTGCCGTCACGTACAGGAAAATCATCACCAACCCGACAAAGTTAGCAATTGCAAATTTATTGCTGTCGCCGTCCATTTTTGGTGTTGTTTATTATTTGGATTGGGATTTGCGATTTAGTTGATGCCATACCAATTAGTTGATGCCATACCAATTTACTTACCGTCCCTACAAAAGACGATTTATTCGCCCTCTACAGACAAATCATGGGATTTGGGAAATTCGCGAAGGCATTATTATTCATCTCCAGAGCGAAACAGGTAAGATTGGTTCTGGTGAAATAGCTCCTATTCCTTGGTTTGGTTCCGAAACTCTGGAAGAAGCTGTAAATTTTTGTCAGCAGCTAACATCAGAAATTAATCAAGAAGTAATTTTCTCCATTTCTAATACATTACCTACTTGTCAATTTGGATTTGAATCTGCACTGGAAATGGTAAATGGGAAACAGGAAAATTTTGCTTCTTCCTCTTTCCCTTTACTACAATTTAGTGCCTTATTACCTGCGGGGATAGAAGCATTAACAGCTTGGAAACCTCTTTGGCAACAGGGATATCGTACTTTTAAATGGAAAATTTCCGTTTATCCAATCGCTGAAGAAATCACAATTTTAGAATCGCTAGTAAAAGCTTTACCAACAGGGGTAAAATTACGTTTAGATGCAAATGGAGGCTTGAATTATCAGGAAGCGAATTTGTGGTTATTTACCTGTGATAATTTGCAAACAACAGATGTAAATCACAAGTTTGTAGAGATTGAATTTATCGAACAACCACTTCCAGTCAGTGAATTTGAGAAAATGCTAGAACTTGGCGATTGTTATCGCACCAAAATCGCCCTTGATGAATCAGTTGCCACATTTCCGCAATTAGAAACCTACTATGAAAATGGTTGGCGTGATGTTTTTGTGATTAAGCCAGGAATTATTGGTTCTCCATTTCGCTTACGTCAATTTTGCCAAAAATATCAAATCGACGCTGTCTTTTCCTCAGTATTTGAAACTGATATTGGTAGAAATGCCGCACTCCAACTCGCTCATGAATTATCACTATCTCAACGGGCAGTAGGTTTTGGTGTTAATCATTGGTTTCAGGAATAAGTGCTGAGTTGGGAATTTTAAGTTGGAATTTTAAGTTACGAATTATTCAGATATAAGCTTTCTCAGAGGATGTGATGAATCGCGAATTATTTAAATATTTTGAAAATCTTGCTGATGATTGGCTTTTTGGCTCTGAAAAATATCAATTTCAGCAGCTAATTGGAAATTATTATCTAGAAATAAATAAAGTCAATAAAGCCGATAGTATCAAAGAACTAAATATAATTATATGCGATCGCAATCCTGTTAACTTCCTGGCTGCTTTTCTGGCTGCTTGTACCACAAATTCCCAGGTTTTCCTCTGTAACCCTGACTGGGGAGAAAATGAATGGCAGTATGTTTTAGATTTAGCCGAACCAGATATTATTTTGGGACAAGGGGCAAAGTATTACTTAGAGCATGGCTTAGAGTATGACTTAGAGAGAAGGAGACAGGGAGATACGAAGACATGCAAAAATTCTGAGTCTGCTACCCATCAACACCCATTTATTATGATTCCCACTGGTGGTTCTTCGGGAGAAATTAAGTTTGCCATTCATACTTGGGAAACATTAATGGCATCAGTACGAGGTTTTACAGAATATTTTCAA
This sequence comes from Calothrix sp. UHCC 0171, assembly GCF_034931845.1. Classification (NCBI taxonomy): domain Bacteria; kingdom Bacillati; phylum Cyanobacteriota; class Cyanophyceae; order Nostocales; family Calotrichaceae; genus Calothrix; species Calothrix sp. UHCC 0171. The sequence goes on from NZ_JAYGHN010000006.1 coordinate 196,775, forward strand.
ATCAAAGAAGTTAATTCTGTATGCGTTTTACCTCTATATCATGTTAGTGGTTTAATGCAGTTTATGCGAGCTTTTACTACAGGCGGAAAGTTAGTAATTTTACCTTTCAAATATTTGGAATCAGGGAAAATATTAAATATACAAAATATACATTATACAGACTTTTTTATATCTTTGGTTCCAACTCAATTACAAAGATTATTAGATAATTCGAGTGACAAAATAGATAAAAATATCAATGCAGAAATAAACATAAATAAATACTTAGCTGAATTTAAAGCAGTGCTTTTAGGTGGAGCAGCAACATGGAACGAACTATTAGAAAAAGCTAAATTCCACAAAATTAAATTAGCACCAACCTACGGAATGACAGAAACAGCTTCCCAAGTTGTGACGCTCAAACCAGATCATTTCCTTAATGGTAAACTTGGATGTGGTCAAGTTTTGCCCCATGCAGAGGTGATAATTTGTGACGAAGAAGATAATATATTGCCTGCTAATAATATTGGCAAAATTCAAATTAAATCAACTTCTCTAGCACTGGGTTATTATTCAATAAATTATCAAAATATAAAAAATAATCTCAATAATAATATAAATAATTTTTCTAGAGAATATTTTTTTACTGATGATGTCGGTTATCTTGATCAAGATGGATATTTACATCTAATAGGTCGTAACAGCGAAAAAATTATTAGTGGTGGAGAAAATATTTATCCAAAAGAAATTGAAGCGGCAATTCGAGCTACCGATATGGTAATAGATATCTGTGTAATTGGCTTACAAGATAAATATTGGGGTCAAGTTGTCACAGCTATTTATATTCCGAAATATGCAAATACTTCTATTTTAGCGATTCAAACTATTCTGAAATACAAACTCAGTAAATTTAAAATTCCTAAGCATTGGATTCCGGTGACAGAATTACCTCGCAATCATCAAGGTAAAGTTAATCGTCAAAAGTTATATGAAATAGCTATCCCTCTTCTGCAACTTTAATTTGGATTGATTATGTAGACTTTTCTACTCATAAATAATGGAATCACGATTCTGGATGGAAGAACACTTTAAATATCCTGAATGGAGATAAAGAAAGGGACATTGATATGGTGTGATGATATTTCACAATAATCTACAAAAGTAGACAAAAACTTACTGTAAATTTCCTTATTTCCTCTGCATAGCTACTAAACTAAAGGTAATAAAATCTCGAATTCAGTACCTTTTCCTAATTGCGATCGCAAATTTAATTGACCACCATGTCTGGCTGTAATAATTCTATATGTAGACTCTAAGCTGGTTTCTTTATCTGTTCTTTTTTTTGTAGCAAATGATTGCATAATTTGCTGCTTCTGTTCTTGAGAAATACCTGAACCATTATCTTTAATCTTAATCGAAACCCAACGAGAATCAACCATCTCAGTAGATAATTGTGTAATTACTTCGGTTGTAATTTCAATCTGAGGCTTTTTCTCGTCAGATACATCATCAATTCGATAATGCTGCCTAATTGCGTCATCAATTAAAGCATCAATAGCGCGACTTAAAATGTTCATCAAAGCTTGATTCATTTGTCCCATAAAGCAATATACGGGAGGTAAATAACCATAATTTTTAGTAATAATTATTTCTCCTTTAATCCGACTATTAATTAGCAACACAATACTATCAATACAAGCATGTAAATCAACTGGTTTAGGGTGAATAGTGTCAATGTGACAAAAATTTTGTAAACTAATTACTAATTTTTTTAATCGTTCGGCACCAGTACGAATACTTGCTAGCGACTTGTTTAAATCTTGATCTAAAAAATCAAATTCAATATCTGCTTTCAAAGCATTAATATTTTCCGAAGTATCGGGAAATTCTTGTGTATAAGCAGTCACTAACCTCATCAAATCTTGACTGTAGTTAGACAAATGAGTTAAGTTACCCCAAATAAAATTGACCGGATCGAGAATTTCGTGAGCAACTCCATCAACTAATCTTCCCAAGCTTGCCATTTTTTCATTCTGCATCATTTGCGCTTGACTACGTTCGTAACGTACCTGCGTCTCAATTCCGCGAATTTGCCACGATGCAATAGTTAACTCATGTACCTCCAGTAATCTGTATGTGTCAGGTGAAATCTTGACAACAATTGGTTCAGCAATAAATTCGGGGGAACGTCTCAGCGACATTTGCATTGCTGATAGAATTGATGTTGTTGCAGGTAATAATAATATTTGAGTACGAGCATAACTATAGAGAATGCTTAGAGATTGTTCAAAAAATAACTCTTTCCCAAATGGACGAATCAAAAACTCTAATAATTGCTTTCTGGAAAGCATTCCCATATATTTACCTTCTTCCAGCAATATTACTCCAGGTAAAAGTGGATACTGCTCAAAGACTTTTGCCACTTCTGCACCAGTGCAACTTATTTCCAATTCAAAAGTGTATAGCGGCAATTCCTGAAGCGTAGACTCTACACAAAGGTCGCATTTATTACCTTCGGATAAAAGTGGTTTTGATATTTTTGAAATCTTGGATATAAAATTTTGTTGCACTGGAAACCCTGAGTTGTTCTAATTGCAGACTACTAGGTAAAATTTGCTAACCGTAAAGTTAACACTTCCAGCCTATTTCAGTTTTTGAGGAATTGGTATGTGGAAAATCGGGATTTTCGGGATTAGAGAGTACCAAAATATTTTCCCTTTCTCCTTAGCTTTCTTCATTGCTTTGTCATTTTTGCTAACATTGATAACCGTAGGAATGCAGACAAAAATTGATAAATCATGAAAACTTGGTAAATCCTTGATGAAATTGCGTAGAATTAGGCTTTGCAATCAACTGAATTACTGAAACTATGAGTATTGTTAATTTAGGTATTGACTGATAATGCGATTGGAAGGCTGTAAATGTTGGAGGAGAGGAATGACAATAATTCATCATTGTCATACCCAGAAAGTAGATATCTAGGACATAATCCATCCCTGACACAAAGGGTTATATTGATGGGTTGAGATTGACTCGGAAAGTTTTATTCCCGCAAAATTGCTGGGGTGGAATGTCGATGTGGCTAGTGAGGGAGACTTAAATTCCCAAAATTGGGGAATTTTGTTAATCTTAATATTCGGAATTGAGAATTCGACAAATCTTCTACTTGCTTTTGATCCCCATTCCGATAGAATGACTTGGCATAACCTTAAAAATTAACATCACTTTTTCAATGGCAACGCCCATGAGTCAACTGAATAATGGTTTTACCATATTTCTCAGTCTGTTAGTCGAGGCGATACCGTTTTTGCTGCTAGGGGTTTTATTCTCCAGTGTGCTGCTGTTTTTGGTTGATGAACGGAAACTGGTGGAAAAAATGCCAAAAAACCCGTTATTGGGGGCATTTGTCGGTAGTTTGGTAGGCTTTTTATTTCCTGTATGTGAATGCGGAAATGTTCCAGTAGCAAGACGTTTGCTGATGCAAGGAGTGCCCACACCAGTCGCCATCGGTTTTTTGTTAGCTGCACCAACGATTAATCCAATCGTGATTTGGTCAACTTGGACAGCTTTTCGCGACCAACCAGAAATCGTCGTGTTACGTGTAGTATTTTCGCTGATTATTGCCACAGTAGTTGGCTTTATATTTAGTTTTCAAAAAGATTTAACACCAATTGTTCAGCCTGCGATCGCCCGATATCTCAAATTTAACCCACCGACACCCCCGGAATCAAAACGTCGTAGTGGGATGGGTGGCAAAACTCAAATCCAAACCAATGGTTCAACTTTGTTGCAGTCTGGTAGTTATTGGCTAGGTGGAAAGCCTGGAAGCCAAATTACCCGCATTGAGACAATGAATGCGACAGCGACGCTACCAATGGCGGATAAACCAATGTCAGATAAATTCCGCTTAATCATAGATAACATCATTCAAGAATTACGCGAATTAGGCGCAGTTATGGTGTTAGGTAGTGCAATTGCAGCTGCCATACAAGTGCTAGCACCCCGTGATTTAATTTTAAGTCTGGGTGCTGGTTCGGTTAGTTCAATTGTGGCAATGTTGATACTGGCAGTAGTTGTGTCGATTTGTTCGACTGTTGATTCCTTTTTTGCCCTGTCTTTTGCTTCAGCTTTTACCAGTGGCTCACTACTAGCATTTTTAGTATTGGGACCAATGGTGGATATTAAAAGTATTGGTTTGATGCTATCGATTTTCAAGCCACGAGCTTTATTCTATTTGTTTATGCTGGCAGGACAATTAACATTTTTATTGACTCTATTTCTGAATTTGTACGTCTTGTAAACTTAAATAATTCCTAATTTCTTCCACCAATGACTCCCACGCCAGCTAAAAAAAATTATAAAAATCCCAAAATCTTGCATTGGCTTGATGTCCTCGCAATTGCAGCTTGGGGCATTTTACTGTTGAAGTATTGGGCGACTGGCAAATTAAATTTATTGATTCACCCCGATTATTTTTGGTTGGTGATTCTTGCCGGTATTGGGTTGTTATTAGTTGCAGGATTTAAAACGAAAGAATTATCAAAACGGCAAAGGATAATTGAAGATTCTCCATCGGCTCAACACATGACAATTTTCCCCCCCGGATGGAGTAGTTCCTTACTCATATTTACAGCATTACTGGGATTTTTAATTACACCGCAAGTCTTTGCCAGCCAAAGCGCCATGAATCTCAGTGTAACTGAATTATTGGGACCAACGCGATCGCAACCTCAATCTTTTCGGGCTTCGATTCGTCCCGAAGATAGAACCCTTGTAGACTGGGTACGTACTATCAATGTCTATCCCGAACCCGACAAACATGCGGGACAAAAAGTGAAAGTTCAGGGTTTTGTTTTGTACCCCAAAGAGATGGGGGAAAAATATTTCATGTTATCAAGATTTGTGATTACTTGTTGTGCAGCAGATGCATACCCCATCGGCTTACCAGTCAAACTCAACGAAAATCGCGATAAGTACCAACCCGACAAATGGTTTGAGGTGGAAGGCAAAATGATTACCGACACCATCGCCGGCAAACGCCACCTCACCATCGAAGCAACTTCACTCAAAGAAATTCCCCAGCCCAAGAATCCCTATAGTTCTTAAATTCACGTGGGATGAAGGGATAAAGATAATAAATTCTCCCTATACCCAATGTCCAAATTTACAATATGGCTAAGAAAAAAAACCGATTACTACCACTAGACCGAGTTGCGATCGCATTTATTCTTGTACTTACCTTGCTCATTGGGATACTTGTTGCTCAAAGTGATGCAGTTAGGGCTAGTGTCCGCAATTTTAGCTGGCAAAATCAAAAAATTGGGGCTAATGATACATCATTTAGCCTCACCTTCAGCCGTCCAATGGATATTAAAAGTGTTGAAAGTAACTTAAAAATAGAACCACCATTAGCCGGTAAATTTAGCTGGGCTGGACGAAGGATGGTTTATACATTGTTAACCCCAGCACCCTACGGCACAAGCTATAAAGTCAAACTTGAAAAAGCCCTTGATAAATTTGTAGCAAAACAAGGTAAAAAACAAACAATACAAGCATTTACAGGCAGCTTTAAAACCCGCGATCGCATTATCGTTTATATTGGCACCAGTGGTGAAGAACTAGGCAGATTAGTCCTCTACAACCTCACCCAAGAACAAAAAACAATCCTCACTCCTAAAGATTTATTGGTAATGGATTTTAAACCCTATCCAAAAGGGGATAGAATTCTTTTCTCGGCACGTGCCAGAACGACTCAAGACCTCCTGGCAGGCAAAATCTATAGCGTCACCACAGGAGTGCCCACACAACTAGATCAAGAACCCGAAGCCTCAAGTCGTGTTGATCTAGTGTTAGACAATAAAATTGACGGCAAAACTTACCAAAATCTCAAATTTGATCTATCACCCGACGGACAAACAATTGTTATTCAAAGGGGTGTGAAGGATGAACCAGGTAACTTTGGATTGTGGTTTATGCCAGCCCCCCAAGGCAGTGAGAGTACAAAACCACAACTGACTCGCATCGAAAGCCCACCAGGGGGAGATTTTCTAATTACCCCAGATAGTAAAGCTGTTGCTGTTGTCCAAGGACAAGGTGCTGCGATTTTAACGTTACAAAAAGATGGCAGCAAACCTCTAGATTTTTTGCCTCAGTTTGGGATGGTACAAGCTTTCTCCCAAGATGGCACTCAAGCGGCAATGGTTAAATTTAACAGTGATTTCAGTAATCCTACTCAGTCACTATTTTTGGTAACAAATCAAGGAGTAAACAAAGAACTTCTGAAAATTTCCGGTTCGATTCTTAGTTGTCAATTTGATACAGCCTCCCCTAATCTTTATTGTCTAATCACCCAAATAGTGCCAGGGGAGCAATTTATCGAACAGCCCTACCTAGTTGCTTTAGACTTGAAATCGGGTCAGCAAAAACCCTTATTAGTTTTACCCGCAGGTCAACGAAACATACAAATGAACTTGGCTCCTGACGGTTTAGGTATATTATTCGATCAAATCGTCTCCCAAGAATCCAATATTGCTAATCCCAGTAACAACGTCCTCAAGACATCCGGAGGCGAAGCAGTTGCATCCAGTAGTTTATGGTTAATGCCCCTATTACCCGTCGCTGATGCCTCAGTCACAGCCGAGATTAAACCAGAACAATTGTCGGGACTATCTGGATATTATCCACGTTGGTTGCCATAGAGAAGCGTAGAGAAGAGGATACAGACGCTCTCCTCATCTTTAGTAGTTTCGACAGTACCGAATTCTGAAAAAATAGTGACAAATTTGCAGTTACGATTTATAACTTAGTATCGATTGCTTCATTTCCACTAAGTCGAGCTAGGTAAAATTTTCCATTGGCTTGATTTAAACACTTAAAAATGACAACATTCTATAAGTTGCTTGGTTAGTGGTGACGGTGCAAAAAAATACCGCTAACAATTTAATCAGACCTGGAGGCACGATTCTTGTGTTCTAGGTAAAATTTTATCAATGTAGTGCAATCGTAATTTTGACGAACTTGGCGATCGCAACTACTTCTGTCTATGGGAGTATGGTATAGATTTCCTCCTCAGGGATTTCTATTGGCGTTGCCAGTTCAATTAGCAGTGGTGTGAATCTTCCAACTTGAAATAACATATTGAAACTTGTGGGTGAAGAGTGATGAATGAAGCTGACACCCCAGATAATGGGGCTGATAAAAAAACTCCACTATCTGAGAATGCCGAACAACAACAGACATCGCAATATTTAAGTTGCCCGTTTGAGTTGGTGTTACCAAATCAAAATTTGTCCAATCAAAATTCTGAGACACCGAAAGAGATTCTCAAACTACCTTCGGCATTTTCTCAAGAAACACCAGAGCATGGTAAAAATGATGATTCTCAAATGCAGTCTCAATTAGAATCTCCAAATATCAACAAGGCTAGATGTCGAGATTCAGAATTGAATCCAGTATTAACCTTGGGGAACGGGGAATGGGAAAGCAAAACTATTCACGATATCAATGCATTAGAAGTTACACAGGAAAATAATTTAGAAGAGAATGTATCGGAAGATATATTTAATGATGATGTAGTTGCCAATAATCCGGAAATTTCGCCACAAGATGACTGGGTAGCTGAACCCGAACGTCATAAATTAGCTTTAATTGATGCCGAATTCCAGCAACTTTTGGCACTGAACCATGAATTGCGGACAGCCAACGATAAGTTGTACGATCGCGTGGAAGAACTAACATCGAAATTATCAGACTCGGAAAAATCCTTGCAATTGCAGCAAAAACGCTATCAAGTCACCGAGTCAATGCTCAAAGAGCAAACGCAAGAACTCTGTGCAGTGCAAGAACAAGTTCAAGCAGTTTATCAACAATTAGAAAATTCTTTACAAAACGTCCAACGTCAAGAAACTTTAATCGAAACCTATAAAACACAGTTAGAATTTAGCCAGCAACGACTTGCCCAATTAGAGCGAGAATGCTCTTTGCTGCAAACCAACCATAACGAACAATCGCAGCAGCTATTCCAATCAGAAAATGCTTGTCGTGAGTTGCGAACCAGGTTAATGCGCCAACAGCGTCAAACTTTGCAGTTCAAAGCAGCTTTAGAAAAATGCTTGGAAAATCCGGTAGGGGATACTGAAATAGATAATAGTCAAGATGATACTGCTTTTGCTAGCGGTGGGAATCATCAGGAGTCTCCTTTTTTAAGGAAATTTAAGTCATTATTTGTTAATGCTAAACCAATTCAACCTTGGTCGGCTGATGTAGAATCTGTGGATGAGGATGTTGAAAATAACAAAGAGGTAATTTTATCAACTCCCTTTGAGCCTCAATCTCCGGCATTCCCCAATCCCAGGGAGGAAATTCAACCAACAACAGAAACAACACCCGAATCATTTTTTCCCAATTCTGATTCTCCTAACTTAGAATCTCCCAATTTCAATCCTCCACATTTTAATTCTCCAAGCATAGAAGAACAAATTGATAGCGTTATTCAAATGTTTTTTGCTTCTCAGTCGGAGTCAAAATTGGATATGGGTGAGTATGGCGAAATTTCCCAGGAAGAATTAAGCAGTTTGGATGCAGTTTGGGATACAGCTGCAAATAACTTGGAATCAAATCAATTAAACCTCCACAAAACTAACAATTCCAGTGATACAAACACAACTTCCTTAGAAAATTGTGACACTAACGATATCTCAATTACACCTGAGATAGTGATTGAACCTAATTCCCAAAAACAACAATATCAAGAAGAAGAACAAGATTATTGGGCAGAAGTTTCGCAACTTAACCACCTTGACTTACCTGTGAGCGAATCTCCCTTCCATCCTCCCAATCCAGAGGATGAAACCTCACCTTCGCCAGTTATTTATCCCAACCGTCCACCTAAAGGACGCAAATCATTTGCTTCAGTAGAATTACCGAAATTTCGTCCACCCAATAAATAATATTGATATAGGACAGCGATCGCAATCACAGACTGAGCTACAGTTGCACTATACCAATTTACAAACGCATTGGTAATTTGCCTGAATTCAATAATTGCGGCAACTGAGTAGGCAGAATAACTTAAAATATATTAATATGCACTCAAAATGGATTTTTACCCCTAATTTTCAGGTTAATAAAACCTCACTTGGGCGATGATAATCCCCATAACACCAAAAGGTTAAGTATGACAGCGATCGCATCGATCACAGCCAGAGAAATTTTAGACTCTCGCGGTAATTCAACTGTAGAAGTTGATGTTGTGTTAGCAGAACTTAAGAAGCCTTGATAATCCCTAATCTGATGAGAACACAACAAATCGAATCTGCGATCGCTAACGCCGCAGCATACTTACACAGCAAGCAGTGTGCTAACGGTGGTTTCTGCACTGACAAAATGGAGTACCTAGAAGAAGCCAATGCTAGTGATACTTTTTTTGCCATTGCTGCATTTCAAATTTTAGGATTAGAGCCGCCCAATCGCCAGCAAACATGCGATTACCTACATTCTCTTCTCAATCAAGCCCAGAAACACTTTGATATTTCGCCTAGAGGCAGCATCCCGCCAGCAGCCTTCAATTATTTGTATTTTCCCCTTTATACTCTGTATCGGCTCGGTGTAACCGACTCAGTGAACGAGTGGAAACAGGCGATCGCTCGGTTTGAGATGACATTGCCAGAGGAAAGTAATTCGACTGAAATGGGTATAACTCAACAATGGCTAGTACGTAAAATCCGCACAAAAAAGATTTGGGGAGATTTACCAGAAAAGCAACCCATCCTTGAGTTTGTTCTCCAACTAAAGCATAAAGGCGGTTTTGGCATCAAACCCAATTTATTGGAAACCTATTGGAGTTTGGCTGTTCTACAAGAATTGGATTATGACTTGAGGCAATTAAATGATACTCGACGCTTTATTGAACAACTTCAAGTCAAGGAAACTGGTTTCACTAATACAGTCGATAGTTTATCTACAAACATAGATATCATCTATGCTGGCATCTTTGCCAGTAATCTATTAAAGATGGAAATTCCTGATCTCAAATCAGCAATTCAATTTGTGGGGATGTGTCAGATGGAAAAGGGAGGCTTCGCCCGTGCCCCTGTTGCTTTACCCGACATTGAGACAACCTACCGGGCTGTAAAAATTCTGCAATTACAGCAATTATCCAAATTGTAAGCTTTAGCCGAAAATCTTCATTTAACAAAATAAAAGAATGAGTTTTTGTTTTAATAACATATTAACCCTAGACATATGCTAAGTGATGAAAATTACCTTATCCGCATTGCACAAGGACAATTAAATATTTTAGAAAAATGTCCACGTCAATTCCAACATACCTATTTAGAACAATTATATTCTCCCGCAGACCCAAAACATGAGGAAAAACAACTTTTGGGAAGTCGCTTTCACTTATTAATGCAACAGCGAGAAATGGGTTTACCAATTGATAATTTCTTGTCAGCCGATGCACAATTACAAGCTTGGATAATGGGGATTGCTGAGGTAGCACCGGAAATTTTAGAACTTGCCAATACAGATATTTTTAGAGAAAGTGAACAGTACCGAACTTTACAAGTTCAAGATTATTTATTGACAGTGGTTTATGATTTACTACTAGCAGATAATAATCAAGCGCAAATTCTCGATTGGAAAACCTATCCCAAACCACAAAATCAAACCTTTTTAGAAAGAAACTGGCAAACACGACTTTATCTCTATGTTTTGGCAGAAACTAGTCAGTATGCACCAGAAAATATTTCCATGACTTATTGGTTTGTACAACCAGAAGGAAAACCAAAAAATATTAAGTTTAGTTACAGCACCGCTCAACACGAGCAAATAAAAAAGAGATTAAATCAATTATTGAATAAATTTAGCCAATGGTTAACTCAATATTACGCAGGCGGAGAATTTCCGCAAGTACCTGAAGGGAATCAAGCTTGTGAATCTTGTCAGTTTGCTGTACGATGCGATCGCGCATATGCATCTTCTCTGAATAATTCCTCTTCGGCTACAGAGAATAATCTCCTCGACCTTGCTACGATTGAAGAGGTGAGTTTTTGAAGTTGATTAATCACAAATAACTAATTTATAGATACCTGGTTGGCGTTAGAGAGACCATTTATAAAGTAAATATTAAAGATAGTCGTGCAGGGAGAAACCGGGTTTCTCATCAAAAAGTCAGATCATGCTCGATAATTAAATCCAAGAAACCGGGTTTCTTTGGTCTTAAAGTTTACTTTATACATAACCTCTTAGCGACAAATATGTAAGTCTAAATAGTGCTGTAATATTTTATGCAGTTTGATGATAATGATGCCGTCTTTGTCCGCGAGTTGGGAATTGATGATATTGCTCCCATTTACCACTTGGGAGAAGAGTTATTTACGAATGAATTATATCCGTATTTATACAGAACTTGGGACGAGTGGGAGGTAATTGGACTTTATAATACTGACCCAGAATATTGCTTAGTAGCAGAGATTGATGGTGAACTTGCGGGGTTTATTTTAGGTACAATTATTACCAAAGCATCTTTAACTTACGGCTACATCTTATGGTTGGGAGTCAATCCCAAATACCAGCGTCGAGGCGTTGCTGATAAACTAGTCGATAAAGCGATCGCGCGGATGATTGAAGATGGTGCTAGGTTTATGTTAGTTGATACTGACCCGGCAAACGTCCCGGCAATCAAATTTTTTAACCGTAAGGGTTTTGGTAATACCCGCGAACATGTTTTTCTCTCGATGAATCTTAGTCAACATGAACATTACGGTAGGTTAATCGAATACGAGTATCAAAAAGCTGAACGTGCAGGTTATCGCCGTGTCACTCAACGCAGTCGTCGCAACCCTAATTTACGTGCTGGCAAACCCGATGCGGCAGCAAATGAAGTTGTCTTGAATCCACTTGTTGAGGAAGAAGACAGAGAAAAAGACAAAGGGGAAAGTGAGTAGGGGGGAATCAAATTTTCAGCGAACATGTGTATTATTAATTTTAGAGTCAACTCAAAAATTAGCGATCGCATTTCCTAAATTCTCACTCGACAACATGCCTGAACAACAATGGAATCTAGTTGCATCTGAACAAGTTCCAGAATGGTTTCTGGAAGCGGTGAAACTCCATACCCCCAATTCTACTGGGTATTTTGCCGCACAGTTATTATGGCAACGAGGTATTCGTAATCCTGCACAACTAGAGGCGTTTGTCAATCCCAAAATATATCAAGCAGCGAGTGCTTTTGAATTTGGGCAAGAAATGCAGTTAGCGGTGGCAAGGTTGCAGGCGGCGAGGACAAATCGCGAAAAAGTGGTGATTTGGGGAGATTTTGACGCGGATGGAATCACTTCAACATCAGTTCTTTGGGATGGTTTGGGGCAGTTTTTCCCACAAAATACAAGGTTGAGTTATTACATCCCCAATCGGATGACGGAATCCCACGGATTGAATTTGGGGGGAATTGATAGTTTAGCGAGACAAGGATGTAAGTTAATTGTTACTTGCGACACAGGTAGCACTAATATTGATGAAATTATCCATGCTAATCAACTCGGTATTGATGTTATTGTCACCGACCACCATACATTACCATCCGAGAGACCTCCAGTTGCAGCAATCATTAACCCGCGCTATTTAGCTAACGAACATCCTTTGTATCATTTGAGTGGAGTGGCGGTAGCTTACAAGCTTGTGGAAGCTCTTTACAATGCTTTACCTAATGTTCCCCAGCAACCACTGGAAGATTTACTCGATTTAGTGGCTGTGGGATTAATTGCAGACTTGGTGCAACTGAGTGGGGATTGTCGTTATCTAGCTCAACGTGGGATTCAACGCTTACAAGCAGACTTTCTACAACCACCAACATTACGCCGCCGTCCAGGATTAGGAAGACTATTAGAATTGTGCCAAAAAAGTGGCGATCGCCCAACTGATATTTCGTTCGGTTTAGGACCAAGAATTAATGCTGTCAGTCGTATCCAAGGCGATGCTAGATTTTGCGTGGAATTACTGACAAGCCGTGACCAAAAGCTAGTTCAACAACTGGCAGAAGCAGCCGAACTCGCAAATTCTCGCCGCAAGTCACTTCAAAAGGATGTCTCACAGCAAGTGAATTCCAAGCTTTCCCAACTCGATTTATCTACTACTAGCGTGATCGTTTTGGCAGACCCGCAATGGTCGCCTGGTGTTTTAGGTTTAGTGGCGGGACAAGTAGCTCAGGAGACAGGAAGACCCACAATTCTTTTAAGTACGGAAGTCGAAATTGATGTGGAGAGAGGGAAAGACAAAGAAGCAGAAAATGACATCGAAAATCAAATTATCCCTGCTTCCCCTGCCCTCGCCCGTGGTTCGGCACGCTCAATTAATTCGGTTGATTTATATCAATTAGTAAAAGATCAAGCACATTTATTGCATAGGTTTGGCGGGCATCCATTTGCGGCGGGTTTGAGTTTGCCAGTGGAAAATATTCCGATTTTTACCCAGGCAATTAACCAAAGTTTACGCCGGACATTGGCTGGTGTATCACTTGTACCGACTATACAAGCGGATATTACTGTGAAAGTTGCAGACTTAGGGAAAGAATTATTTTTAGAATTTAAATTGTTGGAACCTTGTGGAATGGGCAATCCAGCACCAAAATTATTCATTCAAAATTGCTGGTTTGAGAATGCTTGGCATCGCAATCAAGAAGATACCAAAGGTAAAAAGATACAGTATATCAAAACCGAATTTGATATTCGCGATGAATCAACAAAAAGTCCTTTTCCGGGAATTTGGTGGGGACATTACAAAGATGAGTTACCGATTGGCAAATGTGATTGCATTGCCGAACTTGATTTTAATAGTTTTAAAAAACGCTATGAAATCCGTTTAATTGCGGTGCGTCCCGCCCAGAGTCTCATCGAAAATGGAGCGAATTTAGATTTTAAAAATAGCACCTTTGCAAATAGGAAATCTGCTTTAGATTGGCGATATTTATCTGATTTATCTAATTTTACCGGGGATGAAATATCTTCCACTTCTACAGCAATTCCCCTACGTGAAATTCCCACAAGTTGGGATGAAATTAGGATTTGGCTGAAGCGATCGCGTCATCAAAATCAACCCCTAGCACTGGCTTGGAAAAAACCTGAACATCAACCACCACAGGATATTTGGCTCAATCTAGCTGGGTTTGCAAAATACCTTGTACGTACTAAACAAGCGGTAACTCGTGTACAATTGCGAGAGAAAATAGGTATCGGCGATCAACCTTTACATTTAGGTTTAAAAGCTTTGCGTTGTTTGGGAATTAAAGCAATGTTAAGCGATCGCGTAGTCAGTCCTCAAGAGTATCACTTTTTAGTTTTTGTTGAAGATTTAGATTATCAAGCAAATTTGGAACAGGCAGAATCTTCACTTCAACAATTTCTAGCCGCAGTCAAAGAAGAACAATTTCAACGCGATTATTTTGCCACAGTGCCCCTATCTACCATTCTGACAATGGTGACTTAGGAATCATGTAAAAATGAGTAGTGCAAGCGTCTCGCTTGCTATTTCCCAAAGGTGGGCTTTTCGGCTCCGGAGTTTTCCGTGAAGAACATCTCCCTGGAAACTCCTCTCCACACTACTTGTTCAATTTATTTTTACACGAATACTTAAGGGACTATTATTGTAATTTGCTGACATTTGCTTCCCAGTTTTTGCCATCAAATGGAACAATTTCAAAATTAACAATGGCATCCCCATCTAAACATATAACATTGACATCAATACCATCTGGATGACTACGAGGAATATAAAAAGGGTGAATCCCGCAAACACTGCAAAATTTATGTTGGGCAATGCCAGTATTAAAAGTATAGGTTGTTAATACATCTTCACCTTTGAGCAGGGTAAACTGATCTTGCTTCACGATTAAATGTAAAAAGCCTTTTTTGCTACAAATCGAACAATTGCAATCATCAGCTTTGTGTTTTTCGACTTCAACTCGAAAACGCACTGCACCGCAGTGACAACCGCCTTCATATACTACTGGTGGATTATTTTTGACAACCATTGATTACTACCAAATATTGGGGAGATGGGGAGATGGGGAGATGGGAAGATGGGGAGAAAAATTAATCATAACTAGTTAGCCGGAATTTATAGCCGGAATTGATATCAGAAGTCAAAATATGTAAAAAATACCTTGATGCGATCGCTTTCCAACTTTATTTATTGCATTCTATCAATAGTACGATATTGAATTGCCTCCGCCACATGATGAGGCTTCAATTCCTCATCTCCAGCCAAATCTGCGATCGTTCTTGCAACTTTTAAGATTCTGTCGCTGGCTCTAGCTGATAACCCTAATTTATTAATGGCAGCTTCTAATAATTTCTTACTCGCCTCATCTAACTGACACCACTTATTCAAATGACGACTTTGCATTTGAGCATTACAACGCACATTTCGTTCATTCTCAAACCTCTTGGCAGCCATTTCCCTAGCTTTAATTACCCTCTCCCGCACATATGCCGAAGCCTCTCCCCTGGGTTGCTGAGTAATTTCATCAGGCTTCAACCTATTTACAGCCACCTGCAAATCAATTCTATCCATCAATGGACCCGAAAGTTTTGCCCAATATTGCTCACGCTGTCTTGGCGAACAAGTACAGGCTTGGATAGTATCACCATAATAACCACAAGGACAAGGATTCGTACTGGCAACTAATGTAAACTGCGTTGGAAATGTCACAGATTGTTTAGTCCGTGATATCGTCACAAAACCATCTTCCAAAGGCTGTCGTAAAAATTCCAAAACATCACGCTTAAACTCCGTGAGTTCATCCATAAACAGAATACCGTGGTGCGATAGAGAAATTTCACCCGGACGGGGAATACTACCACCACCCACTAGAGAAGGTCCAGAAGCCGAATGATGAGGACTACGAAATGGGCGATCGCGTACTAGTGTACCGCGATTTTTCAACAAACCCGCCACCGAATGAATCCGCGTCACCTCCAAAGCCTCAGCAAATGCCAGTGGCGGCAAAATTCCCGGCAAACGTCGAGCCAGCATGGTTTTTCCACTTCCGGGAGGACCGACAAAAATCAAATTATGCCCGCCAGCAGCAGCTATTTCCAAGGCTCGCCGCCCATGAACCTGTCCTTTGACATCTTTTAAATCCACTCCCTGCAAAAGGGCAACACTGGTAGTTTCCAGATGATTTTGTTCCAATTGCACAGGTTTGTAACGTTCTGGATTATTAAGAAAATCCGCAACTTCCAAAAGATTCTTAAACCCATAAACCTGCAACCCCTGAACAACAGCAGCTTCCTGAGCATTATCAGCAGGCACAACCAAACCAGTAATTCCCATTTGTTGAGCAGAAGCAGCAATCGGTAACACACCCGCAACCGGACGCAAACTACCATCTAAACTTACTTCACCCAGGAATAAATAATCACCTAATAAATCAGCATTAATTTGTTCAGAAGCCGCCAAAATCCCCACACTAATGGGTAAATCAAAACAAGGACCTTCCTTACGTAAATCAGCAGGAGTCAAGTTAATCACAATTTTCTTCATCGGGAAAGCAAAGCCGGCATTTTTCAAAGTTGCCCTTACCCGTTCCTTGGATTCTTGAATGGCTGCATCTGGTAAACCTAAAATGACAATTCCCGGTAAACCACCCGATACATCGACTTCCACACCCACTTTCACAGCATCAATGCCAACTATAGATGCACTCCAAACCCTTGCTAACATTTTTATATAAAACCTTAAATATAAAACTTGAATTAATTAATTTTATTAACGAAAAATCAGATTGTCTTGCCTATTCCTACTCAAAAAGATGCCAACAATCCCAGTAATTCCCGCAAGGGTAAAAACGATGTTCACAGCAAGTAGTTTACAACTTCCAAAAACTCGGCTTTTTCTCGAAATAACACCCCCAATGTACACCGACCGTATAGAGTCTTTTCGTGGAATTCGAGAGGTTACTAACGGCAGGTGATTGGGAAAGTT